>JALSSR010000124.1 GCA_026984135.1 Bacteroidales bacterium
GATGTGGAATAGTCATTGTTAATAAAATAACAAAAAAAACTCAAATATTTTGATTGTTCTAATATTTAATTATATTTGCAGCCTTTAAATATAAAATACGTTGTACTTTAATTTATTGATTACTAAGTGATTAGTAATTATTTTAAAAAATATTTTTATACAAAACCTTTACGGAAAGTTGTTATGGGTCAAAATAGAAAGAATATTGCTCTGATAGGAGCCGGTTACTGGGGAAAAAATCATTTAAGAAATCTTGAAAATATCGGAGTCTTGAACTGCGTTCTTGAAATCTCGGATAAAATTACCGAGCAAAGGAAATCCGATTTTCCCGGTGTTAAATTTATTAAAGATGATAAGGAAATTATCGAAAATCCGGATATTGAGGGTGTGGTAATTGCAGCTCCTGCGGAACTTCATTACAAGCTTACCAAGAAATATCTTCTTGCCGGAAAAGATGTCCTTGTCGAAAAACCTTTGGCCTTGCATGTAGAAGAGGGAGAGGAACTTGTAAAAATTGCAAAAGAGAAAAACAGGATATTGATGGTTGGTCATATCTTGCAATACCATTCGGCTGTTATAAAACTGAAGGATATGATTGACAGCGGCGAACTGGGACAAATCAGATATATTTACTCCAACAGATTGAATATTGGTAAATTAAGAACCGAGGAGAATGTCCTTTGGAGTTTTGCTCCGCACGATATTTCATTGATTCTTATGCTAATGGGAGGAGAAGAACCTGTCAGGGTACAGGCTCATGGCGGTTCGTATATCAATAAAAATATCTTCGATACAACCCTTACGACACTTGCTTTCAAGAGCGGAGTTATGAGCCACGTTTTCGTGAGTTGGCTGCACCCTTTCAAAGAACAAAAACTGGTTGTGGTTGGCTCTGAGAAAATGGTTGTCTTCGACGATACCAGCAAGGAAAAACTATTTATTTATCCCCACAAGATAAAATGGGAAAAAGGAAAAATCCCTGTCGCCGAAAAAATGGACTTTGTCACTCTTAACCTGGAGTTGAAACAACCTCTCGAAGAAGAATTATTACATTTTGCCGAATGTGTTAAGACAAGAAAAACACCGAAAACAGACGGCGAAGAAGGATTGATGGTATTGAAAGTTTTGGAAGAAGCACAAAGTAAATTATAATTCACCGAGCAAATAATAAACAATAGATATAAAAATGGAAAAGAAATTTTTTGTCCACGAAAGTTCTTACGTTGACGATAACGTGGAACTGGGAGAAGGAACCAAGGTATGGCATTTCTCTCACATACAAAGCGGAACCAAGATCGGGAAAAACTGCTCTTTGGGTCAGAGTGTAAATGTGGGTAACAATGTCACCATTGGCAATGGTGTTAAAATTCAGAACAATGTTTCGGTTTACGAAGGTGTGGAACTGGAAGATTATGTTTTCTGCGGCCCCTCAATGGTATTCACAAATGTGATGAATCCTCGCAGCGAATTTCCTCAAAGGGGAAGTGAGTTTTACCTGAAGACACTGATAAAGAAAAGTGCCTCTCTTGGTGCAAACTCAACAATTGTTTGTGGAAATACGGTCGGCAAATATGCTTTTGTGGGTGCCGGAACGGTTGTTATCAGGGATGTGCCCGATTATGCTCTCGTGGTGGGAAATCCTGCCCGTCAGGTTGGTTGGGTTTGCGCTTGCGGAACAAAACTTGATATGACCACAAACCCCGATTCACACGAAACGGCTAAATGTCCTAAATGCGGCAGGGAGTATAAAAAAGAAGGAAATAAAGTAGAACAAATTTAATAACATAAGATATGCAATTTATTGATTTAATGGCTCAACAAGCCAGAATTAAAGATAAAATAGATGCCAGAATACAGGATGTTATGGCACACGGAAAATATATTCTCGGCCCGGAAGTAAAGGAGCTTGAACAAAAACTTACCGAATTTACAGGCGCTAAATATGCCGTTGGTGTGGCAAGCGGTACCGATGCTCTGCTTATGCCTTTGATGGCTTATGAGATTGGACCCGGCGATGCGGTTTTTTGCCCTCCTTTCACGTTTATTGCCACGGCGGAAGTTGTGAAACTTCTCGGAGCAACTCCGGTATTTGTGGATATTGACGCTTCCACCTACAATATGGATGCCGCCAAATTGGAAGAAGCCGTTATTAAAGTAAAAGAAAAGGGTAAACTGAATCTTAAAGGAATCATTCCCGTTGACCTTTTCGGTCAACCGGCTGATTATGACGAGATTAATGCCGTAGCTGATAAATACGGAATGTTTGTCCTTGAAGATGCAGCTCAGGGTTTCGGGGGAACCTACAAAGGTAAAAAAGCCTGCTCCCTAAGCCACAGTGCAGGAACAAGTTTCTTTCCCGCAAAACCGCTCGGAACTTATGGCGACGGAGGAATGTGCTTCACAAATGATAAGGATATTTACGAAAAACTTCTCTCCATCAGGGTTCACGGAAAGGGAACCAACAAATACGACAATGTCAGGGTGGGTCTGAACGGAAGACTTGATACATTGATGGCGGCCATTTTGCTACCTAAGGTTGAAATCTTTGCCGAAGAAATCGAATTAAGACAGGAAGTGGCTAAAAGATATAATGAAAAGCTAAAGGATTATGTGACGGTTCCTTATGTTAAAGATGAAAATATCTCTGCCTGGGCACAATATTCCGTTTTGCATGACGACAGGGAAAAGGTAATGTCGGGTTTGAAAGAGGAAGGAATACCGACTGCCGTATATTATCCGAAACCTCTTCATTTGCAGGATGCTTTTGCCGACCTTGGTTATAAATACGGCGATTTCCCCGTAAGTGAAGATATTGCAGGTAAAATATTCAGCCTGCCGATGTATCCATATCTCGGCAAAGAAGATCAGGATAAAATTATTGAGGCCGTTAAAAAATATTCATAGGCGGTGAAAAGCTTAAAGTACGGTCAACTTTAATTTATTCGGGAAAGTCGTTCCTTATTTCTATATTAATGTTTACTCAGGAGTACAATATTTGTCTGTACTGCCTGATAAGCAATAATAGCATTTGCAAAACTGTTTCCCGTAATTACGATAACCGGACCGAAACAGACAGGCAAAACGACACTTTCCCGAGCTTATCAGATACATACAAAGCATAGTTGACGGGAAGCAACAATCCGGTTTATTTATACTTACCGGGAGTAACCGGTTTTTGTTATTGAAAAAAAAATGCCTCAACAGACGAATTAATACAATCATAAATTTCAGAACGGTTTTTAATTCAAATAAAAATTAAGTCTCTTGTGAGAAAAATCTTTGGATTTTAAAACAAAATGCTACTTTTGTGCACTTATTAAATAAAAGGCTGTAAATAACAATATTAACAAAGTTTATTTCCTGTTTTCCCATTTAAAGAAAACAGGCTAAAAACATATAAAATTTAATAACGAATGGAGATTTATCAAAAGTTAATTAATAAGGACGCCAAACTGTCTCTTGTGGGGCTTGGCTATGTCGGTCTTCCGATAGCTCTTGAATTTGCAAAGCATATTTCCGTGATAGGTTTTGACATTAGTCCTGAGCGTATTGCAATGATGAAGAAAAAACAAGACCCCAGTGAGGAGCTTCCGGCTGAGGCATTTGATAATTGTGATATAACTTTTACCTCTGATCCGGAAGTGCTTAAGGAGGCTTCTTTTCATATAATTGCAGTCCCGACACCCATTGACGATCATAACATGCCGGATTTGTCACCATTGATTTCGGCATCGAAAACCGTTGGTAAAATTTTGAAGAAAGGGGATTATGTTGTTTATGAGTCAACTGTTTATCCGGGAGCCACCGAAGAGGATTGTATTCCTGTTCTTGAAGAATATTCGGGATTGAAATTTCCCGTGGATTTTAAAGTTGGGTATTCACCCGAAAGAATTAATCCGGGCGATAAAGTTCATACTTTGCAAACAGTGACCAAGATAGTTTCAGGTTGTGACAAAGAATCGCTGGACAATATTGCCAAAACTTATGAGCTTGTTGTAAAAGCCGGTGTCCATCGTGCACCTACAATGAAGGTTGCCGAAGCTGCAAAAGTTATTGAAAATACTCAGCGTGATGTTAACATTGCTCTGATGAATGAGCTTTCCATCATCTTCAGCAGGATGGGAATCAACACTTTTGATGTTTTGGAAGCTGCCGGAACAAAATGGAATTTCCTGAAATTCTACCCCGGTCTTGTGGGCGGGCATTGCATTGGTGTTGACCCGTACTATTTGGCATACAAAGCAAAAGAATACAGATATCATCCCCAAATCATCAATTCCGGAAGGTTTGTAAATGACTCTATGGGCTTTTATATTGCAAAACAACTGGTCAAAAAGATGATTGACAAGGGTAAGAAAATCCTTAATTCCAAAGTTTTGGTTATGGGTGTTACCTTTAAGGAGAATGTTAGCGACTTACGTAATTCAAAGGTCGTTGATCTTATTAACGAGTTGAAATCTTACGGTGTGATGGTTGATGTTACCGATCCCTTTGCATCTTCAAAGGAGGTCAAAAAAGAGTACGGCTTTGAACTGGTTGACGATATTTCGGATGACTATAATGCCGTTGTTGTTGCCGTCTCGCACGATAATTATCTTAACCTTGATGAGAACTATTTCAAATCCATTACCACTAAAAATGCAGTTCTTGTTGATGTTAAAGGACTTTACAGAAATAAGATTAATGATTTGACTTACTGGAGTTTATAATATGAAAATTCTTGTTACAGGAGGCACCGGATATATTGGATCTCATACGGTTGTTGAGTTACAGCAAAGCGGATATGAGGTAATTATTATTGATAACCTTTCAAATTCTTACGAAAGTGTAGTAGATAATATTGAAAAAATTACCGGTACAAAACCCGGCTTTGAAAAGATTGATTTAACAGATGCAGGTAAGACAATTGATTTTTTTAAAAGGCATTCCGATATTTCGGGAGTTATTCATTTTGCAGCGTTGAAGGCTGTCGGTGAATCGGTTGAAAAACCTCTTCTTTATTACAGGAATAATCTTAATTCGCTTATAAACGTCCTTGAAGGGATGGCTTTATCCGGTGTTGAAAATATTGTATTTTCTTCATCCTGCACTGTTTACGGACAACCGGATGTGCTGCCGGTTACGGAAAAAGCACCCATCAAAAAAGCCTGGTCACCTTATGCTAACACAAAACAGATTGCGGAAGAGATCATCGAATTTACAACCAATGTGAAAAATATCAAGGGCATATTACTTAGATATTTCAATCCAATAGGTGCACACGAATCGGCTCTTATAGGAGAGTTGCCCATTGGCATACCCAATAATCTGGTTCCGTTCATCACTCAAACAGCAATTGGAAAAAGGGAATTACTGAGGGTTTTCGGTGATGACTACGATACTCCCGACGGTACGGCAATACGCGATTATATCCACGTCGTTGACCTTGCAAAAGCACACGTGATAGCCATTGACCGTATGCTTGGCGGAAAGAGTAAAGATAAAGTCGAAATGTTCAATCTCGGTACTGGAAACGGCTTCTCGGTTCTGGAAGTGATTAAATCGTTTGAAAAGGTTTCGGGAGAAAAGCTAAATTATAAAATAGTTGATAGAAGACCGGGTGATATTGAAAAAGTGTGGGCAGATACGACATTTGCAAATGAAGAGCTTGGCTGGAAAGCGGAAAAAGGCATTGACGAAATGATGCTGTCGGCCTGGAATTGGGAGAAGGCTTTGCAGGAAATAGGGTGATTGTGTTTGGAGGTTTCAAGTTTGGAGGTTTCAGGTTTGGAAGTTTTTAGGTTTGGAAGGAATGAAAAGAACAAATAATAGAGTAAATGAAAAACATATTAATCACAGGAGGGGCCGGATTTATCGGTTCTCATGTTGTCAGACTCTTTGTTAACAAATATACTGATTATCATATTGTTAATCTTGATAAGCTTACCTACGCCGGAAACCTTGAGAATCTGAAAGATGTTGAAAACAAATCCAATTACGAATTTGTAAAAGGAGATATTGTTGATGGTGATTTTGTAGAAAAACTGTTTGATAAGTATCGGTTTGACGGAGTTATACACCTTGCTGCCGAATCGCATGTTGACCGTTCCATTACCAATCCTATGGAGTTCATTTTCACAAATATTGTGGGAACGGTAAATCTTTTGAATGCGGCTAAGGTACTGTGGAGTGAAAATCCGGAAGGCAAAAGGTTTTATCATATTTCTACGGATGAAGTTTACGGTTCGCTTGGTGAAAACGGAATTTTTACGGAAGAGACCGCTTATGCACCCCACAGTCCCTATTCGGCGTCAAAAGCAAGTGCCGACCACCTTGTGCGGGCATATCACGATACTTACGGACTACCTGTCGTTATCTCAAACTGTTCAAATAACTACGGCTCGTACCAGTTCCCTGAAAAACTTATTCCATTGTTTATCAATAATATAAAAAACAATAAACCGCTACCGGTTTACGGAAAGGGAATAAATGTGAGAGACTGGCTTTTTGTAGAAGACCATGCAGCAGCAATTGATATTATCTTTCATAAAGGAAAAACAGGCGAAACATATAACATCGGTGGCAACAACGAATGGAAAAATATTGACCTCATTAAAAAGATGTGTGAAATAATGGACCGGAAACTCGGTCGAAAGGCGGGAACTTCCGAAAAATTGATAACATACGTTAAAGACAGAGCAGGACATGATTTGAGGTATGCCATTGACTCGTCGAAACTGCAAAGTGAACTCGGTTGGAAACCCTCTCTTAATTTTGAAGAGGGCCTTGAAAAAACAATTGACTGGTATCTTCAAAATGAGAAGTGGTTGGAAAACGTTACAAGCGGTGATTATAAGAAATATTACGAAGAGCAATATGGCCGGCAAAAATAGATGATTTTCCATTTTTAATTAAGGCACATATTTCATAACATATTTTTTTATAACTTTGTACTTTTGTAACAATATTGAAATGGATTTCCAAAGCAAATATATTGACAAAATAACTGATAAACTCAAGTTGGAAGAATCAATTAAAAATGTTTATCTTTTTGGTAGTTATGCATCGGGAAATCCCGATAAAAATAGTGATATTGATTTATTGGTGATTTTGAAAAGAGAAGGTTTTCTGAAAAAATATGAAGAGAGAATAGGATATAGAACAAACCTTTATAAAGTGTTATACGATATAAATAAAAAAATAGCGATTGATATTTTAGTTTATACTCCGGAAGAATGGCAACTTTTAAAAACTTCCGGTGGTTCTTTTCACAGAGAAATCAGGAATAATTCTATTAAGTTGATATAAAGATGAATGAAGTTTTTGTTCAGGTCAAATTTTTCGGAAAATGATATTTGAAGAAGGTGCTTTTTATCACGTTTATACACAAGGGAATAACAGGAGAAAGGTTTTTTTTTCACGTAGGAATTATAAATTCTTTTATGAAAAAATAAGAAAACATGTTTACCCATACTGTGATATTCTTGCTTATTGCCTAATGCCAAATCATTTTCATATTCTTATTATGGCAAATAATGAAACCGTGAAAACAAAAAAAATAGGTAAACATAAAATTGAAAAAAACATTTTGTCAGAAAGTGTAAGGGTGATGTTAAGTAGCTATTCACAGGCTATAAATAAACAGGAAGGGTTTTCTGGTTCACTTTTCAGACAAAATATAAAGTTTAAAAAACTGGGAAATGACAACTATTGGGGTGTTTCCAAAAGATATTATAATCATAACGATGTTTATACCTGTTTAAGCTATATACACCAGAATCCCGTTAAAGCTCATTTAGTAAAGCGTATGGAAGACTGGGAATTTTCGTCGTTTAGAGATTATGCCTCTTTAAGGGAAGATCATATGATTAATAAAGAACTGGCATATGAAGTTGCTAACTTAGATAAAGATAATTTTTTAGATCAGGCTTATTCGGATTTGCCTGATGACATAATAGAAAGGATTTTTTAGGTTTTATAAATCCGTGGCACCGCCGAAGCGGTGCCACGGATAACACCGCTGGAGCGGTGACACGGATAACGAAAAAAACAAAAGATGAAACTATTTAACAAAATACTTATAGCAAATCGAGGAGAGATAGCTGTCAGGGTTATCAAGTCGGCACGAAAGCTCGGAATTGATACCGTTGCCGTTTATTCCACCGCTGACCAAGATGCTCTACATGTTGAGATGGCAGATGAGGCATTCTGTCTTGGTGAAAGCGTTGAGCTTTCCGATACTTATCTGAATATCAACAAAATAATTGATATTGCAAAACGTTCGGAATGCGATGCTATTCATCCGGGATACGGTTTTCTCGCTGAAAATCCCGGTTTTGTTACCGCTTGCGACAAATCCGGAATAACTTTTATAGGCCCGCATACGCGTGCCATAAAACTTATGGGAAATAAAATCGAATCAAGAGATTTTGTAGCAAAACTTAACATTCCTATGACGGCAGGTGTTACAGGTTCGACGGAGGAACTTTTGGAGGCTGCAAAAAATATCCCGTTGCCCCTGCTTGTTAAAGCTGCTGCCGGCGGAGGTGGAAAAGGGATGCGTATTGTTCACAACCTTGATGAGCTTGAAGAAACAATCGAAAGTACAAGCCGGGAAGCTAAATCCTATTTTGGCGACGGTACCGTTTTTGTCGAAAAATATGTCGAAGAACCAAGACATATCGAAATTCAGGTTATAGGAGATAATTTCGGGAATGTGGTGCACCTTTTTGAAAGGGAATGTTCCATTCAACGGCGCTATCAGAAGATAATCGAAGAGTCTCCCTCACCGACTCTGACTCCCGAAGTCAGAAAAAAAATGGGAGAAGCAGCAGTAAAAATATCCAAGGCAATCGAATACAATAATGCCGGAACGGTAGAGTTCCTTGTTGATAAAAACTTGAATTTTTATTTTCTTGAGATGAATACCCGCGTTCAGGTCGAACACCCTGTTACGGAGATGGTTACCGGAGTTGACATTGTCAGAGAGCAGATTTTGGTTGCAGCCGGTAACAGATTGTCACTCAAACAGGAAGAGCTTTCCCAAAGCGGCCACGCCATCGAATGCCGTATTTATGCCGAAGACCCCGAAAACAACTTTTTGCCGTCGCCGGGAACGATGTCGTTTTATCACGAACCCAAAGGTAAAAGGATTAGAATTGACACCGGAATAGCAGATGCTTCAGTAATCGAAAGTTTTTATGATCCGATGATTGCCAAGCTCATTGTTTGGTGCAACGACAGGGAAAGTGCACGGAAAAAAATGATTACCGCTTTAAAAAACTATGCCATTCACGGTATCAAAACCAATATCTCATATTTGCAGCAACTGTTACAGCACGAAGCGTACATCTCAAACAAAATAACAACAAAATATTGTGACGAACATACTGATGATATCCTTAAACAAATAAAAAATCAAAAAGCATCCGTCCCCCGAGATTATCCCGTCATAGCATATTCAATTTACAGCATTGCCAAGGACTATCTTGAGGCTGAGGAAGATATGAGTATCTGGAAACAAATCGGTTACTGGCGCGACCTTCCCGAATTTAATGTTACTTTTGAAGATAAAGAAATCCCCGTAAAGTTTCAAAACGGCAATAACGGACTGTTTGAGTTTGATGTGGAAGGAAACAAAACCGTAGTAACCTTTGAATCAATGGAATATGGAATGATAAAACTCTCCTTTGATGATGAGGTACATACTTTTTATGTTTCGGATGATGATAAAGGAAACGGTTTTGTTAGTTACGACGGATTTATTTTCAGTATCAGACGCAATGACATTCTTGTCAATGAAGATGTGTTCGGAAGTCTTGATACGGGAGGCGGTAACGGACAGATAGTTTCCCCGATGCCCGGAAAGGTAATTAAGATAAATGTAGCGGATGGCAATCAGGTGAAAAAAGGTGATGTGTTACTAATTGTTGAAGCAATGAAGATGGAAAACAATATTGCTTCACCGCGTGATGCTGTAATTGAAAAGGTAAACATCAAGGTAGGTGATATGGTTGACGGAAGTACCGAGTTGATTATTTTGCAAAATTCGGATAGTTAATATTGAAATCAGGTTAAACATTTTTTCTACTTTTGAAACATCAATTTAACGGAATAAATTTTAAAAAATTAATACGATGAAAAATATAGATTCTTTTGATTTCAAAAACAAAAAGGTACTTGTAAGGGTTGATTTCAATGTGCCTCTTGATGATAAATATCAAATAACCGATCCCACAAGGATTGACGCTGCAATTCCGACCATAAAAAAGATTCTGTCCGGCGGAGGTGCTGCAATTCTGATGTCGCATCTCGGAAGACCTAAAAACGGTCCCGAAGAAAAATTTTCACTAAAACACATCATTCCGTATCTGTCTGAAAAACTGGGTGTTGATGTTAAATTTGCAGATGACTGTATCGGTGAGCAGGCAAAAAATCTGTCTGCCGCTTTAAAACCGGGTGAGGTTCTGCTACTCGAAAATCTGCGTTTTTATAAAGAGGAGACAAAAGGAGATGTGGAATTTGCAAGGCAACTTTCCGAACTCGGCGATGTGTATATGAATGATGCCTTCGGTACGGCTCACAGGGCACACGCTTCCACTGCCGTTATCGCACAATTCTTCCCCGAAAACAAACTTTTCGGATACATAATGGAGAATGAAGTTAAAAATATTGACAAGGTCCTGCACGATGCCAAAAAACCGTTTACGGCAATCCTTGGCGGTGCAAAAGTTTCGGGAAAGATAGAGATAATAAACAATCTGCTTGACAAAGTGGACAATCTGCTCATCGGCGGCGGAATGATGTTTACTTTTATCAAAGCTTACGGTGGAAAGGTGGGTAAATCGTTAATTGAAGACGATCTTCTGGAGCTGGCAAAAACAACAGTTAAAAAAGCCAAAGAAATGGGTGTTGCCCTTTATATTCCGACAGATACCGTCATTGCCGACGACTTCAATAATGATGCAAACCGCAAAGAGTCTCCGGTAAACAGTATTCCCGACGGTTGGATGGGTTTGGATATCGGACCTAAAACGGTTAAGAAATTCAGTGAAGTAATTGAAAAATCCAAAACCATTCTTTGGAACGGACCAATGGGAGTTTTTGAAATGGATAATTTCGCTGCAGGAACAAAAGCGGTTGCAGAAGCGGTTGCAAAGGCAACGGCCAACGGTGCTTTCTCATTGATTGGTGGTGGCGATTCCGTCGCAGCTATAAACAAGTATAATCTTAAAGATAAGGTTAGCTATGTTTCAACCGGTGGAGGTGCTATGCTTGAGTATATTGAAGGGAAAGAATTGCCGGGTGTGAAAGCTATAAAAGAATAGAAAACATAATGGCAACAATGATTACCACTTTTTATAGATACCTATATTTAATGTAACGGAATGGGCAACATAGTTTCCCCATAAAGCACCGAATGTGGAAGCTGAAAAACCGATTTTGTTTTTAAGTTCATAACTTGCTTTTAAACCGTATGCAAAAAATTCCTGATTATTTGTGTACAATCCTGTTTGTCGTAAGTTTTGCTCATTGTAACTTCCGTTATACATTGATTTTTTATAATCAAAGACAATAGCAAGCCAAAAACTCTTTGCAGGCATATACCCCGTTTCAAGCAATAATCTGATCTCATCGCTGTAGTTGTTGGTACGCAATGTATAACCACTCTCAAAGAATGAATAAAATTTTGGAGAGAATCCTTTTCCGAAGTGCCAAAACAAGGAGTATCCCGAGGCATCGAAACCGGTTGCCAAACCTTTTTCCATATCTTGTTTTCCCGTATTAAACTCGGCTTTTACCGAAAATGCGGAGACCAACGAGTTATCAAGAAATTTGTATTTTACTGCTATCTCATAATTTCCAAAGCCGTTCAAACTTCCCTGCGGCAACACTGTCATTTCCGAACCGGGAAATATCTCGTTTCCCGTACTTACAAATTTATACGGAAGAGCCGTAACAATTGAGAATTTCTTTCCCAGGCCATATTCCAGATAAGCCTGAACGGAAATATCCGTCACCCCTCTATTAAGTTCAAGCGTACTTCCGTCACTCCGGAACAGTTTGTCGTATGCTCTTGTCGGGAAAGTGGTTTGTAACTGAAAAAAACCGTGCTTTTTTCCGGGCGTCCAGGGACCTCCGGCAATCCCCCAAACAGCCAAAAGCAATATTAAAAAAGTTATTACCATTCGTTTCATATTGATTTTGTCGGATATGTGATTGAATAATTACAAAAGAAACCCGGTATTTTATGAAAATATCCGTATTATCATTTGCATTTAAAACAATCTCAAACATTTGTTGTTATTTTTGCAAACCAAAAAAGTATAAAGATGGAATTATATAAGATAGAAACCGGTAATTTTAAACTTGACGGCGGTGCAATGTTCGGAGTTGTACCTAAAGTCATTTGGAATGACGTTTATCCTGCCGATAAAAACAATCTGTGTAACTGGGCAATGAGATGTTTACTTATTGTTGATGGTGACAGAAAAATACTGATAGACAATGGAATAGGAGACAAGCAGGATGAAAAATTCCTGAGGCATTATCATCTTAACGGTGATGATACACTTGAGAAATCTCTTGCCAGAGTTGGCTTTTCCGCCGCTGATATAACTGATATGGTGATAACACATTTACACTTCGATCATTGCGGAGGAAGCATTACCAAAATTGGTGAGGATAAATATGATACCACATTTAAAAATGCCACATATTGGATAAGCAAGGAACAGTGGGAATGGGCGACACATCCGAACAGAAGGGAAAAAGCCTCTTTTTTAAAAGAAAATATCTTCCCCATTGAAGAAAGCGGACAGTTGAAATTAGTTGACACGGAAGGAGAACTGTTCCCCAATTTCAACGTTAAATTTTTCAACGGACATACGGGCGGACAGATCATTCCTCATATCAATTTTAATGGCAAAACCGTTGTTTTTATGGCAGACCTGCTTCCTTCCACGGCTCATATTCCAATGCCCTATATTATGGCATATGATACCAGACCCTTAATAACGTTAAAGGAGAAAGAGGAGTTTTTCAATGATGCTATCGAAAACAACTATATCCTCTTTTTTGAGCATGATATTTATTATGAATGCTGCACTTTGAAGATGACTGAAAAGGGACCGCGGGCAGACAAAACTTTCAGGCTTAAAGATATTTTGTGATTTTTTATTCGGTTTTATTGCTTAGAGTTGATGCGAATTTTCCAACAAGCATGGCTATAATAATGGCAATATAGAGTTGTCCCGACACGCTTATTAAAATACTTAATGACTTGGCAATAGGTGTATTAGGTGTTATATCGCCATAGCCTAAGGTTGACATGGTGACAAATGTAAAGTATAAAAATTCCCGGAAACTATTAGTACTAAAACCATAGGCATTCGAATCATAAAGTTGCAGTATGGCAACCATCATCGTAAACATCAATCCAAGAAGTAAATATGAATTTACGGAACTGAGAATCACATTGGCATCCACCTTTTTTCTATGTGCTATCTGAAAAATCAATCTGACAACAATATACTGAAAGAAAATCACATTTACAATTTTGGATAAATAAGTTAAGAACGTAAAATCAAAAATCTCTGCAATCCACTCTGTAATGAAAGCTACGAGTGCGCCAAAAAATATCACTCTTCTTTCTTTCTCTTTTAGTGTAAAAATTGAAAGAAAAAAGATTATCGAAAATAAGGACATATTAACCCTTTGACGTATTGTTTCCGGAAGTAACGGGATAAGAAATATCAGTGTAAATATGAACACCAGCAATAATATATTGCCCAATTTAACTTCGGAATTTGATAATTTTTTATTAAACATAATTATCTTATCATATTGTAAACCTAACAATAGGGGAAAAGTATTACAATAAAAATGAATAATTTTTTAAAGTAAGTATTTTTAGCATTATTTACTAAAAAAATCGAGCAAATATAATATGTTTATGTAAATTTGGCAATTATTTTCAAGACTTTATTTAAAATATTCGGATCGTGTATAGAATAGAATCAAAGATTAACACAAGTTCGGAAGAATTCAAAAGTAACAAAAAAGAATTCTCAAAGATATTAAATGAATACAAAACCGTTTTGGAAAGCGTTAAGCATGGCGCTTCCGAAAAGGCAGTAGCAAGACATAAGAAAAGGGGCAAGTTGCTTGCACGTGAAAGGATTGACCTGCTTATTGACCCGAACACTCCTTTTCTGGAAATTTCGCCTTTGGCGGCTTACGGTTATTACAACAATCAGTTTCCGTCGGCGGGAATTGTAACCGGGATTGGTGTTGTTCAAGGAAAAGAGGTGATGATAGTTGCCAATGACGCCACCGTAAAAGGCGGGACTTATGTGAAAGAGACAATAAAGAAACATGTCAGGGCGCAGCAGATTGCTATGGAAAACAGACTGCCCACAGTATATATGGTTGATTCCGGAGGAATATTTCTTCCTGAGCAGGCCGAAGTTTTTGCCGACCGTCATAATTTCGGAAGGTTTTTTTACAATCAGGCGCGGCTATCGGCAATGGGCATTCCGCAAATAGCCATTGTTATGGGTTCTTGTACTGCCGGCGGTGCTTATGTTCCGGCAATGAGCGACGAGACGATAATTGTCAAAAAACAGGGAACTATTTTTATTGGAGGTCCTCCGTTGGTGAAAGCTGCTACCGGTGAAGTTGTCACTCCCGAAGAACTGGGCGGGGCCGATGTACATACGGCTATTTCGGGTGTTGCCGATCATTATGCCGAGAACGACCGCCATGCCATTCAGATTTGCAGAAATATACTTGAAACGATTGAGCCTAAAGAGAGACAAACACTTGATATTGCACCCGTTGAGGAGCCTTACTATGATCCTGAAGAATTATACGGTATTGCTCCGGTTGATCTTCGTAAGCCTGTGGATGTGAAAGAGATAATTGCACGTATGGTTGACGGTAGTCGTTTTCAGGAGTTCAAAGCACGTTATGCACCCACACTCATTACCGGATTTGCAAGGATAATGGGTTATCCTGTCGGAATAATCGGTAATAATGGTGTCCTGTTTTCCGAATCGGCTTTGAAAGGTGCGCATTTTGTTGAGTTGTGCAGTTCAAGGAACATCCCGATTTTATTTTTACAAAACATAACGGGATTTATTGTCGGAAAACAATATGAACACGGCGGTATAGCACGTGACGGAGCAAAATTCGTACATGCCGTTGCCAATGCCGATGTACCTAAATTCACGGTGGTGTTCGGCGGCTCTTTCGGTGCCGGAAATTATGCAATGGCTGGTAGGGCATACGATCCGCGTTTACTATTTATGTGGCCCAACGCAAAAATTTCGGTTATGGGTGGTGAACAGGCTGCCGGAGTTCTTATCCAGGTTAAGGAAGAGCAACTTGCAGCACGCGGTCAGGAGATGGACCCTGCTGACAGAGAAAAACTGAGAACCGAAATACTGGAAAAATATGAACGTGAAGGTTCGGCTTTTTACAGTACCGCAAGACTTTGGGATGACGGTATTATTGATCCGGTGGATACCCGTAAAATCATTGCTATGGGAATTGCAGCTTCACTCAATAAGAAATTCCCGGATACTAAATATGGAATATTCAGAATGTAAAAAATGAAATACAAAACAGTTGAAATAATCAATAAGGACTCTGTTGCAACAATATATCTCAACAGGCCTGATAAACACAATGCTTTTGACGATCTTATGATTGAAGAGCTGACGAACGCTTTTTCCGAAATAAGTGTGGCGGATAATCCGCGAGTTGTGGTTTTGAGGGGCAGGGGAAAATCATTTTGTGCCGGTGCCGACCTCAATTATATGAAAGGAATTGCCAAATTCGGCTATCAGGAAAATTATGAAGACGGGAAAAAACTTGCCGCACTTTTTAAAACCGTATATCTGTGCCCGCATCCCACAATAGCAGTTGTTCATGGTGCGGCTTTCGGCGGTGCCAACGGATTGCTGGCTGCGTGCGATATTGTTATTGCAGAAGAAAACACAACATTTGCATTCAGTGAGGTTAAAATAGGTATTTCGCCTGCGACCATAGGTCCTTATGTCTTAAAACGGATCGGGGAGTTCGGTGGTAAAGAGCTGATGATGACCGGGAAAAGATTTCAGGGTAATGAAGCTGCAAAATTCGGATTGGTGAACAGGTCTGTTCCTGAAAATGAAATGGAAACGGTACTACGGGATTATATCAACCAATTTATGACCGCTGCCTCGCTTGCGGTCAAGGCGACAAAAGCAATGATAAGCACTTTAACAAACGATAATATAACTTTATCGGATGCAATGGATTATACTGCCGATATCATTGCACGACTGAGAGCTGCCGAAGAGGGGCAGGAGGGTATGGCTGCATTCCTTGAAAAACGTAAACCGTATTGGGTCAAGTAAACTAAACGGATAAGCCGGCTTTTTGTGTTTGCATCTGCCTGTTCACCTTCTTCACCAATCCCTGAAGTACATTTCCGGGGCCAACCTCAATAAATATATCGGCACCATCGGCTATCATGTTTTCCACGGTTTGTGTCCACCGCACAGGTGAAGTAAGTTGTGCAATAAGATTCTCTTTTATTTTTGCGGGTTCTGTTTCCGGCTTAGCATTAACATTTTGATAAATAGGGCAAACAGGTGTATTGAAAGCCGTATTCTCAATTGCTTTGGCAAGTTCAAGCCTTGCAGGTTCCATCAACGGCGAATGAAATGCACCACCTACTTTCAAGGGTAATGCCCTTCTCGCACCTGCCTCTTTCAGTTTTTCACAGGCAATGTCAATTCCTTTCATTGAGCCGGAAATAACGAGCTGTCCAGGGCTGTTATAATTTGCAGGAACAACAACATCATCAATGCTTTTCAGCACATCTTCAACCACTTTGTCATCAAGACCGAGAATAGCAGCCATAGTTGAAGGCTCGGCTTCACATGCAGATTGCATAGCCATAGCGCGGGCATAAACCAGTTTTAAACCATCCTCGAATGACAGAGCAGAGGCAGCTACAAGTGCCGAAAATTCACCGAGTGAATGACCTGCCGTCATATCGGGTTGAAAATCTTGCAATTCCGATGCAAGAATTACCGAATGAAGAAAAATAGCAGGCTGGGTTACCTTTGTTTGCCTTAGCTCCTCGTCAGTACCTTCAAACATAATATCCGTAATCCTGTAACCAAGAATATCATTGGCTTTTTCAAATAGCGTTTTCGCACTTTGGGAGTTTTCGTATAACTCTTTTCCCATTCCTATAAATTGTGCCCCCTGACCGGGGAAAACATATGCTTTCATATCTTGAAATTTTTAAGTTGCAAAAATAGATATTTTAATCTTTTCAATTAATGTAAATTTTTTTTCATCATTTTCACAAAATAGATTACTTTTGCGGCTTGTTTTGAGAATGAGTGATATATTGAATAAATTTACTGATCCGATGCGAAATCAAATTTCAATTTTTTTAAAGCCGATAATGGTTATAAGTCTTCTTGTTGTGATGTTTTCATCCTGTGTACCCATTAAAAAACAGGTGCTTATGCAGGTTCCGGAAGATGACTCGGCAAAAGCCGAATATTTAAACGACAGAACGCTTGCCGATTATCACCTTAAACCGGGGAACAATCTTTATGTAAAAATAATTAGTGCCTCAAAAGATGCCGAGGAGTATTTTAACCCCGGAGTTACCTCATCAGGAAATATTTACTATGATGCTGCTATTTATCTGACCAGTTATTCCGTAAATGATTCGGGCTATGTTGAGTTGCCGTTTATCGGCAATTTATATGCCGAGGGAAAAACCGTTGAACAGTTTAAAGCGGAGGTTAATGACAGTATTTCGGTATATCTTAAAAAATCAATTGTTATTATTAAACTTGTAAACTTTAACATTACGGTTGTGGGAGAAGTTCAAAGGGCAGGACAATATAAGATTTATCAGGATAAAATAAACATATTTGAAGTGTTGGGTATGGCAGGTGATTTCACAACTTATGCAAAAAGAGATGACGTTGTTATTGTCAGGCATACCGAAAAGGGTTCGAAAGTACATCATATTGATTTGTTGAGTGATGATATTTTGGAATCCGATTATTATTATCTTATGCCGGATGATATAGTGTATGTCAGACCTCTGAAAGGAAAGAACTTTGCATATCAGATGTTCCCATATGCACTTGTCATTTCATCAATTTCTTTAATACTTGCTATTTTTTCAATTACAAAATAAGATATAAAAGTGGAAAATAATTTTGCAGAATTACAACAACAGGAAGAATCTTTTGATTATAAAGCGCTGTTTTTCAAGCTTTACCGATACTGGTATTTCTTTATTCTCACCATTTTTATTGCGCTGTTAATTGCTTTTCTATTCAATAAATACACAAAGCCTATTTATGAGGTTAAAACAACGGTATTGATTAACGATACCAAAGGAGGAGAGATGGATGCACAGGCACTGATGGGTTTTGGTTTTATGAATAGTCAGCAAAATGTTGAAAACGAGATCGGGAAACTTCAGTCTTATACGCTTGTTAATGAAGCTGTCAGAGATCTTCCTTTGTATATTTCCTATTTTAGAGAAGAAAACTTTATTACCAAAGAACTTTATAAGGATAATCCCTTTACGATAGTTTTTGACTCTGCACATTTGCAGCCCATAAATCTTAAGTTTAAACTCACCATTCTTAATAATAAAACATTCACACTTGAAGCGGAGGGGAAAAACATCAAACTCTATAGTTATGATAAGTATGAAGTTTTTAAAAGCCCGGGGAAGGAGAGTGAAGTTAATATATTAATTGACAGTACATTTTCGTTCGGTCAAAGGATAATTGACAAAAACTTCAATTTTAAAGTTTTACTAACGGACAGTTACAATCCGGAAACAGATGGGGATGTAAGCTTTTTCTTCATTTTCAACAACCCGGATAAACTCACCAAGCAATTTCAATCGTTTGAGATTGAGCCTATTAAAGAGGAGTCATCCATTCTCAAAATAACACTAAAAGGTAACAATGTAAAAAAATCCATTGATTTTCTCAATACTTTAACGGATGTTTATCTCTCCAGAAATCTTGAGAAAAAGAATCGTGCTGCAGAAAATACCGTTAATTTCATTAATTCACAACTTGGCGTCATTACCGATTCCTTGAACAATGCCGAACAGACATTGCAGGATTTCCGTACTAATAAAAAAGTTATGGATCTTGATTTTCAGGCTACCCAGGTTTTTGAGCAACTTGTCAGCCTTGAGAGTGAGAAAGCAATGCTTAATTTAAAAAATAAATATTATCTAACGCTTAAACAATATATTGAAAAAAATAAGGGTGTAAAAGATAAGTTAATCATTCCCTCTTCGCTTGGTATTGATGATCCGTTGTTAAATGAGCTAACAACCAAATTAACCGATGCATATTCCGAAAGACAGGATAAACTACTCACTTCAACACCAAAGAATCCTGCTGTTATTATGTTGGATGATAAAATAACTATGATTGAGGCCACTTTGTTGGAGAGCCTGAAAAATATTCTTAGGGATTCACAGATTGCAATCAAGGATATTGACGATAGAATATCAGCTCTGGAAAGTAAGGTAAAAAATCTTCCAGCAACACAAAGACAATTACTTGGTATTGAGAGGAAGTTTAAACTAAGTGACAATCTTTACAATTATTTGATGGAAAAACGTTCGGAAGCTCAAATTACCAAAGCCTCCAACGAACCGGATAATGAAATCATTGATATTGCAAGAGACGCGGGTGATGATCCTGTTTTTCCTAAAAAAAGCCTCAACTTCGTAATTGCAATTATTCTCGGAATTGTTCTCCCCGTTGTTTACATACTTGGAAAGGATTATTTTAACGATAGTATTGTTGAGCGAAAAGATGTAGAGAACATTACAAACTACCCAATTGTAGGGCACATTATTCATAGTAACAGAGACACTCAGGCAGTTGTTGCCGAATCGCCAAAATCATCCATTGCAGAATCGTTCCGTTCCATCAGGACAAACCTGCAATTCCTGAATCAGGGCAAAGGTGATAAACAGACAATACTTATTACATCCGATATGGTAAGTGCGGGTAAAACTTTTACTGCAATAAATCTTGCTTCCATATTTGCGCTTTACGGCAAGAAAACCGTTCTTCTGGGTTTTGACCTCAGGAAACCGAAGATTTATAAAGATTTTGGTTTGAAAAATATTGAAGGTATAAGTTCATATCTTATTGATAAAAGTGAGTTTGAAGATATTATTCAGCACTCACCCATTGAAAATCTGGATGTGATTATGGCCGGTCCGGTTCCTCCGAATCCTGCAGAACTGATTGCCTCAAAGAAAACGGATCTAATGTTTGAGAAGATTAAGGAAAGGTATGATTATATTATTCTTGACACTCCTCCCGTCGGATTGGTTACGGATGCTTTCCTTCTGATGAAATATGCGGATTCCAATATATTTGTCGTCAGACAGAATTATACAAATAAAAAAGTGTTCTCCTCTATTATGGGTGATCTTGAAAAACGTAATCTCAAAAATATCAGTATCCTTATTAATGATGTTAAGCTAACAAAAAGCTCATATGGATACGGCTATGGATACGGCTATGGATACGGCTACGGATACGGTTATGGCTACGGTTATGGTTACGGCTATGGCTATGGTTACTATTCAGATGATAAAGCCCAGGAGAAAGATTCCACGATGAAGCGAATCTTTAAAAACACATAATCTAAAATAATTCCGGAATCTTTTTTGCCACCTCAGGATTATCGTTGGAAGGTGAATTAACAAGTTTTGATACTCGAAATGCAGTCAGAAATTCCGAATCAATAGGCCTGAGCAATGATTTTAGAATCTCCGGATTTGGTTCTTCAATCCAGATACGTTCTTCGCCGGATTTCAAAATAACAGGCATTCTTGTATGAATATTTTTCATCAACTCATTCGGCTCTGTTGTAATAATGGCAAAGGAGTTTATCGCTTCTCCGTTTTCATCTTTCCAAGTATCCCAAACTCCTGCCATAGCAAAAGGAGACCCGTCTTTCATTGTAATTCTGTATGGAATCTTCTCTTTTGAATTCACCTTCTTCCATTCATAAAACCCATCTGCAGGAACCAGACAGCGTTTTCGTCGGAATGAGTTTTTGAATGAAGGTTTTCTGTCAATTGTTTCTGCTTTTGCATTTATCATTTTGTTGCCAATGGTTTTGTCTTTGGCCCAAAAAGGAATCAATCCCCATCTGTAATAACTAAGTTCATAGGGTTTTTCATTTGAAATAACCGCAATATCTTGTGACGGGGCACAATTATACCTCGGCTTGTAAGTGTTTGTATCCACCCTCACATGAAAATGATTTTCAATCATTTCCGCAATAACCGCAAATGAAAATCTTCCGCACATTATTAAATATAGTAAGAGACAAAAGTACAAAAAAGATACCCGGTTTAATAACCAAAATTTAAAATTCTATGCTCTTCGGATTTGGTGTTTACATAAAAGTTTTGTACTTTTGGCAAAATCTCATTTTTTCAATACATAAAAACCGGATGATATGAAGCAATCTAAGTTTATTTTAACGACTGTTTTGCTTGCTTTTTTATATCTGATTGGATACGGGCAGGCAAGTATGACGGTGAATCCCGGAACCGATATTACAATCGGGACGGGTACAACGCTCGATGTTGGGGGAGCAAAGTTGTTGCTTATGGATGACTATTCATCGGCACCATCGTTTCTTCAATATGGAAACCTAACCTTTTCCGGCGGCGGTGAAACCTATGTGGAGCAGTATCTCACAAGGGATGTTTTTCATATGGTTTCCACACCTGTCGCTAATGAGGTCATTGAGGTCTATCAGTGGAAGTATCTTGAACAATTCAATGAAAATGACGGTACATGGACATTTTTAGACCTTCCGTTATCTACTCCGTTAACTGTGGGAAAGGGATATTTTGTCTATTCCTACACTACGGACCCCAACGGACAATGGCCGTCATCGGGTGATTCCGTGGTCTTTAACGGCAATCTTAATTATCAGGATGTTAATCTTACTTTGTCAAATACCGATGCCAGTCCAACCTCGGGATGGAACCTTATTGGGAATCCCTTTCCCGTAGCCATTGAGTGGAACGGTAACTCCGACTGGAACCTGAATAATGTGGGAGGCTCAATGTATATCTACGATCCGGACGGCGGTGGCAACTATGTAGTGTGGAACTACACTTCGGGTGGAACAAATCCCAACGGTGGCTATATTGCTTCGACACAAGGATTTTGGGTTAGAACTGCCGACACAACGGGAGGTTCGGCTACATTGACGATACCTGCCTCACAACGTTATCATAACGGTGCTTCTTTTTTCAAAAGCAGCGGACCAATAATTTCCAATCAACTGTTGCTTACAGTGGAGGGTAATGACCAGACCGATAAGACGGTTATTGGGTTTTATGATGAGTCAACGGCAGATTTCGACCCGCAATATGACGGAGTTTATTATAAGGCTCCCGGTGGTGCTCTCTCTCTTTATTCGGTAACTTACGGGGAAAAATATGCTTTGAACGAGTTGCCTTCTGCTGAAGAATATCCCGTTGTTGCTCTTAATTTTGAACCTTCCGCTTACGGCAAATACACGCTAAGAGCGGAATGGCTTGAAAGTATTCCTGCAGAAACTCCTGTTTATCTTGAAGACAAACAGGATAAAGTTATAAGAGACCTGAGGGCAAAACCCAAATATGAGTTCACTTCGGCAAAATCGGATAATCAGGAAAGGTTCAATATTTGGTTTACCGAGCCGGGAATTTCCGAAAATGTATTGTCCTATATTCACATTTACAGCTTTGACAAAACCGTTTATCTCGATATTCCGGTTGAACTCAACGGTGATATTGAGATTTATGATATTACGGGACGCCGTGTGGATAGCCGTAAAGCAAATATCGGAAGAAACGAAATTGAATTGCAGCGGCCCAATGGAAACTACGTTGTGCGTGTAGTTGCCGACGAAGGGACAATTTCAAAGAAGGTTTACATTAATTAATTGAATATTAACATTAAAAAGATATAAAAAATGAAAACAGTAAAATTTACACTAATTGCTTTCATCGTTTCGATGATAACGATAACCGTAAGTGCCCAGAATCAGGGTGTGGCAATAAATACTGACGGTGCTCAGGCCGATCCGTCTGCAATGCTGGATGTTAAATCAACATCGGGTGGTATATTAATACCGAGAATGACCCAAACGGAAAGGAATAATATCAGCAGTCCTGCTCAAGGACTCATGGTCTTTCAGACCGACAATACTTCGGGATTTTATTATTATGACGGCGGATGGCAATATATCGGCGGCCCCGATGGTGACTGGACAGTTAACGGGAACGATATGTCGAACAATAATTCGGGAAATGTGGGAATAGGTACAACTACTCCCGGTGCAAAACTTGAGGTTGCGGGACATATCTGGCAGACTGGAACGGGTAATTCCGTATTTCTCGGAGAACAAGCAGGAGAAAGTGATGACTTAAGCGATAATGTGAATGTTTTTGTTGGAAAACAAGCAGGACAAAGCAATGTTAACGGACAAAATAATATAGCAATAGGTATGCAAGCTCTGTTGGCAAATACTTCAGGTGTAAGAAATATTGCTATTGGTTCGGCAACATCGTGGCTTAGTAACGGAATAAGTAACGTTTCGGTAGGGCATTCCACAAGTGCGAATAATCTTGACGGAAGCTATAATACCGTTTTGGGAACCTATGCATTTAAAGCCCAGCAACATTCCAGTTACAATACTGCTATCGGATTTAATGCTGTTGGCGATTTTCAAGCTATACCTTGGGCTTTAGGTTATTATACGGGAGACAGATTAACTGCGGTAGGCTATGAAGCAGTATTTGCAAATCAAAAGGGAATACGTAATACAGGTGTCGGATATAAGGCTTTGCACAATAATGAAGACGGCGATTATAATACTGCCATCGGTTACGGAGCTGCCCAAAATCTTGCAGGTTTGGATAATACAACGGCACTTGGAAACGGCGCCGAACCGACGGCAAGTAATCAGGTTGTACTTGGAAATGGTAGTGTGACACAAGTTAAAACTGCCGGTGCCGTTACTGTCGGTAGTGCAACGGTAACTGAGCCGGGAACAATCAGGTTTGATACCACGGATAATCATTTCTACGGATATAACGGCACTTCCTGGGTTCAGCTGGATAATTAGTAATAATATTTAAGGATATAATTCATAAGCCCTTTCTTTTTAGTTGGGGCTTATGAATTTATTGATGGTCTGAAATGTGAAAAACATAAAGAGTATTATGATTCCCTCCTGCTCAGGTTTTTTGCAAATTTTATCAATTCCGATTTTCTGTTTTCATTAACCGGAATAATCTCCATAAAATCCATAGCTCTGTCGAAATACCTGTTCATTTCGTTCTCGGTTTCTTCCCTGATGTTTAGCTTCTCATATATTTTTTTAACTTCATTCACTTTGTCGGAGTCATTATTTTCAAACAGATATTTAAGTTTTTCAAGTGTTTCTCCTTCTGCCTTTTCAAAAGCTTTCAGATAGAGATATGTTTTTTTGTTTGTCGTAATATCACCACCTGTCGTTTTGCCGAACTTTTCAACTTCACTAAAAACATCAAGCAGGTCATCTTTTAGCTGGAAAGCGATTCCGAGATTTTCCCCGAATCTGTATAGAGCTTCGCCATATTCATCATCGGCACCGGACAAAACAACTCCTATTTTCAGGCTTGCAGCAAGCAATACAGCGGTTTTAAGCCTTATCATCTCAATATAGTCTTTAATAGTAATGTTGTTTTGAGTTTCAAAGTTCATATCATACTGCTGGCCTTCACACACTTCAATTGCAGTTTTGTTAAAAATGGAAAAGACCTTTGACCTGACATTTTCCGGAGCTTTCATAATGTATTCATAAGCAAGTGCCATCATCGTATCACCGGATAGTATTGCCACATTTGAGTTCCATTTTTTGTAAACCGTTTTTTCGCCGCGCCTAATAGGGGCTTTATCCATAATGTCATCGTGCAAAAGAGTGAAATTGTGGAATATTTCAATACCTATTGCCGGATTAAGAGCTTTTTCCAGGTCGCCTGCGAACATATCGCAAGCCATAAGACATAATGCAGGACGTAGTCTTTTACCGCCGAGGGATAATGTGTATGAAATGGGCTGGTACAGTTCAACAGGTTTTCGTCGTAAGTCAAACTCCGTCAGGGCAACAGCTATTCTTTTTTGTATTTCTTCAATGGTTCGCATGCTATTTTACTCTAAAATGCTCAATAAATATTCGCCATAACCGCTTTTCATCAACGGTTCGGCAAGTTTTTTCAATTGGTTTTCGTCAATAAATCCCTTTTGATAGGCAACTTCCTCAATACAACCAATCTTCAATCCCTGACGGTGTTCAATGACTTCCACAAACTGCGACGCCTGCAACAAAGAGCTGAAAGTTCCGGTGTCGAGCCAGGCTGTGCCTCTGTCAAGAATCCCCACCTTTAGTTTTCCCTTTTCAAGATAATATTTGTTAACATCCGTTATCTCATATTCGCCTCTTGCACTGGGTTTCAGATTTTTAGCAACTTCAATAACGGAATTGTCATAAAAATATAATCCGGGTACTGCAAAGTTTGACTTGGGATTAGACGGTTTTTCCTCTATGGAAACGGCTTTGTTGTTTTCATCAAACTCAACAACTCCATATCTTTCGGGATCGGAAACGTGATATGCAAAGACCATTCCGCCCTCGGGATCGTTATTGTCGGTAAGGAGTTTTTCAAGTCCTGTTCCGTAAAAAATATTATCACCGAGGATCAAAGCACATTTTTCATTACCAATAAACTTTTCACCGATAACGAAAGCCTGTGCAAGCCCGTTGGGAACTTCCTGTTTTGCATAATGAAAATTGCATCCCAGTTTTTTGCCGTTACCGAGAAGTTTTTCAAAGTGGGGAAGATCGTGGGGTGTTGAAATAATCAGTATTTCACGTATTCCTGCTTTCATAAGTATTGAGAGCGGATAATAGATCATAGGTTTATCGTAAATGGGCATCAGTTGTTTGCTGACTGCAAGTGTTAAAGGGTGTAGCCTTGTGCCCGAACCCCCTGCAAGAATAATTCCTTTCATAGAAAAAATGATTAAAATGCGATGTAAAGATATGGTAAATTTTGTTATGCCGACCCTCTTGTATCAATCTGCTCTATTTCCAGATCATTAAGTTCGATATCTTCCTCTTCGTCGAATATTTCGAGTAACGGCTCTTTAAAGGCTTTTGTAGTTATACGATTGTCGAGTGTCAACAATAATGAAGGAAGCAGGAAAAGATTGGAAAGGAGTGCTACAATGAGAGTAAATGCTATAAGATATCCAAGTGATTCCGTTCCTCCGAATGATGAAAGGGTAAAAATTATAAAACCGAAAAATAGTACAACAGAGGAATATATCATACTAAACCCTGTTTCCTGCAAAGCAGGGATAACGGATTCTTTGATTCTCCATTCATGTATTTTCAAATGCAGCCTGTATCTCGACAAGAAGTGAATTGCATTATCAACGGAGATACCAAGTGCTATGCTGAATATTAATACCGTTGATGGTTTTATTGATATCCCGATAAAGCCCATCATAGCTGCGGTAAGAAGCAATGGTATAATATTGGGAACAAGTGAGATTAAGATCATTCTAATGGATGTAAAAAGCATTGCCATAAGAATAGTAATCACAACAAGAGCAAGCAATAAGCTGGTAAACAGATTGTTTACAAGATATTTTGTGCCTTTCAGAAAAACGAGAGCCGTTCCGGTGAAATATACATTGTATTTTGAAGGCGGAAATATTGAGTCAACCCTTGGACGCAGTTCCTCATTGACACGTTGTATTTCAAAAGTTCCGAGGTTTGCCATTTGCGTGCTTACACGTGTATATCTGCCGGTGGAATCAACAAAAGAGCTCAATATGGACTTTTTGCCTTTCTTCATTTTAGGAGCATACGAAAAAATGAAATTCTTTTCCTGATTGTTCGGCATTGTGTACATTTTTGGATTACCCCTGAAAAAGGCCTGCTTTGAAAATTTAACAACATCCGCAACCGAAAGCGGTTTGGAAAGTTCGGGATAGGTGCTCAGCACATTTTCCAGCTTATTGATTCTTTTTATGGTTGACAGTTTTTCAACTCCCTTTTTCTTTTTTGTGTCAATCATAATTTCATAGGGCATAACGCCTTTGAAATTTTTCTCAATAAACATTAAATCCTTATATAACTTGTCATCCTTCGGGATATCATCAACAATTCGTCCCGTTGTTTTCAATCTTAAAATTCCGAAAACCGCAATAATCAGCAGAGAGGCGGTTGTAAAATATACGATTTTTCTGTGTTGGGATACGATATTGACAACCTTTTTGATGATAACACTCACAATACCCCTTTCAAGATGACGGAAATGACGTTTTGAAGGTGCCGGCAGATAACTGAAAAAGATTGGAATGAGGAAGAGGGTCAATACATAAGCAACAAGAATATTTATTGAGGCAATGACTCCGAATTCAACAAGTAAACTATTCCCGGTAACAATAAAAGCTGCAAACCCGGCAGCAGTAGTGGCATTGGTTAATAAATTGGCATTGCCGATTCTTTGAACCATTCGCGAAAGCGCTTTAACCTTGTTTCCATGATTACGGTACTCTTCGTAATATTTGTTAAGCAGGAAGATACAATTTTCAACTACAATTACAATCAGCAGAGGAGGCAAAACGCCCGTAAGCATTGTTACTCTGTAGTTGAGTAGCGACATAGTTCCCATTACCCATATTACTGTTATTACAACTATCAGCATTGGGAAAAAGACCGCCTGAAACGATTTAAAGAAAACCAGCAAAATGATTGAAGCAACCACCATAGCCAGAATTACAAAAAATTTCATCTCATCTTCAAGCATCTTTGCAGTTACAATTCTGATGTATGGCAATCCCGAATAGTGAGGATCAATATTATATTTTTCACAAAAAGTGTCAACCATACTTTTTATTTCGTCTGCAAGCTGAACTCTTCCTTTTGAGTTAAGTTTCTTCTCATCAAGGGTAATGGCTATAAGTTGTACATTTGTCTTTTTGTTGAATAAAAGACCGTCGTAAAAAGGAAGACTGTATGTTATTTTTTTCAGGCTGTCAAGCTCCTTTTGGGTTTTGGGTTTTTGAGTGACTACAGGACGAAAATCGAATTTTTTTATGGAATCATTACGTATCAACTCAAAAAGTCTTGCGGTTGAGATTACTTCCTGAACGCCGTTTATATTTTTCAGATTATAAGTTAAATCGTAAAAGTCGTCAAACTCACCGAGTTTAAAAAGGTCTCTGTCTTCAATGGCAATCACCATCACGGTGCCGTCCTTACCGAACTTCTGTTTAAAATCGTTGTAGATAATGCTTGCGGTATCGGAAGCAGGCAACAGGCTCCCGAATTCATACGACATCTTCACCTGCGTGGCTTTATATCCCATAAATGCCGTAAGCAGAACAATAGCAATCAAGTTGCCGAGTCTGTTTCTTAAAATATGCCGCACGAGATATATCCACATAGCAGGTTAGTCGTATAATTTTCTCAATATCATTACTTTTATTAAAAAGGGATGCAAAAGTAATACTTTCCACGGAATTTGAAAATAAAAATCGAAAACAGCTCTTTTTTCGTTTGCCGGTGCATAAAAATTTTGTATATATTTGCAGTATTAATTTTCAATACAATGAAGAAATTACCCATTGGAATACAGACTTTTCGGGATATCATTAAAAATGATTATACTTATATTGACAAAACTTCTATTGCTTACAATTTAATAGAGAACGGAAAATATTACTTCCTTTCCCGTCCGCGGAGGTTTGGCAAGTCATTGTTTGTTGATACTTTACAATCGCTGTTTCAAGGGGAGAAAGATCTGTTCGAGGGTTTGTATGTTTATGATAAATGGGACTGGGAACGGAAATTTCCCGTTATTAACATATCTTTCGGTGGTGTTGCCAAAAGTGTAGGCGACCTGAAAAAAGATATTATGTACATCCTGAAAGATAATCAGGAACGTTTGGATGTGAGCTGCGCCGATCTATCCGATACGGGAAACTGTTTCAATGAGTTGATAAAACTTACTTATAACAAATACAACGAAAAGGTGGTAATCCTCGTGGATGAATACGACCGCCCCTTGCTTGATAACATTGACGACACTGAAACGGCAAATGACATACGTGAGATTATCAAAGACCTTTATTCCCAAATAAAAGATAACGACAGATATATCAGGTTTGCTTTTCTCACGGGAGTCAGCAAATTCTCAAAAGTATCAATATTCAGCGGGCTGAATAATCTTGTTGATATAACCCTCGACAGTAAATATGCAACCATCTGCGGTTATACGCAAAACGATCTTGAAACAGTCTTTGCAGAGCACTTGAAAGGAGCTGATAAAGAATTAATTAAAGAGTGGTACGACGGATACAACTTCAACGGCGAAAATGTATATAACCCTTTTGATATCTTACTTTTGATCAACAGCGGATTCATATTTAAAAACTACTGGTTTGAAACCGGAACACCCACATTTTTGATTAAACTTATAAAAAAGAACAGATATTTTCTTCCTCAGCTTGAAAATCTGAAAGTCAATAATATGATTCTGGAAAGTTTCGACATTGATAATATCAAAATAGAGGCGGTTTTGTTTCAATCGGGATATCTGACTTTAAAAAAGATTGTGGAACTTCCTTTCGGCGGACTGGAATATGAGTTGCGAATTCCCAACAAAGAGATCAGGTTATCACTAAACGAAGCTTTGATTGATTTTCTTACAAACGATATTACTGCAACACAAAAGCGGACAGACCTTTACAATGCACTGATAAATAGTGATATGCAATTTTTGCGCCAATCCATTGAATCGTTGTTTGCTTCCATTCCCTATAACAATTATGTCAAAAACAATTTGGGAGAATACGAAGGATATTACGCCAGTGTCATATATGTATATCTTGCTTCCGTGGGTCTTGAAATAATAGCTGAAGACGTTACAAACAAGGGTAGAATTGATCTCACCTTGTTTGTAAGAGACCAAAGGAGGATATTGAGGAATATTTACCTGCTTGAGTTCAAGGTTGTTGACAAAAACACCTCTGAGACGGAAAATTCGGCACTGCTGCAAATAAAGGAGAGGCAGTATCACAAAAAATATCTTTCGGGGTATAACTATGAAGGACTCTATATCGTCGGTATTGAGTTCGACGGAAATGAGAGAAACGTCTCCTCTTTCGAGTGGGAAAAGATAGCCTAATCCCAGTTCAATATCTTGAAAAAGTCAAACTCTTCCGGATCGTCAACATATTGTTTTGCAGCATCATAATCTGCTTCGCGTATAAAGTGCATATTATTGCGCATCACCATCTGTGCTTTCTGGCAATTGATATCAACGAGTCGCGGTTTCACTTTTCCGTGCTCATCTTCCACATCTTTAAGATAGAGCGGTGAGATATCACCTTTGGGGTCTGCAGTCACCATACAACCTGTAACTCCTTCGTCAAACAGTTTTTTAACACCAATACCAAGCAGTGAGCAATACAAAAGGTCGAAAGCGGTAGGAATAACACAACGCAACTCATAACCGAGTTCCACCGGACGGCTTTTAATACTGATATCCAGCTCTTTTAACTTTCTTTGCACCAGCATATTGAAGATATGTGCCTTACTGACATTCCCCAGCTCGGGATGGCCGTGGTCGTCATAAGTAAAGTTGATACCTGTTGCTTCTATTTCCGTATTTGTCAGAAAATGAAAAACACCTTCGCTGATAATGGCAGCACCATAGTTGATACCGAGTATCTTACGTTTTATCATCGAAGATATGACAAGGTTAATAATCTTATCGAACGAAGGTCTTGCCTTGTCAAACATCTCGGGAATAACGATCATCGGATAGTGGCAGGAAGCACCGATTCCGAATGCCAGATGACCGGCTTCGCGTCCCATTGCAGAAACGACAAACCAGTTCCCGCTGGTGCGGGCATCTTCATAAACCGTAGCAGCTATCCTCACTCCCGCCTCTTTTGCCGATTCATAACCGAAAGTAGGTGACCCTTCGGGTAAAGGCAGGTCATTGTCAATGGTTTTCGGGACGTGAATATTCTGAATACTCACATTGTTATCGTGAAGATATTTTGATATTCGGTTTGCGGTGGAAGCGGTATCGTCACCACCGATTGTAACCAAAAGTTTTACATTGTTTTGTACAAAAAAATCCGGATTAAATTCATCGTCTTTAGGCTTGTGCCGGCTCATTCTGAGAAATGAACCTCCCTGATTCATTATCTTATCACATCTTTCGAAATCCATCTCCACAATATCGCGTTTCGGTGAAAAAAGTCCTTTATATCCGTCGTGAATACCGATAACCCTGTATCCTTCTTTCAAAAAGACTTTGGCAACCGATGCCGTTACTGTATTTATTCCGGGTGCAGGACCACCGCCTGCCAGTATTGCTATTGATTTTTTCATTATTTCAGCTGTTTTAAAATTTGTGCAAAGATAAAATTTTACAATGATACATTACGCTTTTTTAACGGAACGGAATGGAAAAACTTATGGTAATCTTATTTCTCCGGTTTATAAATTCAGAACAACTAACCCATAAAATTTAATCTGCAGTTTAGCATTAAATATATTAATTTTACATAATTTCGGGAATAGATTCATTGCATTAATACCTGATGCCTTTGCGGTTCTTAGTGTCTTTGAGCCTTAGTGGCAAAATAGCGGAAAATTAGCCACAAAGACAAGAAGGCTCAAAGAAAATACAAAGGTAAACTCACAAAACACCCTCATTACATTTCCCAGAGGGTCAGCCGTTCTGAATTTTGTAAGCCGGTTCTTCTTATATTATTCCACCTTCACCCTTACTCCTTCGGAATGACTTGTAAACTCGGGAGCATACATACATTGTATTATTGTTATCCCGTTTGAAAAATCTCCTTTTTGCGAAACAATAAGCGGATATTCAAATACATAGGTTCCTTTACGTAAATGCTCGAAAAAGAAATTCACCGAAGCATCTTTGAAACTTTGATAATAACCGAGACCGTCTTGATACCTGTATCCCGAAAGTGAATTGACAGGTTCGAATGATGCGGAGCGCAAATCTTTCATATGTACGTAATCCATATCCCTGTCAACACGCAACTCTATTCTGACCTTTATCTTGTCACCTCTTTTCAATGCCATATTTTCGGTTACCGGTTCAATTACGGGGCCGGCATCCGTATTATGCTCAACAAAAAGTTTTTTATCAAGTTTTAACGGCGTTTCGTGCGGGGTGACTTTGTCAAGGTCTTCAAAATATTGCCAGTAAACCGCACCCCAGGCTATGTTTTCATTCTCATTGGTAACCGAAATTTCACCCATTTCGGGCTTTATCTCATTTCCCGACCAGGAAGTTTTGAAATAACCTGTTCCGGCCTCAACTTTTGTATTTTCAAGTTTCAGCGGATTAATGGTTTTGTTGCCTATCTTTATTATGGCGAGTTTGCTGTTTGCCAACAGGTCGGAACCTTGTAAAATGAGTGCATAAACAGCTTCGGCGGTTGCTTTGGAAGTTTTCCAGTCCTGTGTCTGTTTTTGTTTTAAAAGCCATATTTTCATCTGTTCAACAGCTTTTTTATCGTGCATTATCTCATCGAAAGCTTCAATGAGCAATGCTTGTGTTTCGACGGGAGCCTGATACCAGAAATATCCGGTCTTGTTATCGCTCCAATACATTCCCATTTCATCGGAATAAAGGGCATGCTCTTTAATTGAAGCCATAATTTGCGTAGGCAATGATTTCATACCCAGTCTATTGGCAAACAGAGCTGTCATTCCCTGCAAATATAAGTTTTGGTTAAGCCAATACTCTTTAGCCTGGTCACGATAAAATGAGAAAGCCTCGGTTGTGCCACCCGGAATTTTCATTTCTTTAATAAAGAAACTCCGTGCATACAGATACTGGATTTGCAAACTTCCGATATGCTGACCTTTTATTCCGTCGGGATTATGTTTTTTCAAATTATCATAATCCTTTTTTAACTCTCTGTCAAGGAAGTTTATGGCTTTGGAAATCATTTGTCGCAGGTCGGGATTATCCCAAACTTTCAGAATGCCGAGTTGTTGAAGGTGCCCGAAACCCGTAACGATATTTTGGGTAATATTCCGGCTTTCGCGCATACCTTCAAACCAGGGCCAGCCGCCGTTGGGCGACTGTTTTTGTCTGAGCAGCACGAGAGATGATTCCAATTCGCCGGACATCCTGTTAATGTCGAACAACAAAGCTATACGCTGTTTGCGTTCGGTTTCGTTCTCAGCCTCCAGCACCCAAGGAGTCTCCCGGAGTATAACGGATTTCAACTCCTCATTCTTCTCAAGATTGGACAGTAAGGCATCTGGCGAATAGTTTTTCCAGGTATCAAAAACCTGTTTGATACGCGGATTGGAGTTTACGAGATGAGAAGCTATACTGTTGGCATAATAGCGTGCAAAAATATCATCGGCCGATTCCCTTTCGGTTTCAATCATATAGGGCAATGCCTGAACGGCATACCATACCGGATTTGATGAAAATTCCAATGTATATTTGAAATTCTTCAGAGATTTGTTTTTACCCGATTTCAGGAGTTTCTTAAAATTAAAATTTTTTGTCTCATTTCCTTTTACAGGTAGCGGCAGCGATTCGGTAACCAACACTCTGTTTGTGAGAACAGGCAAAGCTTTCTCTTCACCGTCGGTGAAATTTCCCGCTTGTGCTTTTATCCGGTATGAAACAACATCAACATCGTCGGGGATGGTAATATTCCAGCTTACGGTTGCACTGTTACCTTTGGCAACGGAGAAGTTGTCTTTCACCGCTTCTGTTTGAAATGACGAGGTAACCTCCTTCATCGTCCTTGTATCAAAAAACTGCAATTGAGCTTTTCCCGTCAGTTCTTTCCGGGAAAGGTTGACAACCTTAGCCGTAAAGGTCATCTTATCTCCCTGACGGAAAAATCTCGGTGCATTCGGTATCACCATAAGTTCTTTTTGGGTTACTATCTCCTTTTCAAACTGTCCGTATTTCAGGTCTTTGGTATGAGCCAATCCCATAAATTTCCACTTTGTGAGTGATTCCGGTACTTCAAAGCCGATTATCACCTCTCCTTTATCATTTGTTTTTAATGTGGGATAAAAGAAAGCCGTTTCGCGGAAATCGCGTCTTAGCTGGAAGCCCGGTTTTTCTTTTTCAGCCTCTTTCGGTTTTTCTTCGCCCGTTTGTTCAATATTTTCAGAAACCGTTTGCTCCGGCTCTCCTTTTGCTTTTATGTTTTCTCCGACATCCGCTTGGCGGCCGGGTACGGCCATAACATCATACGATTCTCTTGCAAACAGTACGGGACCATAGTAGTTGAATCCGAACCAGTTTAGCTTATCATATTGCTGAATCACAGGAGTTTCAGGCTGAAATGAAGGAGTCGAAACTCTCAAAGTAGTTACCGGAAAAGCTCCGTTTGCTTGCCAGTTGACAGTGCCGTAGGTTTTGCCGTAAAGATTGAACTGCCAGTTGTGAGATTTAAAAGCATCCAACGATTCGTCATACATTGAAGCAAGTAATTCGGCAACCGCCTGATCACCATTTTTACCGGATATCTTAATTCTCCACTCCTCTTTTTGTCCGGGAACCAATTTGTTGCGGAAAGTCTCAAAATCAAAAACAAGCTCTTTGTTAGTGAACGGGACGTCAATATTCAAGCTGTGTCGGAAACTCCTGTTGTGTTTTACAAAAATGATGTTTATCGTAAATCCGCCCCTGTTGTCCTCAGTAACCGGATACTCTATAAAACGTTGTTCATTGTTCAGGTTGATCTTCTCTTTATGAAGAATATTATCTTTTTGGACAACTTCATAGATCAGCGTTACATTTTTATCCTTTGTTCCGATAACGAATGATGCCTTTTCTCCCGGCTCACACTTTGTTTTAACAGGTTGAAACCAGTCTATTTCATTGATAGGCGATTGCTTGTCATTTAACGAATATAGAGTAAAATACTTTTTCAGTTCCACTTTTTGTCCGAAAGCATCCTTAGTGGTAATGTCGGCGACATAACGTCCTGCCGGCCAGGACGCAACTCCTGACAAATCATAAACGGACTCGTTTTTTGTATTGAAATCAATACTCGCTGTTTCAGATTCGATTGTGAATTTATCCGGTCTGTTCTCATCTTTATAAACATTGTAAGGAAATTCTTTGACAAAATCGTCTTTTGAAATAACGTGGATATCGGGTTCTTTCCACTCTCTTTGAACCAAAAGGCGTTCCGGCTCTTTAAGTTTTGAGATGATGACTTTCCCGGCTGCCGGTTCAGGTTGTCCGTTCAGATTTGTAGTTTTAAGATTGAATTTTGTAAAATCATTTTTCTCAATTGCATCGGAAATATCAATATCAACAAGCAGAGCCGTTTGACCGACACTGACATTTGTTTTTGACGATTGCGTTTCACCGTTAATATCGGTAACTTCGGCGGTAATTTCATAATTGAATACCGGCTTTTGTGTTTCAGGTACCGAGAGGTCGGGAACGGCTGTGAATTCTATTTCAAAATTGCCGTTTTCATCCGTTTTTATTGTTCCGTTTACAATTTCCATTTCACTTCCCTGCGGCATCGGTATCCAACCGAAAAAATCGTATCGCCAAAAGGGAAAGGATGTTTTTCTAACCACCCTGTATTTCACCTTTGCATTGTCAATATTGTTTCCTGCATAAGCTTTTGCATTACCCGATATCCTAACGGTTTCGTCCAACTTGTAACTTCCTTTGACGGGATTAAAGCCGACTTCGAAGGTAGGTCTTTTATATTCCTCAACGGAAATGTTAACCGTTCCCGATTCGTTTTTAATTGTCATATAACCGTTCAATACTCCCGTTGGAACTGTAAACGTACCCTGAAAAGAGCCGTATTCATTGGTTGTGAGTTTCGATTCGGAGATTTTTTGATAGTTGACATCCCTGAAAATCACAGTGGTTGTATATCCGGGTTTAATGTCATATTTGTCGCCTTGCTTTTCAAGAACTATCCCTTTGAAATAAATTGTTTGTCCGGGACGGTATATTGAGCGGTCGGTGAAGAACCGGATTTTTGTCTCTGTTTTTTCAGGCCTGTCGGCATAATATGTTTCGTAGAAGTTACGGTCGGTGATCCATTTATCGTTCTTTGAGGTAAACTCGATTGAGAACGAATTTGTACGAGTTCCTTGCTTTTTCTCAGGCATCTTTATAAATCCGTTTTCGTCGGATGTGAATATTTCACCTTGTGTATAAGTGTATTCACGCGTGTCGTAATTATATTTTCGGTATAAACGTTGAGCTTTTACCGACTTCATAGGTTTTCCGGTTTCACGGTTAAGTATGTAAAATTTGTAGCTTCCCTTTTTGGTTTTTTGTGCAATATAGCTTATCTTCGACATCCAGAAAGTACCGTAATTCACTGGAGCAACATCCGGGTTGAACATATCGTCGGCACTTACAAGAAGAACATAGTATCCCTGAGAAAGAGCAGGTATTTTTACTTCGGTGGAGTGGTGTTGAAAATCGCCGTCGTCGGTAATACCGGTTGTCCAGGATTTCAGAGGGTTTTTATTTGTAAAGTGTTGTATGATTTTTCGGTTTGAACCCGATTTTTGGCTTATTTTTTCAAATTCGGTAAAATCGGCTTTTACAATTCTGAAAAAGAGTTTGTCAATATTTTTATATTCAACAAGTGCAAGAAACGGTTTATCCGGTATGTTTACATTTCCTGTTGTTATTTCAAGACTCTTTTTTTCTATTCTTTCTTTCAGTATCCGGCAGTTTTTTGCCCCGTTTGAACCGGGAAATTTTAAAATGGCATCGTTACATTTTTCGTAAGCGGTTTTTATTTCCCATTTGTATTTGTCAGAGTTTAAAGGATTGTATTTTCCTCCCAACTCATTATGTAGCTGTGCCAAAAGATAGGTGGCATCCGTTGAAACGGGATAATCGGAATAATGTTTTTCAACTCTTTCAAGTGCCGAAAGATAGAGGTCGTCTTTGTTTTCCAAAACAGAATTTTGCCTGACGAATTTCAGCCTTTGAAGGTCAACATCTACAAGTGGTGCGGGCTCTTTATCTTTAAGATGAAAAGCAATCAAATCACGATAGAGGGTGAGTGCATAATATTTTAACGAAAGGGAATCTTTAGTTACGGGAGCTATTTTTATAAATGATTCAGCACCTGCAAAATAATCTTTATTGTTAATTTCAAAACGGTATGCCGGTTGAACAATTGACGATTCGTCGTTGCTGAAAAAATCAATTGCTCTGTGTGCCAGAAAGTCATAAAGAGTAGGTCTGTATTGAGTGGAGTTTTTTGCCGTGTCGAGAATAGCTTCAAACTCCAATATGTTTGTTTTCTTCAACATTTCCGGCTCTTCGAGTGAGGAAAGATAACTTTTTCCAATTGCATTGAGAAGGTGTTTTAAATTCCAGGTTTTCAAATCATTATTTTCAAAATTATCGGTTGTTGTACGGTCGAGAAATTTACGCCTGTTAGACTTATAATATCGCCAAAGCAATTCGGCTTCAACGGAATATAAAATTTGCTTTTCAGGTGTTGAGGCCTCATTTATTTGCTTTTGAATATCGGCAATTGCTTCTTCCATAAAATCCTCTCCGAATTCCGATTTAAGTTTGATTTTATAGATGGTTGCTTTAATGAACTGAGGTGAATTACCATCGTCTTTTGCCTTCTCATAAATTTCTTCCACCACTTTCAATGCCGACTTGGGAAGACCCTGTTTTTCATATGATTCGACTTTTTTCCAGTCCGAATCATAGTTCTTGTATTGAGGCACCGGGTCCATAAAATTACTATGCGATTGGTAACAATTTGTAAAGCTGCTTATAATCAGTAAAATGGTTATAAAACCGAGGATAAAAAGAAGTTTTGTTTTCATTATTTTCGTTTTTTAAATACATTGGAAATATAAAATTAAAATGTCAAAATTAACATTTATATTATTCGTTTTTATAATAAAATATTGTGCCAAAAATTGAAATCGCTGTTTTTGGAATAAAGAGTCTAAGATTGGTAGAACAAAACTTCCTTAATTTGTTTTCCAATTTATGTTTTTATTAAGATTTGATTTGTAGTTTTATAATAATCTATTATATTTGCAGTTCTATTTATGTCATTTCAATTAAAAATGAAATTATGAATTCAAGAGAACATAACAAGTATTTGAAGGAATTTAAGGCATATACCAGAGATGTGATATCATCAAAAGAAAGTGCTCAGGAGTTTTTAATTCGCTCAGGTATTAATACTAAAACAGGAAAACTTTCCAAACGCTACACAGAACCCAAATCCAAGTAAAAGTAAATGTACTCAAAAAGAACCGGATTGGTTTTAGGATTCCATGGGTGTGACATAAATGTGCGAGACAGAGTTGTATGTAAAAAAGGAATTTTGCTGAAACCAAGCAATAACGAATATGATTGGCTTGGAGGTGGAGTTTATTTCTGGGAAAATAACTACCGAAGAGCTCTTGACTTTGCAATATTTCTAAAAGAGAATCCTCCTCATAACAAAAAGCAAAAAATTGAAGAACCGGCTGTTATCGGAGCTATTATTGACTTGGGCTACTGCCTTGATTTACTGGATTCAGAATATCTTAAGTTAGTTAGAGAGGCTTATATAATGCTAAAAAAAACTAAAGAAGATTATAATTTGAATATCCCTCAAAATGTGCCGTTAGTAGAAAATGGCGATTTGATAAAAAGATATCTTGATTGTGCCGTTATCGAGTCTATCCATCAGTTTAATATTGACAAATCTAAACCTGAATTCGATACCGTAAGAAGCGTTTTTTTTGAGGGTGATGAACTATATGAAAACGCAGGATTTAAGGAAAAAAACCACATTCAAATTGCAGTACGTAATCCGAATTGTATTAAAGGTTATTTCATTCCGAGAGAATTAGATATGAAATTTAAAAAGCCTTAAGAAAAATTATCCTTGATTATAATTTTTGTTGTTACAACCAAACGATTCAATCTTTTGTCTCTATATACAAATAGCCTGTAAGGTTTATATACATAATCATAATAGATTTTAATAATAAATTAATACTAAAAACAAATCAAATGAACAAACTACTTTTATCCTTTATCTTCTTGACATTTATATCCTCTTTTGTTTCAGCCCAGGATTTCACAAAAATTAAAGGCTCCGAAGCCTGTGCCTTACGCAAAGAGGCAATGGTCATCAACGACAATACCGTTAAAGGGCCGAACACACCGAAACACAAATTCGATGTTCTGAATTATACTCTGACCCTTGATCTTACAAACAATTACTCAACTCCATATCCCAAATCATTTGAGGCGGTGAATATTATCAAATTCAGGGTTGATACGGCTTTGAATTCAATTCAACTCAATGCCGTTAATTCCTCTCTTGAAATCGAATCCGTTTCGATGGCGGGAACTTCGTTTACGCACAATTCAAATATTTTGGAAATAACTCTTGATAATACATACAATCCCGGTGATGTTGTTGAGGTAAAAATAAACTATAACCATAAAAATATAAACGATTACGCTTTTAATGTCGGCGGGGGATTTGTTTTTACGGATTGTGAACCCGAGGGTGCACGAAAATGGTTTCCCTGTTGGGACAAGCCTTCCGACAAGGCCACTTTGGATTTGACAGCAACGGTTCCTTCGGATGTATTGCTCGGCTCCAACGGCAGACTGGAAGATTCTACAACTTCAGGGAACACAACGGTTTTTCATTGGATAAGTCGCGATCCCATTCCCACATATTTAATGGTGATAACTTCAAGCAATAATTACAATGTGGATGTTATTAACTGGACTTACAATAATGACGGTAAGGATACTACAATGCCCGTAAGATTTTACTATCAGAACGGGGAAAATCCTTCATCAATGGAGACGAAAGTACCACAGATGCTTACAGAATATTCGAATCTATTTGGTATTCATCCCTTTGAAAAAGACGGGTATGCAACCGCCAATAATCTTTTTGCCTGGGGAGGTATGGAAAACCAAACACTGACAACACTTTGCTCCGGTTGCTGGTCCGAAGGGCTTATATCACATGAGCTTGCCCATCAATGGTTCGGTGATATGATAAGTCCGGGAACCTGGGCGGAAATTTGGCTGAACGAAGGTTTTGCCACCTATACGGAAGCTCTTTGGATTGAACATAAAAGCGGATATAATGCCTATCACAGTGATATTGTTTCAAATGCCAACGGTTATAAAAACAATAATCCGGGCTGGGCAATCTCCAATCCCGACTGGGCTGTGAATACACCTCCCACAAGTGTTATGTTCAATTATGCCATTACTTACCAAAAAAGCTCCTGTGTTCTGCATTTGCTGCGTTATACACTTGGTGACGATGTTTTTTTTGATGCAATAAAACAGTATGCAACCGATACGGCCAATTTCAGGTATAAAACCACAACAACCACCGATTTTAATGCTAAAGTCAGTGAAGTTGCAGGGCAAAATCTCGACTGGTTTTTTAACGAATGGATTTATGAACCCAACCATCCGGTTTATCAAAACACATATAGTATAGACAGTGACGGAAACGGGACCTGGTTTGTATATTTTCAGGCTACGCAAGTGCAAACAAATGCACCTTTCTTTACAATGCCAATCGAAATTTACGTGAAGTTTGCAGACTTTTCGGATACCACAATCAGGGTTTTTAATGATGAAAACAATCAGGTTTTCTCTTTTCAGTTTGACAAACAACCCGGTATAGTACAATTCGACAAAAACAATGAAATCGTTTTGAAAGAGGCATCGCTTATAACGGGAGTCATTGAAAACCAAAGAGTATCAAAAGGTTTCAAGCTATATCAGAACAGACCGAATCCTTTCGGTTCGGAAACCGTTATTGATTATTCGGTTGATATGGGAACGGACATAAAAATAAAGGTATATGATGTAAAAGGAAACCTTGTAAAAACATTGGTAAACGGATACAAAGCACCTGGGAAATACACTGTTTCCTTTTCACGAAACGGCTTAACTCCAGGAATATATTACTATCGCATTGAATCGGATAACTATTCCGAATCAAAAAAAATGTTAGTAAAATAATTTTTATTACTTTTGTAAAAACAGTTTAAAGCTATGACGACAATAACAATAAATGAAAATGTAAATTTTGAAAAAACGGAATTTGAAGATTTACAAGATTTATTCAATTATTTAATCGAAAAAGAGCCTTTCAATGTTTTGTTGCCTTTAGATGAAAATGATGTTACACCGGAAAGAGAGGAACGCTTTCAAAGAGCAATAAATACTCCAAAATCGGAATTGTTAAACATCTGATATATGGAAGTTTATGAACTTGATGATTCGATTCTAAATTATCTTGAGAAAAGAAATCTGGTTTCCAAATACAAAAAGGCTAAGGAATTGCTAAAGAAGAATTATTTATCCTCGGTGTATTTTAGAAAAAGGAAACCGAAATCTTCCGGAAAATATTATTTTAGAATTACAAAAAAGTATCGTGCAATTGGTGTTTTTGACGGAAAAGATTTTATCGTTACCGAAATATCGGACCACCAATAATTTTTTGTTACTTTTGTAAAAACAGTTTAAAGCTATGACGACAATAACAATAAAAGAAAACGACAGACTGCTTAAAACAGAGTTTGGAACTACTCGTGAGCTTTTTATTTATTTAAGGAAAAAGTTTTCACCCGTATCAATATTTTTAGTTGATGAGGATAAAATACCCGAATCTGTTCTTGAGTCCGTTCAAAAGGCTGTTGATGAGGGTGAAGATGACTTAATTAACTTGGAATAATGACTGTTCGGGAAAAACCAAAGGTTGTTGATTATTTAAAATCAAGACAGCTTATTAAACCTTATTTAAAAGCTAAAAAGTTTATTGAGCAGGGATTATATGAATTAGTTGATTTGCGAAAACGGGAACCGAAAAGTTTAAACATTTTCTATTTTCGTATTACAAAAAAATACAGGGCATTTGGTTATATTAATGAAAAGCATTAATTAATAGTTACCGAAATATCGGACCACTAATAATTTTTTCACTCATTTTTCTCAATCAGTGAGTTTACAGGATTTTTTAAACCTTCATACTCAATGAGTTCAGCCTTGAGATTTCCGACAATAACTTTTGATTTTGCAAGTATGGGCAGATGATTTTTATCATCAGATATCCACAAGGTCATAGGATATTTATCGGAGAAAACCTCGCCGGAGACAAGTCCGGGTCGAAACCGCAGGCAACGGAATGAACCGAGGTCAACCTCAATTGTGTCCCTGCCTTCAAAAACTATGGACGAAACATACACCGAGTCGTCAAGAAAGAAACTTATCGGGATGATATCTCCTGTTTTTAGTGTGTCGCCGTTAAGTGTACGGGCATAATAGATTGCCGACAGAAAGTCCTGAGTATAGGGTGGAATGGCCATTGTTACGGAACGCGTTGTAACGGTATGGTTAACCTGATCGAATGTGTACTCGTCATCTTTTTTGTATCCTCCTTCGCGTGTGCGGCGAACAAAATAG
>JALSSR010000125.1 GCA_026984135.1 Bacteroidales bacterium
GACAGAAGGTCTCACCTGAAATCCAATAATAATGGCATCGGATGCAGAGGCAAGCAAGACGTCAGACTCTGAAATCTGACCAACCGATTTATGGATTACATTAACCTGAATCTCCTCATTACCAAGCTTCAGCAATGAATCGGACAAAGCCTCAACCGAGCCGTCCACATCACCTTTGACAATTATATTCAACTCCTGGAAGTCTCCAATCGCAAGTCTTCTACCAATTTCATCCAGCGTGACATGCTTTTGAGTCCTCAATCCCTGTTCGCGCTGAAGTTGCATACGCTTTGTTGCAATAGAGCGTGCTTCCTTTTCATCCTGAATAACATTAAAAACATCACCTGCCTGCGGAGCGCCGTTGAGCCCAAGCATAAGAACGGGAGTTGAAGGACCTGCCTCTTTTACAGGCTTATTCCGCTCATTGAACATTGCTTTCACTTTTCCATACGTAGCACCTGCAATTACGACATCTCCGTTATTCAAAGTTCCATCCTGCACAAGAAGTTTCACAACATATCCTCTTCCTTTATCAAGCGCACTTTCAATAACACTGCCATGTGCAGGTTTATTCGGGTTTGCTTTTAACTCAAGAAGTTCGGCTTCGAGCAACACCTTTTCAAGAAGTTCATCAACACCTATACCCTGTTTTGCTGAAATTTCCTGACTTTGATATTTACCGCCCCAATCCTCAACAAGGATATTCATTTTTGAGAGTTCCTCTTTTATTTTATCCGGATTAGCATTGGGTTTATCAATTTTATTGATTGCAAAGACCATTGGTACACCGGCAGCCTGAGCATGGTTAATTGCCTCTTTTGTCTGAGGCATAACATTATCGTCAGCAGCAATAACAATAATTGCGATATCCGTTACCTGAGCACCTCTGGCACGCATAGCAGTAAACGCTTCGTGGCCAGGAGTATCAAGGAAAGTCAGTTTTTTACCATTCTTCAAAGTAACCTCATAAGCTCCTATGTGCTGTGTAATACCTCCTGCTTCACCTGCAACAACATTCGCACTTCTCACAAAGTCAAGAAGTTTTGTCTTTCCATGGTCAACGTGCCCCATAACCGTAACGATTGGTGCACGTGGCACAAGGTTTTCAGGATCATCTTCTTCATCAGCTATATGGATAGCTTCCTGGACATCAACACTGACAAACTCAACCGTATATCCAAACTCATCGGCAACAAGTGTTAGTGTCTCGGCATCAAGTCTTTGATTGATAGACACAAACAACCCCAGAGACATACAGGTAGATATGACATCGGTTACCGAAACATTCATCATAGAAGCCAGTTCGTTTGCGGTAACAAATTCCGTAACCTTTATGAGGTTCTTTTCCTTTTCCTGCTGTTCAATTTCCTTCTGTTTTGCTTCACTAACGCTATGCCTTTTCTCTCTCCTGTACTTTGAAGCTTTCGATTTTCCACCACCTGTCAGCTTTGCAAGAGTCTCTTTAATTTGCTTTTGAACATCCTCCTCCGATACTTCAGGTCTGTGTCTTCTTGTTCTTCCTTTTTTATCCCTTGTGCTTTTCGATTTAGTATCTCCGCTTTTTGGAGCTCCGTCTTTCGGTTTAATAGGGTTATTCTGCTTTTTAATCCTTTTCCGTTTTCTCCTTTTCCTTGTTCCTTCAGCATCCCTGGATGTGGCAACAGGTTTTTTATCACCCTTTTTCTTTTCCGGCGGGAGCTCAACTTTTCCAAGAATAGTCGGTCCTTCAAGCTTTTGAAATTTTGTTTTTATGAAATTTTCATCATCATTTTCAGTCTTATCCTTCTTTTCTACTTTCTCTTTATCCTCCTCCTTCTTTTCAATTTTTTTCGGTTTCTCAACCGGTTGATCGGGTTTTGCTTCAGGCTTTTTCACCTCTTTATCAACGGTATCCTCCTCCTTTTTTTCAACTTTCTTTCCGGCAGCTTTCTTTTTATCAGGGGTATGAGTTTTACGACCCTCTCTCTCTTTTCTTTTCTCCGCTGCCGTCTTTCTTTTTGGTTTTGTTTTTTGATTAAGACTACCGAGATCAATTTTGCCGAGTACCATCAGACCATCTTCATCGGTTTCTTCATCCGTTTCAACTTTCTCAACCTCTTTCTTCTCTTCTTCATCCTTAGCAGCAACAACCGTTTTATCCGGAGTTGCCTCCTGAGGGCTTTCCATAACAGGCTCTTCAACTTCTTTTTCCCGGGACTTTTCAACTTTCTCTTCCGGAACGGCTTCTTCTTTCAGTTCGACAACAGGTTCAGGCTCCGGTTCCGGTTCTGTTTCCGGTTCCGGTTCCGGCTCAGGCACTGATTCCGGCTCCGGTTCAGGTTCAGGTTCATCCTTCTTGGCAGGTTCTACAGCAGCCGGTTTTTTTACTTCTTTTGTCATAGAAGTATCCGTAATCATTACTTCCTCTTCAATTACAGGCTCAACATCCTCATCTTCATCCTTTTTCTGTTCTGCAATTTTTTCTTCAATTGTAATAGTACGCCTTTCAGAATAGTGAAGACCGATTTTCTCAGCCTCCTCTTTTACTGCTTTTTGAGTTTGGTACTCCTTTTCCACAAACTCAAACATTTCAGGCGTAAGTTTGGCATTAGGATTTGATTCAATATCAAAACCCTTTTTCGAGAGGAACTCAACAATTGTACTAATGCCAACGTTAAAGTCTCTCGCCGCCTTGCCTAACCGTATTGGTTTCCCTTTTACTGCCATATAAACTGATAAAGTTTAAACCCGTAAAAATAAATAATTATATTTAAAAACATATTACCGCAAATTACAGAGTATCATTTCCGGGCAAATAATACTCCGGGCGATAATAATCTATTACTCAAATTCTTCTTTCAAAATCCTCACAACCTCTTTAACCGTCTCTTCCTCAAGGTCTGTACGTTTCACAAGGTCTTCCACACCGATCTCCAAAACACTTCTTGCCGTATCGCAACCAATTGCTTTGAATTCGTCAATGATCCACTGATCTATTTCATCAGAGAATTCGGATAAATCAACATCTTCACTGTCACCTGAAGCTTCTCTGTAAACATCAATTTCATAGCCGGTCAATTTTCCTGCCAGCTTTATATTAAATCCACCTTTCCCAATTGCAAGAGAAACCTGATCAGGTCTGAGATAGACATCTGCCTTTTTCTCATCCTCCCTGATTTTTATTGAAGATATCTTCGCAGGATTCAAAGCTCTCTGAATATACAATTCAGGGTTTGTTGTATAATTAATAACATCAATATTCTCATTTTTCAATTCTCTGACAATACCGTGAATTCTTGAACCTTTCATCCCCACACAGGCACCAACCGGATCAATTCTGTCGTCGTAGGACTCAACTGCAATTTTAGCTCTCTCACCCGGAACTCTTACAATATTTTTAATTGTAATAAGACCGTCATAAATCTCAGGCACCTCTTGCTCAAACAGACGCTCAAGAAATACGGGAGAAGTTCTTGACAAGATAATTGCCGGACCGTTATTTCTCATTTCAACCATTGAGACAACCGCTCTGATAGTATCACCTTTTCGATAAAAATCACTCGGTATCTGTTCCGATTTAGGTAAGATAAGCTCAATATCCTCATCATCAAGTACCATCATCTCCTTTTTCCAAACCTGATAAACTTCACCGGTAATTATATCACCAATTTTATCCTTATATTTTTTATAGATGTTATCCTTTTCATATTCCTGAATTTTAGCTACGAGATTCTGACGGATAGTCAGTATTTCGCGCCTCCCGAAATCAGCCAGCTTGATCTCCTCCGAAACCTCTTCACCCACTTCAAAGTCAGGCTCAATTTTTACAGCTTCGGAATAAGCAATCTGCAAGTTTTCATCTTCCACTTCACCGTCTTCCACAATCTCTCTAAACCTCCATATCTCAAGGTCACCCTTATCAATATTCACAATTATGTCAATATTATCAGCCGTGCCGTACTTCTTAATAAGCATATATTCAAATACATCCTCAAGGATACGCATCATCGTTTCTCTCTCAATGTTTTTGAATTCTTTAAATTCCGAAAAAGTTTCAACTAAATTAATATTTTCCATTTTATTCCTAATCTATATATTTCAATTATTTTTTAAATGAAATTACGGGTTTCCCCTCTTTTATATCATTAAACAAATACTTTGCAGTCATTTTCTCCTTCCCTTTCTTTCCTTTCTTCTCTTCAAGCTCAATATCGTTTTCCGTAACGGAAATCAATACACCGCTATGCTTTTTATCATCCACCGTAATAATTGCGATCTCCCGTCCGACATACTTTTTATATTGGCGCAACATCTTAAACGGATGATCAAGCCCGGGTGACGACACTCTCAATTCAAAATCCTCAACCTCCCTATCCAACTCCGACTCAATAAACCTGCTGATCTCAGCACACTCACCAATCGTGATATTTGTGTCGCTGTCAACAAATACATTTATCAGGTTTCCTTTGCTAACACTTAAACTTACAAGAAACCTGTCTGTTCCCTGAAGTATCTCATCCAATATATCCTCTACTCTCTTTTCAGATATCATTTTTACCTAATAAAAGAGGGGACTCAAGCCCCCTCATCACGTATTTCCTATTTATTGAGTGCCGAAGCACTTCACATTCCCGCTCGATAAAAGCGGTGCAAAGATAATACTTTTTAATTAAATGCAAATATTTTCTTTAAAATGAAAAAATCAACCTATGACACTATAAATGACAAACAACCGTTTCATACAACTATCAACGTTTATATGGCGTCATTTGTATTCAATGAGGCATTACACAATTGCTTAATTTTCATCCCATAATTGCCAACTTGGAGTATAATAACTATATCCTGTACTCTCCCTGTTTGATAATCTTACGGGCGAACCTTTGATAGTCAATACATCATCGTGGATTTCATATTCGGCAATGAATAAATCACTTCCCCCGCCAAGATGCTGGTTAAAAACAATTCTGTCGGAATTAGGTGATGTAGATATGTCATACACCTGAACACCATTGATTTCCAGAGCAGAGGTTAGGTCTGTCACTTTGTTACCGGCAATATTTAGCGCTTTCACTCTCCTGTGGAAATTATTGTCGTTGTCAAGGATGACAAACAACAAGAAGTTACCGTCATGTGTCCAGCAGATATCGGAAATCGAGATGTCCTTTCCATTTTCCCAATATAAAAATTCTTTATTGGAACCATCCTTATTCATCACCATTATCCCGCCGTAAAAAATGCTGTTCGGTACTGAATATAAATTATCCACATCAGCATTGAAGGCAATTTTTAAACCATCCGGTGAATAAGCCGGGTACTTGGTGTCCAGCAACTCGTATTCCTTGTTATCAAGGCCACTCACTTGTTCCAGGGGTTGGCTGATATGAGCCTGACCGCCGCCGTCTTCGTTTATGGTATAAAGTTGAAAATATTCAGAAACATCAGTTAATTTTGCCGTAAAGGCTATTTCAGCAGCCACCGGTGATGAGCCGAGATGCTGAACATACAAATCGTCTCCCGTTATTGCTTTCGTATTTGCACCTGTTTTTGCATCACAGGTGTAAATGGACATAGTATAATCTTTCAAAGAAGTTTTTGCAATAAATACCGCCTTTTTGCACATATAACCTGCTTTCAAACTTTTAACATCATCAACGGCAGGTGACGGAATGCTCATATACAAATCTTTACCATCAACAGGGTTTGTTAGCACAATTTTAGCACCACTACCTCGCGATATAATCAGGCTGTGATCGTAAACAGGTTTGTTGTCGGTGTCATCTTCTTTTTTACATCCATAAAGTGTAATTATTGTAAGCGAGATAAAAAATAAATATTTAAGTACTTTCACATCTGTTCTTTTTAATGAACGGAAGAATTTTCCGGTATTTTTTATTGAGTTAAATATTTTCATTTTAAATAAACTTTTAGCGTTAACGTTTAATGAATTTTGATGTAGTCGAATTTATAGCATCACCGTTGACACGGATAAAATAGACACCTGAAGGCAGGTTACTTATGTCTGCCGAGAACCGCTTATTTCCGGTTTTATGGAGCTCAGATAATTGTTGTCCCATAAGATTAACAATACTGACTTCCATATTACCGGTTACTTCATCCGATAGTTCAACTGTAATATTATCATCTGCGGGATTGGGATATATACTGATTTGCGACAGGATCTTGTTGACTTCAATGGCTGTGGCCTGGGAGCTGTAGGTTAATGAATTTCCCGATTCCGTAACCGAAATACCAAGAACGGGATAATGTGAAGTGGCAGTGTACCATTCATAATCTGTTACTGTCTTTGTTGTTGCACTTATAAAAATCCCTCCCACAAATACCGAATCGGTGTAAACTTTTTCCTTTTTTATTCGCAGAGTATTATTATATGTTGCAACCGGTGTTTTTACCGTTCCCCACGCATCTGCCGTTACGGTTATGTTTCCGCTTTCATGAATCATCCCACCATAAATGGTAAAAGTGGTATAGTAATTATCTGCATAACTGTTGTTAAACGAAAATGGGTATTGCATCAGTTTTACCGCATCGGTGTAATGAATAAAGTATTCGTCAGGGCCGGGGTCAATACCGTTTCCGTTATGAAGCATTTCCGAGGAGCTTAGTTCCATATAAATAAATGCTTCGGGAGAACTGTTGGCGTGAAATACCATATTCGATTCCGGAAATTCACCTGAAAAAGGTGTTGATTCCGGAGAAATAACATTGATCTGCCACGAGTCTGTTGCACTGGCATCCGAGAAATCCCAGTTCTGTCCACTACCTGCCGGACCCGGGTCGAAAGAGCCCATAACTCCCGAAAGATTATAAACATCGCCCATTTGTGGTGCATTGTCATTATAAGTAATGACGGGCTGTGCTATTGTACCAAGTGTAATCAGGCAGACAGCCATTGTGATAAAGTAATGTTTTTTCATAATTTTTTCATTTTTATGTTAATATTATTGATTGGGGCTTTAACCTAATCGTTGATTTTATTTTGAATATGTTTTTATAATTTTAGTTAATGCATCTTTTTGATGTTTGATCTTTTCTTTTAATTCTGTAATGCTATCTTTTTCCGACGGTCTCGGTTTTTTCTTTTTTGCGATATTCTTCTTTTTCTTATCCATTTTAATTGCATGACGAATTACAAGGCAAAAGTATTTTCACCTTTGGAGGTATCCAAATATTTCAGGTAGCCTAAAAGTTTCATGCTGAGTTTCAAAAAGTCGCAAAATTTGCAAGACACTATTCCTCAACACTTTAAAAACATTGATTTAAAGATAAAATTGCTGATAGTGACATCGGCGGATTCAGCACAAAAAATTATGAGATTGTTATTCGGGTAATAATTTGTCACAAAAAATTAAATCTGCATTAAAAACGGCACAAGTTTGTCGTCGTTTGACAGACCAAGTTTTTTGCGCAAACGATAACGAGCGGTTTTGATTCCACTCTCCGACTTAAAAGCAATGGCAGCGATTTCTTTTGTACTCAGATTCAATTTCAGTAGTGCTGCCGTTTTGATTTCGGTGGCAGTCAATTCGGGACAAATCTCAAGAAGTTTGTTATAAAAACCGGAATGAATATTTTTAAATATTTTATCAAATTCATTCCAGATATTCTGTTTTGTATAGTTTTCCAGTTCGTGGATGATATCTTTAATCGGCTTTTCTGCCCCGGGATGATTGTCAAGGGTGTTGTTCAGGCCTTCAAGCTTTTCAATAATGCTTGAAATTGCTTCGTTATACCGCAACATCTCAAGAGCTTTGGAAGCCATCTCCCTGTTTTTCGATTCCAACTGCTCCTGAAGAAGTTGCGTCTCTTTTTCATTGATTGCATTTTCCTGCGCATGAATAATCTTTTCCTGTTCCAGTAGTTTTTGCTGTCGTTTGAAAGCCGTTGATTTGTACCTGAACATAACACTAAGCAGAAATATCACAATCAGGAAAATAAACAACAAAGTTATAAGCATAATATTCCTGTTCCTCTCTACCTTGGTTCTTTCTTTCAGCAATGCAATATCCGCATCTTTTCTTTCCGAGCGGAATTTTGCTTCCACCTCTGCCAGCATTCGTTCCTTTTCCGAGGTAAACAAGCTATCTTTAATATGCTCATATAATTTTTGATATTCATAAGCTTTTTGGTAATCGTTAATATAAGCGTAAATATTTGACACTTTGGAATAAACGGTGCTTAACAGGTTCGGGTTACCAATGCTTATTGCCTGTTGCAATGTTTTATTTGCAAGTTCAACAGCTTCAGGTTTACCCTGTCGCATCATTACATTGGCGATATTCAGGTTTGTAATGATAATACCGGTTTGCTCATTGAACTTTGTAAACAGAGAAAGTGCATGGTATAATGACCTTTCGGCTTCTGCATACCTTCCCATCTCCGTAAGTATTTTGCCTATGGAATTTTCGGAGGCTGCGATATGGCGTTCTAATTTTAATTCCGTACGAATTTTAAGTGCCTGCCTTAAATAGTACAGCGAAGAATCTAATGAGCCCCTTGACTTATAAGCAGTTGCTATAGAGGCCAATGCATTTGCCACTACGACCTTATTGCCGGTTTCCTTTGCCAATTGCAAACCTTCCCGAAAATAGTTCATTGCCGTGTTAACATCTCCCCTATCCAATACTGTTGTCCCAATCTCCAAATAGCAAACCGTTATTCTTTTTTTATTATTGACTTGTTTTGATAACTCGATAGCCTGCTTAAACATCTCAATTGCATTTACATAATCACCCGTAAGTTGTAAATTAAAAGCTTTTGCCATATACCAAAATGAAAGGGCATCAATGTCTCCAATTGATTCCAACGGTTTTTTTGCTTTATCGAGATATTTTCCGGCCAACTGATAATTAGATTTATAATAATAAACCCGCCCCTGCCAAAGCAAACTCTTGCCGATACCCTCCGTATAGTCCAGTAATATTGAAATGGAATAGGCTTCCTGTAAATACATTAGTGCCTTTTCATTTTCATGGGCGCAAAAATGCTCGCCAAGTTTTATCAACAGGTTAACTTTTGAAGTATCATCGGGTAGTGTTTGAACTTTTTGCTCCATCAGGTCGAACTTGTCCTGCGCAAAAGAAGGTTGTGACAAACCGCCTGTAAAATACACTGTGACAAGCAGTGTAACTACTGCAATGGGACGGTAAACGACGGAAAATCTTCTCATTGGGTTCTTTTCGTTAATGAATAAATCAACCGAATGTATTCAGGCAAGTAACAGGCCTTACGAATAAACTGTACCAAAAATTGTAAACCGATTCTACTCCGAAAGCCTGCAAAGAACCTGTATATCCATACTTCACCTGACAAAGATAGTAAATTTTTTATTTATCCGGTTGAGATTTAATAGTTATAGGTTTTTTTTATATTTTTACCAACCAAAAAAACAGAAATATGAAATCTTATCGTAAAGAATTGTGGTACAACACTCCCACAAGAAGGCAACTTGTCAACATCACACATCAGGTGCAGGAATGCATCATAGAAAGTGGAATTAAGGAAGGCCTTTGCCTTGTAAACGCAATGCATATTACGGCAAGCGTTTTCATCAACGACGACGAAAGCGGACTTCATCACGATTATGAGGTTTGGCTCGAAAAACTTGCACCCGAAAAACCATATTCACAGTACAGGCACAACGGTTTTGAGGATAATGCCGACGCACATCTTAAAAGAACGGTTATGGGAAGGGAAGTAGTTGTTGCCGTCACAAACGGTCAACTTGACTTCGGTCCTTGGGAACAAATCTTCTACGGTGAATTTGACGGAAAAAGAAGAAAAAGAGTCCTTGTGAAAATTATAGGCGAATAACTTTCTTCTAATCTTTCAATTTCAACAACATAACATTCTCAACATGATGTGTTTGCGGGAACATATCAACAGGTTGACTTTTTTCGATTGAGTATTTCTCGGCAAGAATGGCAGCATCTCTTGCCTGTGTTGCGGAATTACAACTTACATACACTATTTTCGCCGGAGCCACTTTCAATATCTGCCTGACCACTTTTTCGTGCATTCCTGCACGCGGCGGGTCGGTAATTATAACATCAGGCTTTCCGTTTTCCTCAATAAAATCATCATCAAGAAGTTTTAAAATATCCCCTGCATAAAAAGCGGTATTGTCAATATTATTCAACTTTGAATTCTCCTTTGCATCTTCAATGGCAGAGGGAACCGACTCAATGCCAACCACCTTTTTCGCATTATGTGCTATAAAATTGGCAATTGTTCCCGTTCCCGTATAAAGATCGTAAACGATCTCATTCCCTTTCAGCCCTGCATATTCTCTTGCAACCTTGTACAACTCAAATGCCTGAACCGGATTTGTCTGATAAAACGATTTCGGCCCTATTTTGAATTTCAAGCCCTCCATCTCTTCAACAATGTACGGTTTTCCGTCATAAAGCTTAACTTCAAGATCATAAATGGTATCATTGCTTTTAGGATTGATGACATACATCAGCGAAGTTATTTCCGGAAACTGCTGCTTCAGGTAAAACAGCAACTCAAAAACGGCTGCTCCTTCATCGTAATTAACAACAAGAATCACCATCACCTCCCCGGTTGTTGTTGTACGTATGATAAGGTTCCTCAAAAAACCTTCTCTGATCTTCACGTCATAAAAATCGAGGTTGTGTTCGTCGGCATATTTTTTTACGGCAAGGCGAATGGAGTTGGACGGCTCGGGCTGCAAATAGCAGTTTTCAATATCCAAAACTCTGTCGAACATACCCGGTATATGAAATCCCAAACCATTCATATTCCTCTCCTTAAAGTCCACATCCCTTGAAAAATCCGTGAGCCATCTGCGATTTGAAAAGGTATATTCCAGTTTATTCCGGTAAAAATACTCTTGCCCGGATGGTAGAATGTGGAAGGACTCTTTAATTTCCAGGTGGCCGATACGTTTTAGATTCTCCTGAACCTGCTTTTGTTTATATTTGAGCTGGCTTTCATATTTCATATTTTGCCATTTGCACCCGCCGCAAAGTCCGAAATGCTCACACCTCGGTTCTGTTCTTTCATCCGAAAAAGTATGAATGGCAGTTGCTTTCCCCTCCAAATACGACTTTCTTTTTTTCGTAACCTGAATATCAACCACATCACCGGGTACTACCCAGGGGACAAAAACAACCTTTTCTTCAATTCTGGCAACGGCTTTTCCTTCGGAACCGGTATCAAGTATCTTTACATTTTCAAAAAACGGCAGATTACGCCTTTTCTTTCGACCCATATTTCTTTTATTTTTGCGCAAAGCTATACAATTCTTCGTAATAAGAACCACATTTCCGGACTGCACTTATAGTGGTTCTTTTCAGGTTTGCCCGTCTGAACAATACGGGCAGATAACACAAATCCTTAAAAAAGCAGTATATTTGAAAAAATCGGAATTTATTATTTGCATTTTGGAATTTATTGTACCTTTACGCATAAATTCAAAAATTTAATTTTATGGAAAATACAAACATTAATCAGAATGGTTTTAAAGTCGTTAGAACTTATGCAGGCTTTTGGTGGAGATTTTTAGCCGTAATTATTGACGGAATCATAATCTCAATCATCCAGGGTATTTTTATTGTTCCCCTTCTCGGTGTTGTCGGGATATCATTATCCGCATTTCCGGAGAGCGGCAGTGTTGATGCGGATTCACTCCCTTATCTCATTGCTGCACTCTCGTCACTTTCAATGCTTTATATTGTCAGCTTCGGTATCGGGTGGCTCTATTACGCTTTTTTCGAGTCATCAAAATATCAGGCAACTCCGGGCAAGATTATGCTGAATATAAAAGTTACCGACCTGCAAGGCAATCCAATAGGATTCGGAAGGGCAACAGGACGATATTTCGGAAAAATTATTTCCGCTTTTATTTTCTATATCGGATTTATGATGGCAGGCTTCACATCACAAAAGCAAGCTCTGCACGATATGATGGCCGGATGTCTTGTGGTTAAAGAAGATAAAGTTGTGGTGTAGAAAGTTTGTTTCCTCCTTCGCTCATTGAGCTTCGGCACTGAAGATGCCGACCTTCGGTCGAGCATGCACGAAGCAAAGTTTCGGCACTGCCGACTTAAGAACTACATATTGTCAAACTTTTAAAATCGGACAAAGATGAAAATATTACCCATTGAAAAAGTAAGAGAAGCGGATGCTTACACAATTAAAAATGAGCCGATTGCCGATATTGACCTTATGGAAAGAGCGGCTACCCGTTTATTTGAAAGGATAAGTTCCGTTTTTGATACGTCATTCCATATTAAGACATTTTGCGGTCTCGGTAACAACGGCGGTGACGGCTTTGCCGTTAGCAGGATGCTGGCCAACAGCGGATACAAGGTTTCCGTTTATGTTGTGAGGTATTCCGATAAAATGTCACCAAGTTGTAAGATAAACTTCGACAGAGTAAAAAATGCAAAAAATGTTACAGTCATTGACATTAAAGAAAAAAGCAAACTTCCTACCTTTGAGGCAAATGACGTAATAATTGACGCCATATTCGGGTCGGGATTGAAACGTCCGGTAAAAGGATTCATTGCCGGAATTATTGACCTTATCAACAAAAGCAATGTTCCTGTTATTGCCATAGATGCTCCGTCGGGATTTTTCTGCGACTCTACAAATAAAGACAATAAAGGTGCTATCATAAAAGCAACCGTCACCCTCACTTTCCAATTTCCCAAATACGGATTCCTTTTCCCTGAAAATGAGGATTATGTCGGAGAATGGTACGTTTTACCCATCGGTCTTCATCCGGAGTTTATCAGGGATGTAAAGGTTGACGACTTTTTACTTGAATCACAAGATGTTAAAAGACTTCTAAAAAGAAGAAAAAAGTTTTCGCACAAAGGAACGTACGGTCACGGACTATTGATTTCGGGCAGTTACGGAAAAATGGGTGCGGCGGTACTCGGTTCGAAAGCGGCTTTACGCTCAGGTGCAGGTTTGATAACCACGCATATACCCTCAAAAGGTTACGGTATCATACAAACGGCAGTGCCGGAAGCAATGGTGAGTATTGACATTGACGAACATATCTTTTCGGAAGTGCCTTACCTTTCAAAATATAATGCCATTGCCATTGGGCCCGGTATCGGGACGGAAAAACAGACTGCTAAAGCATTGAAACTTCTGATACAAAATGCCGGCGGCCCCATAATCTTTGATGCCGATGCGATCAACATACTTTCGGAGAATAAAACCTGGATATCCTTCATTCCTCCAAATAGTATTTTCACACCGCATCCCAAGGAGTTTGAAAGGTTGGCGGGAAAATCATCCGATAATTTCGAGAGGAACAAAATGCAGCGCGATTTTTCAATCAAGCACAATTGTTATGTCATTCTCAAAGGTGCCCACACGGCAATTACAACTCCGGCAGGCAACTGCTGGTTCAATACTACCGGAAATCCGGGAATGGCCACAGGCGGCAGCGGTGATGTGCTGACCGGTATCCTTCTCGGACTGCTTGCGCAAGGATATACTCCGCTGGAAACATCCTTGCTTGGTGTTTTTATCCACGGACTTGCAGGTGACATTGCAGCGGATAAATCAGGATATGAGGCATTGACAGCCGGAGATATTATTGAAAACCTGGGTGAGGCATTTAAGGAAGTGAGATAAAAGAATAAAACCTAGTAAAAAGCCATATCGGAATCAGGCCACCTTGTTAACCTCGGGAATATCCTCTTCAACTCTCAGATTATCAATTATAAAGGTTTGTCTTTGCGGGGTATTTTTACCCATATAAAATGCAAGTATCTCTTTGATTGAGGATTCGCGCTGAAGCAATACGGGTTCAAGACGAATGGAAGCCCCTATAAAATTCTTGAACTCACCCGGAGAAATCTCACCAAGACCTTTAAATCTTGTTATTTCCGGTTTCGGGCCAAGTTTTTTAATGGCACTGAGCCTCTCCTCATCCGTGTAGCAATATTCCGTTTTCTTTTTATTTCTCACCCTAAAAAGAGGTGTTTGCAATATATACAGGTGCCCGGCTTTAACAAGGTCGGGATAGAATTGCAGGAAAAAGGTCAGCAATAACAATCTGATATGCATTCCGTCAACATCGGCGTCGGTAGCAATTACAATATTATTGTAGCGAAGGTTTTCCAGTCCGTCATCAATATTCAGGGCAGCCTGTAAAAGATTGAATTCTTCATTTTGATATACAATTTTTTTACTCAGCCCGTAACTATTGAGCGGTTTACCTTTCAGACTGAAGACCGCCTGAGTATTCACATCTCTTGACTTAGTAATGGAACCGCTGGCGGAATCACCCTCGGTAATAAAAATGGTTGTTTCCAACCTGCGTTCATGGTTTGTATTATAATGAACCCTGCAATCCCTGAGTTTTTTATTATGGAGGCTTGCTTTTTTCACGCTTTCGCGCGCCAGT
>JALSSR010000126.1 GCA_026984135.1 Bacteroidales bacterium
ATATAACCCTGAATTTTTTTTTCTCACTAACATATGAACCGATAATATATTCCGAATTCTTTTTTGAAGAACCTTCGTGAATTGTTTTGAAAGATTTCGGAGGATATTTTTTGAAAAAATCCTTAACAATTTGTTCAGCTTGTGTTTTGCTGTAGTTACCGTCAGTGTCACCAATCTGGAGATCAACTGTCGTGTTGAATTTTTTCGATAGTTTCTGATAATCCCCTTTTTGAATTGCAGCTATTATATCCTGATTATCCTGCGAAAATGCATAGTTGCAGAAACCTGAGATCAGCACCGTCAGCAATACGGGTAAAAATTTTGCCATTTTCATGTTGTCAATTTTAAACTTTTATTTCACAAAAACTAATCCAAAAGTAATATTATCATTTGATATACAAGAGAAAAATATTTGATAAAATATTTCTGACTACTTTTGCAACCGGTAAATGTAATGAAATATAGCGTTTTTACACATTAGAATTTAATTGTTATGAATATTATTGTTACGGGTGCAAGCAGAGGAATTGGTAATGCCACGGTAAAAGCTTTTGCTTCAACCGGAAATCATAAGATAATTGCTGTTTCCCGGTCAGGCGACAGGCTTGATGAGTTAAGAAAAGAGTGCCTTATAATAAATCCTGAGATGGAGATTATTACTTTGCCTGCTGACATCGGACATATTGGCTTTGAAAAATTACTTCTGCCGGTTGTGAAAAAAATTGGTGGTATTGATATTCTTGTCAATAATGCCGGAAAGATGATAAATAAACCATTTTCCGAATTAACAGGCAATGATTTTGATGAGCTTTTCAATATTAATGTGAAGAGTGTGTTTAATTTGGTAAAGATACTGATTCCATATTTTAATATTGATTCACACGTTGTTAATATAAGCAGTATGGGCGGTTTTCAGGGAAGTTTGAAATTTCCCGGACTCTCACTTTACAGTGCAAGTAAAGGTGCGGTTGCCATTTTGACCGAAGCAATGGCCGAGGAGTTGAAAAACGATGGTATATCAGTCAATTGTCTGGCTCTCGGAGCAGTTCAGACCGAAATGCTTGAGGAGGCATTCCCCGGTTACAAGGCTTCTTTAACTCCGGACGAAATGGGGAAATATATAGCGGACTTTGCTTTAAACGGGAATAAATATTTTAATGGAAAGATTCTTCCCGTTTCGGTTTCCACTCCGTAATGCCGCAAATGGATTCCGTAAAAATAGGTTCCGTTAAAACAAAATACCTCGTATTTTTGTTCTCTGTAATAGTTTAATCTTTGTATGATAAAATGAGTGAATATTTTCAAAATACCGACTGTGAGGTTGATTCCATTGTTCAAAATGGAATAATTAAAGATATGGATGATTCAAATTATTTTGTTTCAATAATTGCACAATCGGCTTGTGTTTCTTGCCAGGTGAAGGGCGCCTGTAATGTGAGCGATATGCAGGAAGAGATAATTGAGGTGCCGGTTTCCGGAAACAGGATTTATAATGTGGGAGACAGGGTGGAAATAATTATGGAGAAATCAATGGGTAAAAGAGCGGTTTTCCTCGGTTATATTTTGCCGTTTTTTATTTTGCTTGCCACTTTAATAATATCTCTTAATTTATTTGATAATGAAGGTGTTGCCGGTCTGATGGCTTTAGGAATTCTCATTCCGTATTATTTCATTCTTTATTTTTTAAAAGACAAGATCAGAAACTCTTTTGAGTTCAGAATCCGCTAAATAATCTTGCAAATTGACAAATAAATTGTTAATTTATTGTTAAATAGTGTAAGGATTGGGAACATTATACATCTAATCACTGTTATTTATTGTCAAACAGAAAATGAATTTAATTTGATTAGTATGAAAAAAGTTATTTTAGTATTATTATTGGGTGTTTTGGTTGCACCTGTATTTGCTCAAAAGGATATGGCTCCTACAAAAGTCAGTAAGGCTGCCTTTTTCGATAAAACCATTCCGTTGCGCGATATGAAAAAAATTGCTCCTTCAACAAAGGATAATACCTGGGAAGACGGGGAAGTGAAAAACGAATCTTTAAAAACAGATTATAAAGATGGTGATAAGTGGAAGACAGACCAGCCGACTATCCAGTCTGCAAATGGTAGTTTACAGGTTAACGGTCCGATTGTCAATATAGGAGGAACGGGAAATGTTAATGGTGTTTATCCTCCTGATACTGACGGAGATGTTGGACCTAATCATTATTTTCAAATGATGAATCTGTCATTTGCAATTTATGACAAACTCGGTAACAAACTCTACGGACCTGTTGCAAACAGTACATTGTGGCAGGGTTTTCCGGGTCCCTGGTCAGGGCATAATGATGGAGATCCGATTGTACTTTATGATGAAATTTCCGACCGCTGGGTGGCAAGTCAGTTTGCCGTGCAGGCTTCTAATGGTAAGCACTACGAACTAATAGCAGTTTCCGAAACCGGTGATCCGCTCGGTTCATGGTACAGATATGCTTTTGAGTTTGACATGTTTCCCGATTATCCGAAACTTGCTGTTTGGCCTGATGGTTATTATGCAACATTCCATATGTTTCAGGGTTCTTTTAAAGGTGCATCCTTTGTAGCTTTTGAAAGAGATAAGATGTTGGTCGGTGACCCGAATGCACAGATGATTTATTATGGTGAGTTTTCTTCCAAATTCGGATTTTTGCCTTCTGATGTTGACGGTGAAGCGCCTCCAATGGGAACACCTAACTATATAACGGGAATTAGCTTTTTTGGAAGTCATAAAATGCAAATATACGAGATGTCTGTTGACTGGAACAATACGGCCAATTCAACCTTAACACTGGTTTCCAATCTTACTCCTGCATCTTTCAATTCTGATGTTAATAGTATTCCTCAACCCGGGACAAGCACTAAACTTGATGTTATGGAAATGGTTTTGATGTTCCGTTTACCATTCAGGAAATTTGACGGATATAATGTGATGCTGGCAAATCATACCATCAAAGTCGGTGGAAGAGCAGCAATTCGCTGGTACGAACTTCGCGACGACGGCTCGGGCTGGGAGATTTATCAACAGGGTACTTATGCTCCCGATAATGAAAACAGATGGATGGGAAGTATTGCTATGACGGCAAACGGTAATATAGGACTTGCGTATTCCGTGGGCAGCAGTTCAACACATCCGTCGTTACGATATACCGGAAGGACACCTGATGCTCCTCTTGGTGAAATGAATATTGCAGAAGTCGAAATAATTGGAGGTGAGTCATCTCAAAGCGGTATAAGCAGGTGGGGTGATTACAGTTGTCTGACTCCCGATGTGTCGAATGATTCTGTTTTTTGGTTCACATCCGAATATATGAAAGCAAATGGCTGGGGAACCAGAATAAGTTCATTCGATTTTGGTGCAACGCAAGCCTCAACGGCATATGCAGGAGAAGATGACTCTGTTTGTGAAGACTCGTTTTTCTTTACTTCCGGTTCGGCGTTGTATTACTCAAGTCTTGAATGGACTACGTCGGGGGATGGGATATTCCAAAATCCAAATACTCTCGCAGCCAAGTATCTTCGCGGTTCTCAGGATGTGGAAAACGGTTCGGTGGTTCTGACTTTAACGACGTACGGATATGAGGCAGGTCAGCAAACCAGTGACGATATGACATTGACAATCATTAGGCAAGCCGTTGCCGATGCCGGTGACGATATGACGGTTAATTCGGCAGGTCCTGTGATGTTGGATGGTCAAGCGGATTTTTATGAAACGGTTGAGTGGACAACTTCGGGAGACGGTTCTTTTGATGATCCCTCTCAATTGGATGCTTCTTACACCCTTGGTGCCGGTGATATGAGCAGTGGCGAAGTTGATCTTACCCTTACGGCAATGGGTGACGAAATGTGCGGTTTTGAAGATTCGGATAATATGACAATAATATATGATCCTACAACAGGTATAAGAGATGCCACATCCGATGAGCTTTCAATTATTGTTGTGCCTAATCCTTCCTCCGGTAAGTTCAAATTGGAGATAAAAGGGAAACTTGTGAAAGACATTGATATCTCAATTATCAATATGCAGGGTGAAAGGATTTACTCCGTTACATCAGGTAATTTGAATGGCGATTTTTCAAGATATATTGATATATCCGAAAGAGGTAAAGGAATATATATTTTGAAAGTGAATGCGGGGAAAGTTCAGAAAATAAGTAAAATAGTGCTGAAATAGAATATAAGTAAATTTTACCCCCCTTTACTTCTTCTCTTAGTAAAGGGGGTTTTTTATGCCACTTTTGTGTTTTTGTTATCATAAATAATTACCCCGTAAGAGAGCAGTGTTTTTAAAAACCCGCTATAATCATCCTTTTTTAAAAGTAAAACGGGCTCGATACGATAATCAATATTACGTGTTAGTTTATTAAGTAAAACAGAGGTTTCTAAAAAGTCATCAGAAAGTTCATTAACAATAATGGCAACATCAATATCACTATTATCATTAAAAGTATTGTTAGCATAAGAACCGAATAATACAATTTTATCAACATCAATGTGTTTGATTATTACTTGTGCATATTTTGTAACCTACATATAAAAATCTCTTACCCTTAAGCATTACATTCGCCGTATCCAAATCATAATTTGATATATCCTTCCAGTATGCTATTTTCTCAAGATTTGTCATATGTTAAATCAAGTAGAATCAATGGTGTAAAATTACAATTTTTTTGATATACAAATTAATCTTTTGTTATCTTTTGTTAAAACAATCAGCTATTTATACTTTTTATTTACTTTTGTAAGGATTTTTAGACAGTAAAACTGATTTACTACAATGAGTTATATCAAATTTGATAAATCGAAACTGATAAACCTTGAATATTCGTTAAACAAGGAATTGTTAAGAACAAACAGGGCCGGGTCTTATGCAAGTACTACGATTGTAGGCTGTAATACAAGAAAGTATCATGGGCTGTTGGTTTCACTTCAGCCCCAAATTGACAGAGGACACCATGTGCTTCTTTCTACCCTTGATGTTACAGTTATTCAGCGAAATACAGAGTTTAATCTGGCTATTCACAGCTATGGCGATAATAATTTTGAACCTCGGGGACATAAATATATCCGTGATTTTGAATCCGACCCCATTCCAAAACTTGTTTATCGTGTTGGCGGTGTAATAATGACAAAGGAGCGGGTGTTTGTCTCACACGAGGACAGATTTATGATCCGTTTTGAAATACTTGAGGCTCATTCGGCAACAACATTACGATTTAAACCCCTGTTGGCCTTTCGGAGTGTTCACTCTTTGAGTAAGCAGAATGAATATGCCGATACTTCATTTGTGGAGGTGAAAAACGGGATCAAAGTTAGAATGTATGAGCCTTATTCCGATTTATATCTGCAGTTTTCCAGGAAACCGAAATATGTGCATAATCCCGACTGGAATTATGGAATTGAATACCCCAAGGAAAGAACAAGAGGTTATGAGTATCACGAAGATTTATATATGCCCGGTACGTTTGAATTGAATGTTAAAAAGGGTGATGTTGTGGTTTTTTCAGCCGGATTGAATGAAATTGAGCCGAAAAGTTTACGGACTTTGTTTAAAAATGAGACATTTGAGAGAACTCCACGTGACAATTTTATTCATTGCCTTGAAAATGCAGCCGAGCAGTTTTTGGTTGACCGAGACGGTCATACGGAATTAATAGCCGGCTATCATTGGTTTCATATTTGTGGCAGATCGGCTTTTGTCTCATTACCCGGTCTTACCTTAACACAAAATGACTCAACTCACTTCCTGAGTATCATTGACACAATGGTAGCTAATATGCACGGGCCTTTTTTCCCCATAACAGATGACGGAAGTAAACTTCATTACAATTCGGTTGATGCTTCTCTGTGGTTTTTCCTTGCTCTCCAAAGGTATATTGAGATTGTGGGTGATGAAAAGATGATTTGGAAAAAGTACGGAAAGGTGATGGAGAAAATTCTTGTTGACTTCAAAAACGGTACATCATACAATATTTATATGCAGGATGACGGTTTGCTTTATGCCGGCGGAGAAAATGATGTGCTCACATGGATGAATACCGTTATTGACGGGAAACCGGTGGTTAACAGGAACGGTCTTGCTGTAGAAATAAACGGTTTATGGTATAATGCTATCCGGTTTTTTGTTGAAATGAAAGAAAAATTCGGAAAGGGAAAAACCGAGGAGTGGAAACAAATTGCAGAAAGTATTGAATATTCCTTTGTGGAGACATTCTGGGATGGTGATAATAAATTGATGGCTGACTGTGTGAGAGGTGAGTTTAAAGATTTTTCCGTCAGACCAAACCAGGTAATTATTACGGCTTTACCGTATAGTCCTGTTAATGATGATATAAAATACAGTATTTTACAAACAGCCGAAAGTGAGTTGCTGACACCAAGGGGATTACGTACTCTATCTCCCAAAAACCCGATGTATAAGGGCATTTATAAAGGCAATATTATTCAGCGTGACCTTTCCTACCATAATGGTTCTGCTTTTCCCTGGTTACTGGGATTTTTTGTGGAAGGCTATCTGAAACTTCACGGAAAAAGCGGAGTGGCCTTTGCCAAAAAGTTGTTGTATGGGTTTGAAGAAGAGATGACGGAGCATGGCATAGGTACAATTTCGGAATTGTATTATGGTGATCCGCCTTACAGAGGCAAGGGTGCGATATCTCAAGCTTGGAGTGTTGCGGAATTGCTTAGGATTAATTATTTGATAAATAAATTCGAAAACCAATCAGACCCAAAGATATGAAGGTACTAATGTTCGGATGGGAATTCCCGCCTCATATAACCGGCGGACTCGGAACCGCCTCCTACGGGATGACAAAAGGGCTCCTGAAACAGGGCGTAGAAGTGCTTTTCGTTGTGCCAAAGGCTTATGGTGATGAAGATCAGAGAGCAATACGCCTGATTAATGCCAGCGATGTATTGGTTAATGTTGAAGATACGGAATTTATCGAACTGGCAAAGAATCTTACTTATATGGAGGTTGGGTCAAATCTTGTCCCATATCTTGACCCTGAAGAGTTTAAAAAATTTACCAATGAGACGAAACTTGAAAAACATCTGAGAAAAAAGTCAATATTTTCAAGAAAATATGAGTTTTCCGGTAAATATGGAAAAAACCTGCTTGAAGAGGTTTCGAGGTATGCACTTGTTGGAGCTGCAATTGCCAAAGAGTATGATTTCGACGTTATACATGCTCACGACTGGCTTGCCTATTATGCCGGCGTTGCAGCTAAAAAGGCCAGTGGCAAACCTCTTGTGGTTCATATGCACGCTACTGAGTTTGACCGCTCCGGCGAAAATATCAATACTATCGTATATGATATTGAACGTAACGGAATGATGGCAGCCGACAAGGTTATGGCGGTCAGTAATCTGACAAGAAATATCGTAATTAATAAATATGGTATTCCACCTGAAAATGTTGTTACTGTGCATAATGCCATTGAACCGGTTGATAATCCGGATGTGCTGCAGGTGAAAAAGGTTGTGAAAGAAAAGGTTGTTACTTTTCTGGGAAGGATAACCTTTCAGAAAGGGCCTGAGTATTTTGTTGAGGCTGCTCATAAAGTTTTGCAGAAAGACAGAAATGTGCGATTTGTGATGGCCGGCTCCGGTGATTTGATGAATAAAATGATTCGCAGGGCCGCTCAATTGAAAATTACCGACAGATTTCATTTTACGGGCTTTCTGAAAGGTAGTTCTGTTGACAGAATGTTTGCGCTTAGTGATGTTTTCGTTATGCCTTCTGTTTCCGAACCCTTTGGCCTTGTGCCTTTGGAGGCTATGCGTACGAATGTGCCTGTGATAGTTTCAAAACAGTCGGGAGTGGCGGAAGTCTTAAAACATGCCGTTAAGGTTGACTTTTGGGATGTGAATGCTATGGCTGACGCAATTTACGGACTGCTTCACTATAAAGCGTTGTCCGATATGTTTATTAAATATGGCAAGACAGAAGTGGATAATTTGAAATGGGAGAACGCCGCAAAGAAAATTTTAGATGTTTACAAGAGTGTCGTAATTGGAAAATAATTTTGTTATGAGATCAATTTGTTTCTATTTCCAGGTTCATCAACCGTTTCGTTTGAGGACTTATCGCTTTTTTGATATGGGTGTTGATCATTATTATTATGATGAGTATCTGAATCGCTCAATAATGCAAAGAATAGCTGAAAAAAGCTATCTACCTGCAAACAGGATTATGCTGGACCTTATAAAAAAATACGACGGTAAGTTTCGTGTCAGCTATTCAATATCAGGCATTGCTATTGAACAGTTTCAGCGTTATGCACCACAGGTGTTGGATAGTTTTAAGGAACTTGCGGCTACCGGTAATGTGGAGTTTTTGACTGAAACTTACGCACATTCATTGGCGTCATTAAGCAATATGGCTGAGTTTAAAAGACAGGTTGAGCAACATAGCAGTATGATTGAAGAGCTTTTTGGTAGTAAACCCGTCACTTTCAGAAATACGGAGTTGATATATTCCGATGTAATCGGAGAAACGGTTGCCGGTATGGGATATAAAACAATACTTACCGAAGGAGCAAAACATGTGCTGGGTTGGAAAAGTCCCAATTACGTTTATAAACACTCCTATCTTGATGATGTTAAACTTTTGCTTAAAAACTATAGGCTGAGCGACGATATTGCTTTCCGATTTTCCGACCGAAGTTGGGCGGAGTGGCCTCTTACCGCTGAAAAATATGTGGGCTGGCTGAATAATATTGATAAAAAGCAGCAGGTTGTAAACCTTTTTATGGATTACGAAACTTTTGGTGAACACCAGTGGGCCGAAAGCGGCATTTTTGAGTTTATGAAGTCATTGCCGGGTAAAGTATTCGAGTTATCCGATTTCGACTTTTTAACACCTTCGCAAGTGGCTGAAAGATATGAACCCATTTCGGAAATCCATATTCCACATCCTATTTCCTGGGCCGACGAGGAGAGAGACCTGACAGCCTGGCTGGGGAATGAATTGCAGGATGAGGCTTTTGAAAAACTTAATTCCATTAGAGAAAAGGTTAAAACTTGTGATGACGATGAAATAATGCGCGACTGGAACTATCTTCAGGCAAGCGACCATTTTTATTATATGTGCACAAAATGGTTCTCCGACGGTGATGTCCATCGCTATTTTAATCCGTATCCTTCTCCTTATGAGGCATTTATAAATTATATGAATGTTTTGTCAGATTTTATGATTCGTATTGATGAAAAATGTAATACTATGGAAGACAAAATAAAAGAAAGAGTTGATGAATTTACCGGAGTGGCAAAAGAAAAGCTTAAAGATATTGCAGATAAGGCTGAAGAAACTTTTGAAGATGTTAAAGAAACCGTTGTTGACACTGCAAAAAAAGCTACAGGTAAAGCAAAAGCAAAAGCAGAAGAGTCTTGGGATGATGTTAAGGATTATACCCTTGACGATATTGCGAAAATGTCCAATGCTAAAATTAAACAGCTTATCAAAAAGGTTGATATCGAAGAACTTACTCAGGTTCTGAAAGAGGCCGGTGATGATGTGAAAAACAAAGTTATTCCGAATATGACCAAGACGGCTAAAAAACAATATGAAAAGCTGGAAAAGGAGATAAAAAAGGTCAAAAAATCGGACTTTAAAAAGTATAAGAATAAAATAGAAGATGAATTGAGAAATCTGTGGAAAAAATAGACAGGAATCAATTCATTTCTCCTATAATTCTTACAATCCAGTATATCAGCCATATACCCAAAAAGGTAATAACATAGATTTTATCCTGACGGGCTGATATGGATAGCCGAACCACATTTCCCGTGACGGCTTCATAACCGTATTTAACGGCAGCTGACAGCAGGAAAAGATATAATAACGGCCCAATCAGATGATATGAAAAGGCATCTCCGAAGTGAAGATGCGATATGGAAAAAAAAGAGCGTGTCAATCCGCAGCTCGGACAACTGTAGCCTGTCATCTCCTTGAAGCCGCAGGTGTTCAAATTATATTTTAACGGATTCAGAAAAAAGGATGCAACGAACAGGGCAACAATTATTAAAAAGATGCTGCCTCTGATTATCCTGCCGTCATTGCCGATTCTCATAGTGTCTGTCAATTGATTGGGCTAAAATGGTATTATTACTCACTATCACTTTCCGGCTTTGGAAATAGGGTGAATTCATCACCGAACTGCTCAAGAAATTCCACACTCAAAGCTCTGAAGGTATAATGGACAGGAAGCAGAATGACCGTTCCGATATACGGAATGGCAAGCACCAAAAAGCCTATACAGCAGGTGACCAATCCCAAAACAACAATTGCAGCGATAAAAATAATCCATAAAAACAAGATAAAAATTCCGTAAAGTAAAAAATGAAAAATATTACTTTTTAATACGGGCAGGAAAAAAGTCCATGCTTCCGTGGTTGTCAAACGGTGTTTATACATTATGGGCACTATGAAATCGTTCAGAAACAGCGAAATGTATGCTGTTATAATCACTACAATGGAAAACATGGCACTGAGTGAAAGAATTGTTAACATCTGATTGCTGAATGTAAACTCATTATAATAAAGACTTCTGGCGAAAATAAATCCATATATCAGTATGAAAACCGAAACTGAAAATACAATTAGTCCAAAAATCAGTCGCCATACAAATAACGAATCCCCCTCTTTTTTGTATTCGTTCCACGGTTTTTTCACATCATCTTTGTTGTAAACTACATTGTGTAGAAACATAAACTTTCCTCTGGAACCAAGCCATAGAAGAACGATCACTATACCGATTATTAATAAAATCCCTATAATTATCAGAGTAAGTAAGGTGGGATGTGAATTCATCCAGTCCGTTGCACTATCCGGAAAACTGAAAAAACCATCAAAAAACCGGTTGCTTTTAAATTTTGAGCGAAAGCTATTGCTAAACCCGCCCGAAGGGCCGCCGGCAAGGTTGGCAAGAAAAGCCGTAAATCCTACGGCAAACCATTTATCAAGATTAAAAGGTTTTGAGAACAGGGATTGCTTCATCCTTTCCCAACCTCTTATGAAAACATCAAAATATTTGATTTCCATTTGCAAACAAAATTTGGGTTAATAAAATACGAAACTAAAGATATTATAAATATGACGCCGGAAAAAGAGCGCGGTTACATCAATTACCGATAATCAAAAAATATTATGTATAAAATCAATAAACAGCGAAGGCTTTAACGCTATTGTAAACAACAATCCGTAGATTGAGCCTGTGAAATGTGCGTTATGTCCGATATTATCAATATTTTTCTTCGACATATATGCGGAATAGATAAGATAAAGAATCCCGAAAACAGGAGCGGGAATGCCGATTGGAATGAAGAAAAGAAAAATTCTGCCCTGAGGATAGAGCACAATACTGGAAAAGACCACCGCCGCTACAGCACCAGAAGCACCTACGGCATTATAATAACTGTCGTTTTTATGTTTTCCGTAGTCGTAAAGCGTAGAAAAAGCAATGCCGCCGATATACAACAAAGCATAATAAAGATAGGCTTTGACACCGAAATGTAGTTTTAAAATAAGTTCAACAACATCACCGAATGAATATAGTACGAACATATTAATCAGCAGGTGCATCCAGTCGGCGTGAATCAATCCGTACGAGAAAAACCTGTACCACTCTTTATGCTTATCTATTGCATAAGCATTGAACTTCAACTTGTCGAAGATGTCTCTTCGCTGAAAAGCATATATTGATATCAATACGGTTATCGCAATAAAGAAGTAGGTCATATTGTTAATTTTGGGCAAAAGTACACGAAAACTTTTTTATACGGAACAATGATTCAGGTTTTTCATTTAGGAAAAGATTACTCTTTCAAACTTGGCTTAACATTTTCGATATTGGCGGTTTCTTTGGCATCTTCAGCATCCGAACCGGCGCCAATCGCATCATAAATGATCTGCTGAATTTTTGTGCGGGTATCCATTTTTATTAATTTTTTGTTTTTTGCTGTGGGGTAAACTCTGTTTGAGAGGAAGATATATATCAGATCATACTCGGGATCAGCCCAGATATAGGTTCCTGTAAAGCCGGAATGTCCGAAACTGTTCAATGAGGCGCTTGCGCAGGTTGGTCCTTTGTCGCGGTCGTCGGGAAGAGGCTTGTCGAAACCGATTCCCCTGCGGTTTTCATTCAACGGGAATTGCTGTTTTGTAAATTCTTTTACCGTTTCCGGTTTGAGGTATTGCTTTCCGCCGTAATATCCTTTCCGGAGCAGCATCTGCATCAACTTTGCCATATCATTTGCGTTAGAAAATAAACCGGCGTGTCCGGAAACACCTCCAAGCATTGCGGCTCCCGGATCGTGGACATAACCGTGAATTAATTGATGACGGAAATAGTTGTCATTCTCGGTAGGCACAATATCTTTTAATGAAAAATATTTTCTCGGATTAAAGCAGGTTGATGTCATTCCCATAGGTTTGTAAAAACTGTCAGCTGCAAACCTGTCCAATGGCTCGTTTGTCGAATTTTCAACTATCTCTTTCAGAAAATAAAATCCTAAATCACTGTATTTGTATTTTTTTGATTTACGAAGTTTTGATGTTGCGATGGAGTCGTAAAGCGTGTATTTGTAATCATTCCTGATGTAGATGTTGTCTGCAACTTTAACCGTATATCCGTCTTTTAATCTTTTACTATAAATATCCGGATTTAACCTGCCATCAGTCATTGTGTTAACATAAAACGGTATCCACGGTTTTAATCTTGCCTGATGTGCCATCATCTCACGTATTACGATTTTCTCCTTATTTGTGTTTTTGAGATATGGAAGGTATCTGATAAGATGTTGGTCAATATCAATTCTGTTTTCATCACTAAGTTTCATAACGGAAATGGTAGTAGCTGCGACTTTTGTAACCGATGCGAGGTCATATATGTCGCTGTTCTTGACAAAATTACCCTTTTTATATGTATGATACCCGAATGACTTATTGTAAATAACCATCCCGTCTTTGGCTATGAGTATTTGGCAGCCCGGGATAGCCTTCTTTTTAATATTGTAAAGTACGAGAGTGTCAATTGATTTTAACTTCGACTCGTCAATTCCGGCCTCTTCGGGAATTGTGTATTGCAGCCTTTCCACAGAATTGGTTTCCAGGCCGTATCCTTCTCCGAATGTATCTCCTGCCGAAACGGGAAGATGACCTTTTGCACCTACGGCACCCATAATTATTTGAGCGGCAATATCTTCGGCAATATCGTCATCCTGATATGCAACAATTATTGCGGAAAATTTTTCCGGTTCTTTCAAGAGCCTGAGTGAATAGGGACTTGCAAATAATGTAAGTACTACATTTGTGCTGTCCGCCAATCTGTTGATGAAATTGAGACTTTTTTGGCTTATTCCGAAATTTTTACCGGGGAAAATGTTGGTGTTGTGTATTCCGACAATGACAAGATTATATTTCGACAATCTTTTAATGAGGTTTTCCGCCTTTATATCGGAAAAGTTTTTCAGAATGTTAAAGTTATCAAAATCAGTGTAGTTGCCCAACATCAATTGAAAGTTGTTAAGTTCCGGATTCCCGATGGAAAGTGTTGCAGCCTGCAAAGTGTCAAACTCCATCAGCGGAATTATGCCATTTTGATTTCTGACAACCGTAATAGCCGATTTGAATATTTTTCTTGTTATTACCTCATTATTAGGATTATTGATAATTTGATAAACGGAATCTGTCTTTATATTTTTATAATTGTTTAATCCCGCTTTATATTTCCATTCCAAAATCTTTTTACATTTTTTGTCTATCACATCTTCAGAGACAATGCCTTCCTCAATAGCTTTTTTTATGAACTTAATCGCCGCTTCCACATTTTGGGGAAGCAACAAAATATCATTTCCGGCAAGTAATGCTTTAAGTTCGATTTCTCCAGGTTTATAATAGTTGGCAACACCTTTCATATCAAGAGCATCGGTAATTATCAGACCGTCAAACCTGTCCTTTTTTCTGAGGATTCCGGTTACAACTTCTTTTGAAAGTGTTGTGGGAGTATTTTTAGTACTGTCGAGTGACGGAACAAAAAGGTGCGCGACCATAACAGCATCCAAACCGTTTTCGACTAACTTCCGGAAAGGATACATCTCAAGTGAATCCAGAGATTCTCTTGACTTTGTGATTACAGGAAGTGTTTTATGGGAGTCGGAATCCGTATCTCCGTGACCCGGGAAATGTTTGGCTGTCGCAATAATTCCATTGTCCTGGACGCCTTTCATTTA
>JALSSR010000127.1 GCA_026984135.1 Bacteroidales bacterium
TTGTATTTTGAGATAAGGTCTTTAAACGTAAAATTCGAGTACTCTTTTCTTTCAAGATTCACAAGGTGTGCACCCTCAGGCATAGCACGGGCAAGCTGTTTTTTAACCTTGTCGTATTCATCGTAAACATAATCTCTGAATTCCGGGCTTTTAACGTTTTTATCGAAAAAGGCTTTATTCTTTTCAAAATAATCAACATTATACCTGCTAACTTTGCCGTAAAAATAATTTGCAATGGCTCTTTCCCGCTCATATCCCTGCAGGTTATTCATATAAATATTCATAAGAACCGAATCCCTTTCATCACCGCTCTTCCCCTTCAGAATACCGGAATTAATAACCGCAAGATAGGAAGGATAATAAAAATTATAGTAAATGTTGTATTGTTTCGACATTTTATAGGGATTTTCATAATCGGTTACACTCCCGAATTCTTTATAAAATTCAACGGGGATATTAACGGTATCATATCCAAGTTTTCTATCCCTGTGGCTATTGATATACATATAAACATCGAAAGCATGTTCAAAATTCATTTCCGTATTTTCATAACTCATAAAATCAGAGCTTACTTTATGTTCGGATGAGAAATCCTTTAACATCTTCTCCCATTCGTTCCTTTTTTTATCAACTATACTCTTATATTGTCCGGGAGAGAGCGAATCAATCAAATCCCAGATAGCATATTCGGGACTATCGTCAAGAGCGAGATATTTTTTAGCGAGAAAATTGTTTTTGCCTGCACCTTTGCCGGAGTAAGTTACGGTTTCATCAAACTCTTTTGTGTTGAGTGTCAGATAAATACTATCTCCCGGCTCCACGAACATCTGCGTTGTTTCCACTCCGTCGTAAAAGGTGACGGGAATAGGCTTGGCAGTTTTAAAATGAATGTTGAACGAGTTGTTGTCGTCAAGTTTATCGCCGTAGGTAACATATTCGCGACCAAAAGCAGGTTCTATTCTAATCCATACCGAATCTTTATTGGGATTTGTAATTTGTCCGGCAACAATGACAAGATTGTTATTGGCGGGCTTTCTCTTCTGACCACACGATATCATAATAACCGACATAACAGCGATTAGCATCAGGGTCTTCACAACTTTTGTTTGATTTTTCATTTTTTCTATTTTTATATGTTAATGAATTATTCCGTAAAAACATACTCTATGATATTAGCTCCCATTTTCAGAGCTTTTGTTCTTGTTGCCTGCGAATCGTGATGAACTTCGGGATCTTCCCAGCCGTCACCGAGGTCGCACTGATAATCGTAGAAGCAGATGAGCCGTCCCTCATAAATCAAACCGAAGCCCTGAGCGGGTTTACCGTCGTGCTCATGAATTTTCGGGGGACCGTTATTAAAATCGTATTTTTGATGATATATGGGATGGTCGAAGGGTAACTCCACAAAATCAAGTTCCGGGAAAACACGCTTCATCTCCCTGCGAATATATTTGTCAAGACCGTAATTATCGGAAATATGCAGAAATCCGCCACCGATTAAGTAATCACGCAAGTTTTTTATGTCCTGATTGGAAAAAACAACATTGCCATGGCCTGTCATATGCACAAAAGGATAGTTGAATATCTCGGGACTTCCTACATCAACCGTTGCAGGTTCGGGATTGATGTCCGTATTGATATTTTCGTTACAGAACTTTATCAGATTAGGCAAGGAAGTGGGATTGGCGTACCAGTCTCCTCCCCCGTTATATTTCAAAAGGGCAATCTGTACCGGATTTTGACTATAACCGGTAATGCTTACTAAAAATAATAACAACAAGATCTGTAATTTAAACAATTTGCTTAGCATATTAAACTATTTTTCCGATTCAACCATTTTCCTTAATTCCCAAACACCTGCGAGGTTTTTCTCTCCCGTGGGCTATCTCTTAAACCTCACAGGAGCCGACCAACCGATTTAACCGATTCAACCATTTTCCATAATTCCCAAACACCTGCGAGGTTTTTCTCACACACGGGCTAACTCTTAAACCTCACAGGAGCCGACCAACCGATTTAACCAATTTCCCGATTTAACCGATTCAACCATTTTCCCTAATTCCCAAACACCTGCGAGGTTTTTCTCTCCCGCGGGCTATCTCTCAAACCTCACAGGAGCCGACCAACCGATTTAACCAATTTACCGATTTAACCGATTCAACCATTTTCCCTAATTCCCAAACACCTGCGAGGTTTTTCTCTCCCACGGGCTAACTCTTAAACCTCACAGGAGCCGACCAACCGATTTAACCGATTTAACCAATTCACCGATTCAACAATTCAACACTATGGCATGCCACAAGAGCGGCTGTTTCCGTTCTCAAACGACTTTTCCCGAGACTTATTGGTTTAAAACCGTTTTTCATTGCCGATTTAACCTCTTTATCCGAAAAATCGCCTTCCGGACCTATCATAATTACCACATCCGAACCGGGGATATATAAATCTTTCAAACTCTTGTTAAACTCTTCACTAATGTAGGCAATAAACTTTTGCCCTTTGAAATCGCTCCCGACAAAATCCTTAAACCTCACGGTTTCATTAAGTTTAGGATGATATGCTTTGAGCGATTGCTTAACGGCAGCAGTAATCACCTTATTCAATCTTTCGGGTTTCACAATTTTTCTTTCCGAATGGTCGCAAATAACCGGAGTAATCTCATCAATACCTATTTCGGTGGCCTTTTCCAAAAACCATTCAAAGCGTGCAATATTTTTTGTGGGAGCTACGGCAAGGTGAAGCACAAAATTTCTTTTTCCAACCTCCTTCTTAACATCCGTTACTTCAACAATGCACTTTTTGGGATTATCCTGAATAATTCTCGACTCAAACAGATTACCTTTTCCATCCGTCAGATGAATGACATCATCCTTGCTCAACCTCAAAACCTTAATACAATGTTTCGACTCCTGTTCATCAAGAGTGTAAATGTGTGACGATATATCGGGTGTATAAAAAAGGTGCATCTCTTCTTATTAAAACATTTTCAAAACCATACTAAAACGCATAAACTTTACTATGTTAAATATTCACAACCTGCCGACTTAATTCCGCTTGATATGGATTTTCCCTGCATTATAATTCAGCATCAGTTTACAATAATATTACTTTCTTTGTTAAAATATTATTTCCGTCATTTAATATGACAAAATAAACTCCGTTTGGTTGTATTTCACCCTTAAAACCGGTTCCCTTCCAAACAAAGTCGTGTTTTCCCGCAACGAACCTACCGGAAGCTAATATAGCAACTGTTTTTCCATTTATATCATTTATTTTCAATGAAATATAAGCCGGATTTTCTAATCTGAACGAAATAACTGTTTCTTTTGAAAAGGGATTCGGAAAGCAACTTAAAGTTGATAATTCAACTTCTTCCTCATCCGTTCCGAGATGCCAGCTATAAAATTTGAAGGTCTTTCTTGCCGAAATATTTTCATAATCGGTAACAATGACCTCAATTTCGGTTCCTTCATAGTTTTTCGACGGAATTCCCCATAACAAACCCGACTTATCAAGGGTGAGTTCATCGGGAAATTCGGATGGCATAAACCTTACGGCACTCTCACCCTTGTAATTACCCGGAATATCGGAAAACCAATAATTAATATCATCCCCGTTTGAGATTCCGGATGTCCACCAATGTGCGGGAAGTCCATCGGTATCTTTAATAAAAAATTCAATTTTACCCGAAGGATAAAGCTTTACAGCAGATTCCACATTCACGGTGTAAGGAGGAACGGTCAGAGTTGATTTCCATCTGAAGGTTGCACTGTTTTCATCTCCCTCATACCATATTCCGTCATCGTTTTCAGGAACGATATTTAAAAATCCGCATAATAATGGTGCTATTGAGCGTGTTTTTCTCAACATCAGTTGATGATCATAGAGATATGGCCAGGGAAAGTCCTGATTGTCAAACATTATGAACCCGTTAGTATGAATAAACAGAGTATCAAAATCTTTTCCATAATATGGAAATTTAAAATCCAATGCTTTAACTGCATACCCCGATTCATTATTTGTAGGTATAAGCTGCTCCTGGTCAACCTGCGGAAATCCGTCATTAAAATATTCCTTATAATAGTGATACGCCATCTGCCATACATACGGCGGTGTCCCTCCCGACGACTCAAACTGATAACTGTACGGCTCGTCCGTAATCCCCACGGTTATGAAATCGGCAGGAATTTCAAGTTTGTCAAAAGCAACGGAAACGGTTACGGTTAAGGTTGTAACCGAATTTTCGTTGATTAGAATATTGCTTTCGGGATACTTCGTTTCCACAGGTGTTCCTCCGGTGTAATCAATTACCGAAAAATCAACAACCTCCCCGGATCCTATATTATAAGGATCATCTTCAATGACTTGTAAAAAGAACTTTGCAGGCTTTCCGCTTTCAATATATCCAAGCAACGGGGTAATGTCAAGTCCGAACTCAATGATTTTATTTTCAGGGTTTATCGTGCCTCCCTGCATAAACTGATTCCCACCCTGAAAATTAAATACCGGAAAACCAAGCGTATGTACAGGATATTGACTGTTTACATCATTTGACACACCTGTTACCACCTTAATCATTTTTCTGGAGTTATGCAAAAGTTCAATTTTCATGGTCAGCAACGGTTCATAATCCTCTTTCACCTTAACAACGTGAACAGCATGATTCCATATTCCGCCTTCACCCGTGTTGTCGGCAAGGGTTTTATACATCATATAGCAAAAACCGCTGTCTGCCCAGTTTACTCCTCCGAGATAACTGTCGGTAAACAGCAAACCACCGATTTCCCAATCTTTCATATCCACAACACCATCGTTATTTATATCAATATCATTGGTATAAACACCGTCACCGTTATAATCATATCTGACGGAATCGTTATAGCCTGTGATAACTGATGAATGTCCCGCCTTTCCCTGAAACTTTGTCATAACATATTTTCCTCCTTCGGGAGTACCTGCGGGTAACGATGTAATATTCCAGGGTGCCGGAGAATAAAAAGTAGCGATGCCACCGGTTTCCGCCCCTTCAAGATGGTCGAACAGCCAGTGCTTCAAGGTTTCAAGCCCGGCAACCGTATTGCATCTTATTTGATAAACGGTATCTATCCTGTTAAACATTCCGCTATGATATTTCTCATATCCCGAAAGCCAGCGGCTCACACCTCCGGCGGTATCCGAACCTCCATAGGCAACCATATTGGGGTGACCGTTCGTCCTTACAATTTCAAAACTATGAAAATAACTGACACCGGACCAACCGTATCCACCGTTCTGAAAATTATATGTAAAATGTGTGGGATATTGATTTTCCGGCACTTTGGCCGAAACACCCCTGCGATAATCCAATTCATAGGTAAAACTAAAAGCTATTCCCGAATATTGTCCGCATTCGTTTGAAGACTGTTCAAACAGATCCCTGAAATATGGTTGACCGGAATTATCAAGCGCATAAGGTAACAGCGACTTACCCTGATAACCCGGTGCTGTCAATACCGGAAGTGTCGCGAGCGCAATGGAGTCCTCATTTGAAAGATCAAATGTCTTGAAAGAATCAAAGTTCTGCAACACCTGGCTACACACTGAAACACTGACACTTACAAGGACAACTACCAATATTTTAAGAAATTTTAACACCATTATAATCCAAAAGCAAAAATAAACAACATCCCAAATTCGTTGCTCACAAATATAGCATTTTTATTTAAATTTGAATTTTAAAATTATGGCATGATGATTGTTTAAATCTTTTTTATACTTTTGCCGCAATTTTTTTGAAAATTAATTAATAAAATAAATCAGTATGGAAATGAAAAACTTAGTTTTAGCAGTTGTTTTACTCTTTGGAGTATCGTTCGTAAACGCACAGGACAAAACTGCAAAAGAGTACAAAATTGAAGGAGCCGATGCATATAAGGCTAAAGATTATCAAAAGGGGTTAACAGCTTTTGAAAAATCCATTAATTTGTATGAAAAAGATGGTAAAACAGATACTACATTATATTATAATGCCGGTGTTTGTGCTTATAAAATAAAAGATTATGACAAATCGGTCAGCTATTTCGATAAAGCGATTAGTCTGAACTACAAATCCTGTAAAGCTTATCTGTACAAAGCAAACATACTGAACAAACAAAAAAAGTATGATGAAATGCAGCAGATTTGCGAAACAGGAATTTCAAAATGCCCGAAATACAAAAGCAAATTCGACAAAATTCTCTTTAACTATAACCTGAAGCAGGGAATAGGAATATATAATACGGCTGCCAAAAAGCAATCGGCTGCCGCAAAGTATGCCACTACAAATCCCGAAAAATACAAAGCGGAAATAGCAAAGGTTAACAATGAATTTAAGAAATCAATTCCTTATCTTGAAAAAGCTCATAAATTGAATTCTTCCGACGAAACCTGCAAAAAGGCTCTCAAAGAGGTTTATACAATCCTTGGAATGGACGCTAAAGCCGCAACATTATAAAGTAGTTTGTATTTTAGAAATTATAAAAAGCCGGGCAATTATGTCCGGCTTTTTATTTCTCATATTGGGAATTATAAAATAGGGTATGCTAAAAAAGCCCCCAAAAATGGAGGCTTTTAATTCATTATTAAAATATTTTATCTGATATACTTTACAATCTCTTTTGCCTGCCCGGCATAATAGCTGTCGCCGGCTGAAATCTTGTTGAACTGGTCAATAGCGGCTTTCTTTTGATTATTCATAAGATATATCAATCCGAGATACCAATCGGCTTGCTCAACATACAAGTTGTCGTTATCATCAACAACGGCTTTAAAAGACTCAATAGCATCATCATATTTTTTCAGTTCTATATAACAAATTCCCGAATAGAATTTTGATGTTATACGATTACTCAGAGATGCAAAATAATTCAAAGCATTGTTATAGTCGTTCTGTTTGTAGAGGCTGAATGCTTTTGCCAGAGTCTCATTTCCCGAGGCTTGTCCCCTGACCTGTCCGATAGGTTGTGCAGGTTTGTAATATTTGCCGACAAGTTTTTCGGTAGTGTATGGTTTGTTCGATAAAATATACCACAGTCCACCGGCAACAACGACCAAGGCAAAGGAAGCGGCAGCCATATGCCAAGTTTTCATAACCTCTCTCCTGATATTGATTGGAGAGTTGTTTTGTCTGTCTGAGATTTTTTGCTTTTCAAGGATGTCTTTAAGCTCGCTAAAGCCTTTGTCGTGGATCACACTATTAATTTCCATCCTGAGATTAAGTTCTGCAGCCATTGTTTTATTATCTTTAACTTCATCCAGGAAAGATTTTAATTCATCCCTGTTTAAATCATCATCAATGTAATCTTCTATGTATTTATATGTATTCATCTTGCTATGATTTAATTGTTTCACTTACAAATTGATTATCAACTACTCTTAAACTATTATATTTAGGGTCTTTCTTTATATTTTCAACTAATTTTTCTTTACAAATATGCTTTCTCTTTTTCACATAAAGTTCGCTTTTCAGTCCAAGTATCCGGGCAATCTCCTTTAAAGGTATCTTTGCAAGAAACAATTCCAGTATTTTCTGGCAATTGAAGCTCAGCCTTTTAAAATGCTCCTGATACAACTGATAGCGCTCATTTAGCTCATACCAGTAATCTAATTCGCCGTCAATATTAATAAAATTTTCCGAATCGGCAAAAAAATTGAGCTCTTTTTTTCGTTTTTCCAGTTTTTTTAACCAAATCAAACGGCAAACAGAGTATAAATATGTATTAAAAGAACAGTCTATTTTTAAATTCTCTTTTGTCAGTTTTTGATAGATAACAAGAATTGCATCCTGATAAACATCTTGTGCATCTTCGTCACTTCCGCTATTTTTTTTCACAAAAGCCTTTATCTGATAAAAGTACTTTTTATAAATAAAGTCCAGAACATCAGAATTCCTTTCCTTAATCCCATCCGATATATCAGTCGTGTTAAATTCCCGCACTTCTCATTAAGTTAATTCCAAATATTGCAATAAGGTTACCCTGTTTTGCAAACATTTTTAAAATTATTTCAAAAGTCAGGGGATAAATTTGGATTGTATCATAGTATAATAGTTGCTTCTATCCATATTCCCTGTATATTTAACATGAAAAGGTGTGTTTTATTATCACACCCTTTCCATTTATATTATTAATTATGAATAATCTTACTCGTTTTAACCGGAGGAGAAACCGTAATTTCAGCAACCCCCGAGACTTCACCCGAACACCCCGATTCATTCTTTACCGATACCAAAGTAAACTTATGTATTTCCGGTGGATTGGACAGCGACCTTGTTTCCAGTGTGTACGGACTTGATTGAATATCTTTAATCGCAATATTTGATTTTCCGTCATTATATTCTATACTCCAGGGTGCTGTCCCCGTGAGCGAAATTTTGATTTTACTTGTTCCGGTATTCCCGTCAAACAAGGTATCGGAGCCACTGATAACAGCAGTAGGTACGGGAGCAACCAATACATTCAGTGTAATTGTATCACCCTGTCTGTTGTATTTATTAGTCTCAACAACTTTTACGAACTCTGAGGCAGGCTTATCCGTAACCTTCCATTTCACTCTGATACTATCGTTTTGAGTATCAACACCATAGGTGGCAGTTCCGCCGCTACTGATAACCCAAGTATATTTTGAACCTTCTGTTTTGATAACCTTGTAAAACTCTTCGGCTCCGGAACATACCGTGTCAAAATCCGCCTGAGCGGATGATGTCAGATAACCAAAAAAAATACTTAGAAAAACTACTGCTTTTGTGATTGTTAATCTTTGTTTCATTCTTTTAATCCTTTTAATTTTAGCATTTAATTATATTAACTATCCTGTTAATACGCATATTTCAGTTTTTTGTTTGGCTAATTTAGTCTTTTTTTAAATTAATTTGCCATTTAGATAAAGTCACGTTTTGTTCATCTGTTTAAGAACCCGGATTTAACCTTCCCAAACTCCCGGAACGGTGTGTCCGCAAGAGTTACATTTGCCTTTAAGAATATTGTTTTTCAAAATTCTGAAGCCTTTTCTTTCAATTAACAGATTCTTGCAATTCGGACAATAGGTATTCTCGCCTTCGGAACCCGGAACATTTCCGATATAAACAAAGTTTATTCCCGAAGTAATTGCGATCTCCCTTGCCTTGGATAGAGTTGATACAGGAGTAGGCGGCAGGTTTGTCAACTGATATTCGGGATGAAACCTACTGAAAAATAGCGGAGTATCCTCAAAACCGTTTGCTGCAAGCCAGTCGCACATCCGCTTTATCAAATCCATATCGTCATTCCAGGTCGGAACTATTAGATTGGTTATTTCAAGCCATACACCTTCTTCTTTCAAAATTTTTAATGTATTCAAAACCGGTTCTAAAGTTCCTGCATTGAGCATCTCATAAATCTCATTACTGAACGACTTAAGATCAATATTTGCAGCATCAATATATTGACACCATTCCCTTAGCGGTTTTTCATTGATATAACCGGCGGAGACCAGTATGTTCTTTATTTTTTTCTCTCTGGCAATTTTTGCAGTATCAAAAGTGTATTCATAAAAGGCAACGGGATCGGAATATGTATATGCAATGGATTTACAGTTGTTGGCTATTGCCTGTGAAACAACTTTGTCGGGCATCAGGTCTGCATTTCTTGTTTTTGTGGGGCTTGTTTGTGATATTTCCCAATTCTGACAGTTGAGGCAGGCCAGATTACATCCGGCAGTTGCAATAGAAAAAGCTTTGCTTGATGGAAGAAAATGGTAAAGCGGTTTTTTTTCAACGGGGTCAACATGAACGGCGCAGGGGTTGCCGTATGCTATGCTGTACAATGTTCCGTCAATATTTGTTTTTGTGCGGCAATCACCGGTTTCATCCTCCTTAATCTTGCATTCATTCGGACATATCTGACATTTAATGCCTTTGGGTGTCATAACCCAGTGGCGTGCTTCGATACTGAATTTGTCAAGTCCCGGAGGTAATGACGACGGAATGCCGTTGCCGTTAAACAATGACAACGGATTGCCGATTAGATTAACGGAGTTTAATCCCAGCGAAAGAGCACCAAGTCCCAAGGTGCTTCTCTTTATGAATTCTCTTTTTGTGATCTTGTATGCTTTCACAATAAATCGAATTTTAAAATTGTAAAATTAAATCTTTTTTCTATATCTCACAAAAATAAGCAAAGCAATAACTATGTTTAACAATCCTATCAGGAAACTTGTGTTAAAAATTCCAAAAACAGGAATAAGAACAGCAGAGATCATAAGTGCTCCGAAGGCAGAACCGACTATCTCCGAGCTGTACGAAACCGCTGATATTGTTGCAATTGAACCTTTCAGCAGTTTGGTTGCCAATGAAAATTGCGTTCCCGTTAAAGTACCTGAAATAAAAATAAGTAAAAGAAAAACAGGGTGAATAATGAATCCGCTTACAGAGAAATAGTTCATTAAAAATATAGCCGATACCAATAAAAACAGAAATATTCCCGTTGAAAACTGAACTTTGTAATATGTTTTTATGCCTGTTCCTATAAATTTGTAAAATTTGAATGAGCCGAAAGCCAGCCCAACCATAAAAGCAGTTATGATAATTCCTGTCATTTGGTAAATATATCCGTAAAGTATCTGAAATGAAATAAGCAGAATCAATTCAGTTGAAAGTGAGGTTAACCCAGTGGTAAACAGTCCGATGTTTATTAAATTCATTCTTAGTAAAATTATCAAAACAGGAATCAATAGGATAAATAGCCAAATATTACCCGAAATGTTAAAATGGGCAAGCCAGTATTTCCATTGGAGAAAACTTGCTACCGGTTTAAAATCCTCGTTTATTTTAGCTTTACTGTCCAACCGGTTTCTGATCAGGTTTCCCCTGATTTCAATTTGCTCATCATCAATGTAGTATTTGTTCACATATTCGGTTGCGATATTTTGCGATTCTATTAATTTTGAAATCTTATTGCTCAAGTGGCCGTCGCCGGAAAGAAAATAATCTTTATCGCCGGGAATTATCAATACGTTTTTAAAGACCTTTTTAAGAGTTGAAAAGATGACGGAATGAATCTCAACCGACTCTGCTCCTGCATAGTTGGCTGCAGGTGTAAGACTTAAAGATAAAACACCGTTTTTTGTCATTCTCTTTTTAGCAAGATTGAAAAACTCCAGGGTATAATACCTGTTTATCTCAAGATTTGAGGGCGCCGGAAGATCAATTATTACGATATCGTATTTTTTTTCACTTTCTTTAAGGAACAACCTGGCATCTCTGTTTATTATCCTGACTTTCGGACTTTTAGTAATGTTGTCGGTGAATTTTTCTCCTTCCCTTATCAACCAGGGATTGATCTCAACATAATCCAGCGATTTTATTTTGTATTTCAAAATCTCCTTTATAACTCCTGAAACGCCTCCTGAAATAAGGAGTACGTTTTCCGGATTATCGCGTTGAACCATTGCATAATGAATATTCTCTTCATTTTCGATGACATTTCCCGTTGAAAAGAGAGTAATACCGTTTTCGTAAAAGTTCAATTGGTCTGCCACCTTTGTGACTGTTATTCTGCCGAACGGCGTCTCCTTGAAATCAATAATCTCCTGTGATGGATACAGACGGCTTAATGCATACTTGTCAATATTTATCGTAAATAGAAATGATAAAAATATTGTTCCTACTATTCCTGTAGCAATTGCCGTAATCGTTTTATTAAAGCCTAAAAGGAAAAGAATCGAAAGAATAAGATTAATTGCGAATAATATTTTAAGACTTGTAAACGTGCTAAATATGAACAGCAGTAAAAAGTTGAATAACAGACCGCCCGCAATGCTACCTATTGCCTCAAAAGAATATATGTAACTGATAAGGTTGCGACCTCTTAGTGCGGAGAAAAAATATGAAATCCTTGTGAACATAAAACCTGAAAAAAGACAAAACGGTGTAAGCAGGATTAAAGAACTGTAATAAATCTCGAAAGGATTAAGCATTCTTCCGGGAGTAAAAATAATATTTCTGAAAAAGGACAGTGAAAAAACTGTAATTAGGGGAAGGAGTCCGATTAAAATTTGCAGTAGTACAACTGTTATTGGTTTATCCTGTAAAATAAATCTCCCGAAATAAGCACCTAATCCGGTCATTATCATCCAGTTTGAAAAAAGTATTCCGATTACAAGTTCATTGCTGTTATAAACCGAAAGAAACTCCCGTATAACAATAATTTGTGTTATCACGGAAGTAAATCCGAGAGAAATTGCGGAAATCCGATAAATATTTTTCTCATTCAAAAACATTTACTAAATTTGTTAGGTCGTTTTTGATAGAAATTCTTGACGAAATTAAATAAAAATGACTTACAAAAGATTAACTTACTCGGGATTGTTTTTGCTGCTGACACTTTTTTCCAATTGTTCGGCTCAAAACAAAAAGACTGAAAGCGGAAATATACGGCAACTAATTAACAGAAAACCGGCTGTTGCCGGACAGTTTTATCCTTCGGATTCGGCTGAGTTGCTAAAAATGGTAAAAGAGTTATTTGAAAAAACTTTGCCTCCGGAAAATGACAATGTGCTTGCAATTATTGCTCCCCATGCAGGTTATGTCTATTCGGGAGTGGTGGCGGCAACAAGTTACAAACAAATTGATCCGTATAAGAAGTATGATAATATTTTTATCATCGCTTCCAGCCACCGCGCCTGGTTTCAGGGTGCTTCGATTTACAGTATCGGGAATTATGAAACTCCGTTCGGAGAGGTTAAAGTAAATATTGAGCTCGCACAAAAACTAATTGACGAAAATAAAATATTTTCCTATGTCCCGAAGGCTCATATTGGAGAGCATAGTGTTGAAGTTCAGTTGCCTCTGCTGCAATATCATATGAAGGTTCCCTTCCGTATCGTTCCTATTGTAATAGGCACACAAACGGCAAAAGATTGTAAAAAGATGGCTAAAATACTTAGCCCCTATCTAAATGACAAAAACCTCTTTATAATAAGTTCCGACTTTTCGCATTATCCTCAATATGAAGATGCAGTAAAGCTGGATAAAAAAACTGCAAATGCTATTGTTGCAAATGATCCGTCGGCTTTTTTGGATGAGATAAACGACATTCATAACTCATCTGTACCCCAACTTGTTACAAGAGCATGCGGCTGGACATCCATACTGACATTGCTCTATATGACGGAAGACAGGGCTGATGTGCAATATAAATTTTTGGAATATAAAAATTCCGGAGATACGGAATTCGGTGATAAGAAAAAAGTTGTGGGATATAATTCAATCGTGCTTGAGAAAAAAACTAAAAACAGAAATAAAATGGACTTTAATCTTAACGAAAGCGACAAAAGGGAATTGCTGAAAATAGCAAGAAGTACCGTTGAGCAATATGTAAATGACGGCACTGTTCCCCGGTTGACACCTGAAAAGTATTCTGATAATTTAAAGGTCAAAGCAGGTGCATTTGTTACACTGAATGAAAATCAAAGATTACGCGGATGTATCGGCCATTTCGAGGCTGACAAACCCCTGTATCAAATAGTGCAGGATATGGCGGTTGCCGCTGCAACACAAGACCCGAGATTCAATCCGGTAAAACCTTACGAAGTTGATGATCTGGAAATTGAAATTTCGGTATTGACTCCTATGAAAAAGATCAATTCCGTTGATGAGATTGTGCTTGGCAGAGACGGCATCTATATTAAAAAAGGTTATCGCGCTGGAACTTTTCTGCCTCAGGTTGCAACGGAAACAGGCTGGAACCTCGAACAGTTTCTGGGACACTGTGCCCGGGATAAAGCCGGAATAGGATGGGACGGATGGAAAGATGCTGAAATATATACCTATCGGGCCTTGGTTTTTGGTGAGAAAGAGATGGGGAATTAGGTTATTTTAACATTTTTTATATATTTGCCCTAAAATAAACTTAAGCAAAACACATCAAAAAAATGACAAAACTTTCTTTACTAATCACGATAGTTACATTTCATACGGCATTTATAATGTCCGGACAAAATGTTCATTTTGTAGAAAACTCTAACGATAATGGTGCCGGCTCTTTACGGCAAATCATTGAGGAATCCGCTAACGGTGATACAATCAGGTTTTTACAGGGGATTGTGAATGTTAATTTGAACTCGGGTGAACTGCTTATCAATAAATCACTATCCATCATAGCTGATACAAATGTAACAATAATAAGAGTGGGAGATGGTAAGTTCAGGATAATTCATTTTACAGGTCAACGATTATACCTTAAAAATATTACAATA
>JALSSR010000128.1 GCA_026984135.1 Bacteroidales bacterium
TGCAACCTGTTCCTCGGTAAAAGGCAGGTCTTTCAGATAGTAATCCCTTTCGTGGGGATCGGTTGATGCGGTAGCAGTTGCCGTCGAATCACCTGCAATGCTGTCGTTTTGGGCAAGGACTTCCTCTTCCTGTGGCACGTATAATGATTTTTTATTTAATAACCACCAGTTGTCTTCCAATTTTCGTTTACCCCATTTTTTTACAAATTCGGAATAACCGTAGCTTTTTGTGGCGGGATTGTAAAAATACCATTTGCCGCCGCCAAGTTGCATTCCGGGCAGGGGGCGCGATGTGGCCTGACTTGTTCCCGGCATCGCATTGTCTCCCATATTTGCCAGAAGTTCTTCCTGCTCTTTAGCCTTTTCTTCTTCTTCTATCAGTTGGGCAATAATTTTGTCTATAACAATGTTTCTTTCTTCCTCGCTCATGGAGGCTACCTTTTGCAGGCTGTCCTGAGTTTGAACAATAACAAGATAGTTAACAAGTTCGGAAAGGTAAGATGCTTTAGCTTTAATCTCCTTATAATTGGGGAAATCCTCCGGCAAAACCTGCACGGCAGTATCGTAATAGGCCTGTGATAGCTGATATGATTGCTTTAAAAAGTAAATGTTTGCCAGTTTCAGTGCGGAAGTTGATTTTTGAAAGTCGTTGGTTACACTTGTTGCTACTGAAAGCCTCAGATAATCAATTGCAAGCGAGTCTTCCCGATTTTTAAACTCAACATCGGCAAGGGCATAATATATCTGATCTCGATAATCTTTATTTTTATCCTCCTTAAGCATTTTCAGCAAGTTCTTTATGATACTTTTACTATTGTTTTCGTAACGTGTATCATAGCAGGTGGCAAGATTAATAGCAGCATTAAACGCCATCTCGTAAGGAGGATTCATTTTAATAACTTTGGCATAATATTCAGATGCTTTATAATAATCCTCTTCCTGTTGGTGTATCTGTCCCAGAATAAATCTTACCCTCGATTCCGTATTTCTTTTTTGACCCACATAGAGTGCCTCTTTCAGCGATTCTCTTGCCTGATTGTACTTTTCCTGTTTGATAAACATATTTGCAGTAACAAGCGGCAAGGCTTTTACAACATCAGGAGGCGGTTTATCCATTTTCTCAAGATCGTTTCTCAGGTTATCAAGTACCGACTGCGCTCTCTTATATTTTTCAAGTTGACTATATGACTTTCCAAGCCAGAGCATAGCTTCATACTTGATTTCGTTTTTCTTATATTCGTTCGTGATAAATTCAAATGTTCTTTTCGCCTGATTGAACTCATGTTTATAAAAGTAAGCTTTTCCGATAAGCATATAGCTGTCGTCAATCCATTTTACCCACTCCTTGTGATTAAAATACATTGAATGATTTTGTATGTTCAGAGATGCCTTTTCAATTGCTTTATCCATAAAGGAGTTCAATTGCTGGGCTTCGTTTTTTGTGCCGTAATTGTAAACAGGCAGAATCTTATTGTAATTATCTTTCACGGTACTTTCCAACTGGGCAACACCTTGTCTGTAGCTTTCTCTACCGTTCCAGAACTGGTTATAATGACCGGTGAGATTATGGAAAACACGGCGGATAAACGTGTTCTTTTTGGTTGAACATGAGTAATTTACCAGCAACAATGTTATTATTGCAAGAATTGTGATATATCTATTTGGTTTTAATGAACCCAACAGTTTAGAATTAAATTTTAATCCGGATTAATACCTATTCAATTATATTTTTTAAACAAAACTACTTTTTTGCAAAAATATTTCATTTTATTCAATTCTTAGGACTAAATATTTAAAATGTCAATACTTTCTTGTTTTTCCGATATATTTTGACTGAAAAATTAATGTACATTTGCACCGTTGTTTGTATATTATGGCAAAGGAACAAAATAAGAAAAAAGAGCATTGGATACGTAAGCTTCGTAATAAATACAGGCTTGTTATCGTAAATGAGGAAACATTTGATGAGAGACTCTCTTTCAGATTATCGCGTCTGAATGTTTTTGTTATCACGGGGACAATAGTTATTTTGTTAATCGTTGCAACCACCTTTTTGATAGCGTTTACGCCATTACGTGAATATATTCCGGGCTACACCGATGTTACTCTTAGCAAAAAAGCAAAATATCTTCAGCATAAAGTTGATTCTCTTGAAGTTGATTTCCGGCAGAAAAGTTTGTACATACGGAATCTTAAAGATATTATAAGCGGAAAGGTTATTGAAAGCGATACTTCACTTCATTCGAGTCAGGGCAAGGATTATGATAATATCAAATATGTAAAATCACCGGAAGATTCCATTTTGCGAGCCGAATATGAAAATGAGAGTTCTTACGACCTGTATTATAATGAGAGTGATGAACTCTATACTCCGACATCTTCCTTAAGCAATTATTATTTTTTTGCTCCTTTAAAAGGAATTGTGACTGATGAGTTCGACCTGACAAAAGGACATTACGGAATTGATATTGTTGCTAAAGACAACGAAGCGGTAAAAGCGACACTTAGCGGGACAGTAATCTTTTCTGACTGGACTGTTGAGACCGGCTACGTCATTGCAATACAACACCAGGGAAACCTGATATCGGTTTATAAACATAATTCGGTTTTGCTCAAACAGGAGGGAAACGTTGTTAAGGCAGGGGATCCCATTGCTATTGTCGGCGAATCGGGGGAACTTACAACCGGCCCGCATCTCCACTTTGAACTGTGGCTTAGTGGCGCTCCGGTAAATCCGAAAGATTATATGGTTTTTTAAATGATAAAAATTAATGGATAAAACGATATTTTGAAAAAACGAATTGCGATATTGGGCTCAACAGGGTCAATAGGAAAACAGGCTTTGGAAGTTCTGGCTTCACATTCCGACAAGTTTGAACTTGAGGTTCTTACAGCTTGGCAAAATGCCGATCTGCTTATCAGTCAGGCTATTGAGTATAAACCTAATTTCGTTGTAATCGGCAATGAAGATTTATATTTAAGAGTTTCGGATGCTTTGTTTTCTCATGATATAAAAGTCTTTGCCGGGGAGGAGTCAATTTCTCAGATAACGGAAATGGGTTCCGTTGATATTGTTCTTGTTGCCCTGGTTGGATTTGCAGGTCTTAAGCCAACAATCAGAGCTATTGAGGCAGGGAAGAGGATAGCATTGGCAAATAAGGAGTCGCTGGTAATTGCAGGGGAACTTGTTACAAAGCTCGTTGTGGAGAAACATGTGGAGCTTATTCCTGTTGACTCGGAACATTCTGCTATTTTTCAATGTCTTTCGGGAGAAAATCCGGATGAGATAGAAAAAATTTATCTGACTGCGTCGGGAGGCCCGTTCCGCGGACGTTCCTATGACGATATTAAGAATGTAACCGTTGAACAAGCCTTGAATCACCCAAACTGGAATATGGGTGATAAGATAACTATTGATTCCGCATCAATGATGAATAAAGGACTTGAAGTGATTGAAGCCAGGTGGCTCTTCGGACTTGAGCCTTCCCGCATTGATGTGATAATTCATCCCCAATCAATAGTGCATTCCATTGTTCAGTTCCGGGACGGGTCAATGAAAGCTCAAATGGGACTGCCCGATATGAGGCTGCCGATACAATACGCTCTTAGTTATCCAGAAAGATTAAAATCGGATTTTCCAAGGTTCGATTTTTTAAATTATCCTCAATTAACATTTGAAAAGCCTGATATTAAAATTTTTCGTAATCTTGCACTCGCTTTTGAAGCACTTGAAAAAGGTGGCAATATGCCCTGTATTTTAAATGCTGCAAATGAAATTGCTGTTGATGCTTTTTTGAAAAGTAAGATTGGTTTCACCAAAATACCCGATATCATTGAAAAATGTATGGAAGGTGTTTATTTTATTGAGAAACCGGCATTGGATGATTTTTTATTAACGGATGAAACAGCAAGAATTAAAGCAACGGAATTAATAAATGATAATAATTAGCCGAATACAGAGTTAGTATTCATTAAAGTAACAAAGAATCAATAAATGGAGATTTTAATAAAGGTAATCCAATTTCTGCTGAGTTTATCAATACTCGTGATTATTCACGAATTCGGACATTTTCTTGCAGCCAAGTTATTCAAGACGAGAGTTGAGAAATTCTATCTCTTTTTTAATCCCTGGTTTTCGATTTTTAAATTTAATTACGGAGAAACCGAGTATGGGATAGGCTGGCTTCCGTTGGGCGGATATGTGAAAATTGCAGGAATGATTGACGAATCAATGGATAAGGAGCAGTTGAAAAAGCCTCCCCAACCATGGGAGTTCAGAAGCAAGCCACCCTGGCAAAGACTTATAATTATGCTTGGTGGAGTAACAATGAATATTTTGCTAGCCATAATAATCTATATCGGAATGCTTCTTGTCTGGGGTGATGAGTATCTGCCGACCTCACAAGTGAAATATGGAATACGGGTTGATTCCCTCGCTATGGAAGCAGGATTGAGGGATGGAGATAAAATTATTTCTATTGATAATCAGCAGATTGAGAATTTTAACAAGATACCGGAGAAAATTATTTTAGATGATGCAAAAACCATTCAGGTTGAACGCAACGGACAGGTTATTGATGTTAATATTCCCGAAGAGTTTGTCAGTAAATTGATAAAACAGAAAAAATCATCCGCATTTATTTCCGTAAGGATTCCATTTGTGGTTGAGAAGTTTACTCCGAAGTCTGCCGGTAAGAAAGCCGGAATAAAGGTTGGAGACCGTATAATAGGTTTAAACGATAAATCCACACCCTACTTTTATGACTTTTATACGGAATTGCAAAAGCATAAGGACGAAGATGTTGCCGTCGTTCTGGTGAGGAATGGCGATACACTTAAGATAAATGCAAAAGTGCCGCCCGAAGGAAAATTGGGCATCTATAACAAACCTCTTGACAACTATTTTGAGTTTAGTAAAGTTAAATATTCCGTGGGTGCTGCTATACCTGCAGGTGTGGTGAAAGCTTATAAAGGTGTCGGTAATTATCTGAAACAGTTAAAATTGCTTTTCAATCCCAAGATGAAAGCCTATGAGTCTGTCGGCGGTTTTATCACTATCGGAAATATTTTTCCACCGACCTGGGACTGGCATAGCTTCTGGTCGCTGACGGCTTTTTTGTCAATTATGCTGGCTATCTTGAATGTGCTTCCTATTCCTGCTCTTGACGGCGGACATGTGATGTTCCTGCTATATGAGATCATAACACGACGCAAACCGAGCGATAAGTTTATGGAACATGCCCAGATTGTGGGTATGGTCATTCTTTTTGCACTTTTGATATTTGCTAACGGGAATGATATTATTAAGTTGTTTAGGAAGTAGGTGTTATTGGTGACAAGCGTGTACGCTTGTTGCAGGACGCTTGTTGCAGGGTGTTTATTGCGAAATGTTTGTTGTGCCTTGTCATATATTTTGGATTAATGTCAAAAAAGTTTTTTGTACCGGTCTTTTTTTTGATTTTTTTGCAGTTTGTATGTTCTGCAAAGAGTGAAAACGGTTTGCAAACATCCGGAACGGAGAACTATTCCGTTGAAATCCCGCAAATAATTATACGAAATATTCCGGTAACAATAACATTAACACCTGAAAATCAAAATTCTTTATTACATTCCGTAACGGTTTTTATTAACGATTCTTCCTTTTTACTTGAGCCTGCCGGGAATACATTATCTTTTAAGTATGTGTTTTCGAAAAATGAAAATGTCATCATTAAGGCCGGAAATACCGTTTATGAACGCGACGTTACTCCTGTTCCATTGTGGATGTCAATTATTCCTCCGTTGATTGCCATTTTAATGGCTTTGCTTTTCAGGGAGGTCTATTCGGCATTATTTACAGGACTGCTTGCCGGAACCACAATCCTTTATTTTTATCAGGGCAAATCTTTTTTTATTGCAATATTTAGCGGTCTTTATTCCATAATTGACAGCTATATCGTAAAATCAATGAGCGATACCGGGCATGTATCCATTATTTTATTTTCGATGATGATAGGAGGGATGGTGACTCTGATAACGAAAAACGGTGGGATGAAAGGGATTGTCAATTATCTGGCTCGCTATGCCGCCAATGATAAGTCGGGGCAGTTTGTAACCTGGCTGCTCGGTGTGGCTATTTTCTTCGACGATTACGCCAATACACTGATTGTTGGAAATACAATGCGACCGGTAACGGATAAACTTAAAATATCACGTGAGAAACTGGCTTACCTTGTTGATTCCACTGCCGCTCCTGTTGCCGCTCTTGCTCTGACAACAACCTGGATCGGAATAGAGATAGCTTATATTCAGGAGGGTATCAACGCGATCGGGATAAATGAAAGTGCTTATATCATTTTTATAAAGTCTTTGACAACAAGATTTTATCCGATTTTAACTCTGATTTTTATACTGATCCTTATTTACAAAGGCAGAGATTACGGTCCTATGCTGAAAGCCGAACGAAGGGCAAGGGCAAAAGAGATTATTGAAGATGCAGAAAATGAGGATGTTGATGTTGAGATTGCAGGAAGAATAGAATCGAAAAAAATCAGATGGTATAATGCCGCTATCCCTGTTTTGGTGGTGGTGTTCGGTACCTTTGCCGGTCTTGTGATCACCGGGTGGAATTGGGAAGTCTGGGATAGCCCTGAATTATCGGGGTTCACAAAGTTTACCGAAATAATCGGCAATTCCGATTCTTATGTCGCTTTGCTTTGGGCTTCGCTTTCGGGAATGTTTGTTGCCGTGCTCTTGACGGTTACCCAGCGAATTTATAACCTGAAAAAGAGTATTTCCTATCTTATCGAAGGATTCGGGACCATGCTGAGTGCCGTTTTGATATTGATTCTGGCCTGGTCTCTGGCATTGATAACTCAGGATATGCACACTGCGGAATTTCTTGCAGGTGTTTTGACAGATATGAATCTAACTCCGTTTCTTTTGCCGGCAATAACTTTTGTGCTTTCCGGTGTGATTGCCTTTTCGACAGGTTCTTCGTGGGGAACAATGGCTATTCTTTATCCGTTGATTCTTCCTGTTTCCTGGGCTATCTCGCAACAATACGGTATGGATTATGATGCTTCGATGGCAATATTTAATAATGTTGTTTCCTCAATTCTTGCCGGGTCGGTTTTCGGAGACCATTGTTCACCAATTTCCGACACAACAATCCTGAGTTCGCTTGCCAGCTCCTGCAATCATATTGAGCACGTTCGTACACAGTTGCCATATGCTATTACCGTGGGTTTGGTTTCCGTAATCTTCGGGACTTTACCTGCCGCTTACGGGGTTCCGTTTTATATTCTTTATCCGGTAAATATTTTTATTCTCTATTTTATTATTATGGTTTTGGGGAAGAGAGTTGTTGTTAGAAGCAGAGATTGATATTTCCCTGAAGTGTCACGCGGCGACACGGTGTGAATTTTTAGCAAAGAAGAAATACCCCGCGCGGCGACGCAACGACGCGGCGAGGTTGCTTTTGGTTTTTAGCTTGAAATTTTACCGTTGCGACGTAGTGTGAAATTATTATTGCGAAGAATAAAGACCTCACGCGGCGACGCAACGACGCAGCGAGGTTGCTTTTGGTTTTTAGTTTGGAATTTTACCGTTGCGGCGTAGCGGCGTAGCGTGAAAATATTATTGCGAATAATAAAGACCCCACGCGGCGACGCAACGACGCAGCGTGAAGTTTTTGGTTTTTAGCGTGAAATTATTATTGCAAAGAATAAATACCCCGCGCGGCGACGTAGCGACGCAGCGAGGTTGATTTTGGTTTTTAGTTTGGAATTTTACCGTAGCGGCGTAGCGTGAGAAAATATTGCTACTTTTGCAACCTAAATGACGATAACGGAAATAACAATACTGGTTTTATCAGGGCTGCTGGTCGGTTTTATCAATACTCTTGCCGGAGGAGGTTCCATAATTTCCCTTTCAATACTGATGTTTCTCGGGTTACCCGCCAATGTTGCCAACGGCACAAACAGGATTGCACTTTTGATACAAAATATCGGTGCCGTCGGAAATTTTAAAAGGCAGAAAGTACTTGATACCAAAAAAGGAGTTAAGCTTGCAATACCTGCTACCATAGGCTCTATCGGAGGGGCGTTTGTGGCCGTTGATCTTAACAGGCATATAATTGAAATCGCTATAGGAATAGTGATGATAATTATGATGTTCGTAATTTTATACAAACCCGGACAATGGCTTGAAGGGAAAAAGGAATTACGCGACAAAGACGTTACACTCGCTCAAATGATCCTCTATTTCTTTATCGGTATTTATGCCGGATTTTTGCATATGGGAGTAGGGTATGCACTGCTTGCGGCACTGGTTCTCGGTTCGGGTTACGATCTTGTGAAAGCAAATGCGGTAAAAGTTTTTATTATTCTTTTATGGACACCAATTGACCTCGTTATTTTTATAATGCACGGACAAGTTAATTTTGCTTACGGATTCACACTTGCCATCGGTAATTTTGCCGGAGCATTGATAGCATCACGAATGGCGGTAAAAAAAGGAGCTGCATTCGTGCGATGGATAATTATTGCGGTTATAATCGTTACGGCACTCGAAATGCTCGGTGTTATTCATATTAGGGAATTACTCGGCTCAATATGATGTTAAGATGCTATAAAGTCAAAGTAGTTATTTCTGTTAATCACTTCCCATGATGCTTCCGGATATGTATCGAGCCACAGCTGCGGCACTTTGTTGTTTTTTGCACTCCACTTAATTTCGTATCCGTAAAGCTTACCGTCACGTTCTTCGATGAAATCAACCTCTTTTCCCGACCAAGTCCTCCAAAAAAAATTATTGGAATAAATATGGGTGTAGGACTGTCTTTTAATACGTTCCAAGATGATGAAATTTTCCCACAATTGTCCCTTGTCATTGCGTAAATGAATCGGATTAAAATTAGCAATTACGGCATTTCTGATTCCGGTGTCATAAAAGTAGTACTTTGATTTTTTTGCTATCTCTTTACGCAAATTTTTACTAAATCCGCGAAGGGTGAAAATGATAAAGGATTTTTCAAGTAATTCTATATATCTCTTTACCGTTTTATTATCCACCTTAAGATTTTGTGATAACTCGTTGATTGATACTTCGCTACCTATTTGAAAAGCAAGTAGTCTTAAGAGATTGATCAATAGTTGCGGACTTTTTAATCTTTCAAACTCGAGGACATCTTTGAATAAATAGGAACCGACCAGTTCGTTTAAAATATTAATTTTTTCCCGTAGGGTTTCCGACGTTATAACATCCGGATAGCTCCCGAATATTAAAAACTCATCAAGTTTTTCAGTCAGTTCATACTTGTTTAGGTGATGAAGCATTTCCATTTGTGCAATGGGATAAAGCATTAGTGTTGTTTTGCGTCCTGTTAGAGGTTCTCCCGTTTGACCGGAAAGTTCAAAGGACGATGAGCCTGTTGCTATAACTTTTATGTTTGGGATATGGTCAACCATTAGCTTCATCCCAATACCTATATGTGGTATTTTTTGTGCTTCGTCAATGGCAATAATGTCATAGCCTTCACAAAAAGATGTTATTGTTTGTAATGACCTTGAACTTAGAGGCTCATGAATCATTATATCATCTCCTGTTACTTTTTTAACTTTTAATCCGGTTGATGACAGATAATCTTCCAATAATGTTGTTTTTCCAACTTGACGGGGACCCATAATTAAAAGAGCTTTGTTTGGCTTAAGATATTTATCCAAATCCTGATAAGTCCGAAATATTTTCATGTTTTTTATTTGCAAAATTATGCTATTTGAAACTAAACTCCAAATAATACTGGAATTTTTTGGAGTTTAACTCTAAAAAATAACAGGATTTTTTTGCGGGCGCTCTGTCATACCATACTCATACTCCTTCGTGGCAATCTTTTGCTTAAGACAATAAATTATTGTTAAGAAAAAATAAAACAGTCCAAGTTTTATAAATATAATCTTATGATTAAAGGTGTTAATAATAATGTAAAGTTAAAACCGTAATCGGCAATCTGAATTCTTGATGCATTAATTCTTGTTCCAATCTCAAAATGTTTTGTAGTAACAAGAAGAGAGGCAAATAAAGAATTATAAAAAGTACCGCATTCTTCACAAATGTTATTTTCTCCGAACATTGCAAATGCACCCTTATAACCTAATTCAAAGCCAAAGTGTTTCCAAACTAAATAATCACCATAAAGAATAACACTTGCATAATCACCAATTACTTTAGGGTAATTTTCAGGTTTATAAACAAATAATCCGAGAGACTTTCCTATACCTATTCCGCCTCCTATTGAAGCAGTGTTACAAATATCTCTTTAATAGATACCTTTAAAACTTAAATAGTCCAGTTCAAATCCAAAATGATTTTTCCTGGGTTTATGAAATGAACTATTATTTTGAGAAAACACAGTAATTTGAAGAAAAAATATTGCCCACAAAAAGAATAATAATTTTTTCATAATCATTTATTTTTTTTATCAATTTTCTTTTCCAATTCAATGACATAGAGCGTCAACTCTTCCACTTTTTGCAGCAGTAATGCATTCATTCGGGCGAGCTTGATACCGTTTTGCTTACGATTTTTCAACCTTTCAATTCCCGGCCGCACGGGCTGTCCTCTAATTGAAAGGTTTCTGCCCGTATTCAACGGGTGACTTGCTATCGCCATAGCTTTCGCCGAGTCACCCGTTGAATTGCGGGGGCTTGGTCTTGCGTGCAGTTATCCGTTGAATTGCCTTCGAATAGTTATTGATTATCATATTTCAATGTATCTTCGGAAAAGAAATCCAGTTTTACACCGGCTTGTTTGAACATTTCTTCCGATTCCTGACCTGCATGATATTTCATTTTGCAAACCACTCTTTCGATACCGCAATTAATTATTAGCATTGCGCAGGTGCGGCAGGGAGTCATTTTAACATAAATGGTTGATCCTTCAAGAGCGATACCGCGACGTGCAGCTTGCGTAATGGCATTTTGCTCGGCATGAACGGTACGAACACAATGTTGGCTCACTGTACCGTCCTCGTGAATTACCTTTTTCATCAGATGTCCCACATCGTCGCAATGGGGCAAGCCCCTTGGCGATCCCACATATCCCGTTACCAATATCTGTTTATCCCTGACTATGACACATCCCGCTCTTCCCCTGTCGCAGGTTGCACGTTTTGCAACCGCTTCCGTCATATCCATAAAGTATTCATCCCAGGAAGGACGAACATATCCCGATTTTTTATCTGTTTTATCTGACATTTAATACTTTTTTATAATCCTTAACTTTTCAATATTTTCATTAAAATACTTTCGACCTGCTCATTAAGTTTTCTGATACTATTATTATTGTAGATAACGAAATCAGCCATCTCAATGCACTTTTTAAGATTTTGCTTATTTGGGTCGTCGGAGCTCATTTCGCGTTTTTCATTTTGAATAAAAGTCAGAAAGTCAATATGATCCGTCTCCGAATTTCTTTTTTTAATCCTTTCGTAACGTATCTTCGGGTCTGCATCAACTGCAAAAAGGAAGAAGTTAGACTTTTTTCTTAAAGATACTATCTCTCCGGGAGTCCTGATGCTTTCAATCACTGCATTTTTGCCCGATTTAACAGCTCGCCGGTAAAGTTCGTCGGTAATATAGGAAGGAGAGTTTTTTGCTCTTAAGTCATTGGCAACTATAACCATACTGTCCCTGTTTTCAGGCAAGCCCCTCTTTTTTATCTCCTCAAGAAGAAACTTCCTGACCGAATAATGTGCAAACCCTTTACTGTTTACAAGATAATCAACAATGGTGCCTTTTCCTGCTCCGAGGGTTCCCGTTATTCCGATTATTATCATTGATTCAATATTTTATTCTGTCCAAACCTCCAAACTTCCAAACCTCCAAACTTCCAAACCTCCAAACTTCCAAACTTCCAAACCTCCAAACCTCCAAACCTCCAAACCTCTTAATTCTCCGCTTCCACTTTAATATCTTCTATCCATTTGCCGATATGAACGGGTTGATACTTTTCAAGGTTGTTTAACAATTCTGCCGGATTATCAGCCGTAATAACATTTTTTCGATGTTCTTTTCTTACAAAACCTTCGCCGACGGCGTGGTCGAAGAAGTTCAGAAGCCCGTTAAAATAGCCATCAACATTCAGAAGCCCCAAGGGTTTGTCACATATTCTCAATTGGTTGTAGGTCAGTATTTCCGACAGTTCGTCCAGAGTTCCGAATCCTCCCGGCATTGCAATAAAAGCATCCGACAACTTGGCCATCATCTCTTTTCGCTCAGCCATTGTATCCACGAGATATAATTCCGTGAGATTGTTGTGAGCCAATTCAAGTTTGGCAATGCTCTTTGGCATTACTCCTATTGTTTTTCCACCGGCTTCGATCACAGCATCGGCAATAATTCCCATCAATCCCACATTTCCTCCTCCATAAACGAGGGTGATTTTATTTTCAGTCAACACTTTTCCGAGTAACCCGGCATTTTCTCTGTAAGAATCCCTGATGCCCGTACTTGAACCGCAAAAAACACAAACACTTTTCATTAATAAAATTTTTTATGTGCGCAAAAGTATGAAAAATGTCGGGTGGTTTTTTAATATTCACCTCTTTAGTTAATTTTAATATTATTTTTGCACTATGGAAACGACAAGACAAAGTAAAGTGGCAAGGTTACTTCAACGCGACCTTGGTGAAATATTTCAAAGGGAAACCGGCAGGTTGTTTGGAGGTGCAATGATAACCGTTACAAAGGTTCAGGTTACACGCGACCTTGCAATTGCAAAGGTATATCTGAGTCTTTTTGCTACTGAAGATAAGGATAGTTTGATAGAAAATATAAGGATACATACCAAAGAGATTAGGTATAAACTGGGGCAGCGAATAGGTAAACAGGTACGGACAGTTCCGGATTTGAAGTTTTTTCACGATGATTCGCTGGATTATATCGAAAATATAGAAAAATTACTGGATGAGTAACTCTATAGGGTATATGGAAAGTAAAGATACAACGGACGTGTATCCCGGTAGTGAAGCGTAAAATTTCACATAAACAGATTAGTTAATAAATTGATAAGTAAAACAATATGCAATACGATCCGATAAAAAAAAGTCTCGGTAATGTTTTTAACAAAACACCATTTTTAAGGAAGCTTTTCTACAGACTGTTAGATTTGTTACTTTTACGAACCTGGCATATTAAAAAGGAGATAAGAAAGTGGGCAAAAGGAAAGGGCGATGATTTGAATATTCTGGATGCAGGCTCAGGCTTCGGGCAATATGTATTTTTTATTTCGTCAATGAATAAAAACTGGAAAATAACGGGTGTGGATGTGAAAAATGAGCAAATAGAGGATTGTAACGGGTTTTTTAGCCGGATTGGAAGAAAAAATGTCTCTTTTGCTGTTGCCGATCTTGTAAAATACAGGAAGCCGGAAGCATATGATTTGATTCTTTCGGTTGATGTTATGGAACATATTCTTGAGGATGTGGAGGTTTTTAAAAACTTCAATGCTTCATTGAAAAAGGGTGGAATGTTGCTGATATCAACACCTTCCGACCAGGGCGGTTCCGATGTTCACGATCACGACCATGAAAACGGCTCTTTTATTGACGAGCATGTCAGAGACGGATATAATATCGGTGAAATACAGGAAAAACTCAAAGGTGCAGGTTTTTCGCATACCGAAGCATATTATAATTACGGAACACCCGGAAAAATTTCGTGGAGGCTCTCTATGAAATATCCGATATTGATGGTTAATGCTTCAAAAGTATTTTTTGTTTTGTTACCGTTTTACTATCTTTTAACATTTCCTTTTTCGCTGATATTAAACTGGTTTGATGTTATATTAACTCATAAAACGGGAACGGGATTAATTGTTAAGGCCCGGAAATAAATTATAGATCGAATTGAACTTTCCGACGTACATAGCAAAGCGGTATTTGTTCTCAAAGAAAT
>JALSSR010000129.1 GCA_026984135.1 Bacteroidales bacterium
AACCGACACCGATTTCGACATTGATGTTTCGGCGTTGTCGCCCGGTTTTCATACTGCCTATTTTCGCACGAAAGATGCAGATGAAAAGTGGAGTTTGACACACTATTCGGTTCAAAAAGTTTTTATTGAAATCCCTGCTTCCGTTCCGGGAACAATTTCCGACATAACGGCAATAGAGTATTATTTCGACACCGATCCCGGCTTTGGAAACGGCACACCCATTTCCATCACCGCCGATACAATAACCGACACCGATTTCGACATTGATGTTTCGGCGTTGTCGCCCGGTTTTCATACTGCCTATTTTCGCACGAAAGATGCAGATGAAAAGTGGAGTTTGACGCACTATTCCGAAATGAAGGTGTTCATCCCGGAACCTCCGGTAAGCCAGGCATCCTATCCCGATATTGTTTCGATGGAATATTTTATTGATCCCGATCCCACATTCGGAAACGGAGTTAATGTTCCGTTGGTTGCGGGACATGTAATTGATACAACCGTAAATCTTGATGTTTCAGGTGTTTCAGCCGGTAGTCACGACCTTTACCTGAGCATTAAGGATGAAAACAATAGCGGTTCACTGTTTCATATCAGTTCATTTGAAGTCTCGGAAGTATCTTTGAAAGCATTTCTTGAAGGTCCGTATGACGGAACTGAAATGAGCACAATACTAAATGCGGCGGGGGACCTTCCGTTAAGCCAGCCTTTTAATGTTGCTCCGTGGAATTATGCGGGTAACGAAAGTGTTGTTTCCATACCCAATGCAAATATTGTTGACTGGGTGTTGCTGGAAACACGAAATGCCGGTAATGCAACTTCCGCAACAGCCGGAGCCATAAGTTCGCGTTATGCTGCATTTGTACTTAATGACGGTACCATTGTTGACCTTGACGGCTCAACTTCGAATTTGAAGTTCAATACCCGTAGCGACACCAATAATTATGTTGTAATATATCACCGTAATCACCTCGGAATACTCTCGGCAAATGAATTGAATAAATCCGCCGGAAAATACAGCTACGACTTCACAACATCTGCAAGTCAGGCTTATAATTCGGGACAGAAAAACCTCGGGGGAGGTGCATACGGGATGACGGCAGGTAATGCCAATGGTGACGGAGCTATTGATGATGCCGACAAAACTGTTTGGCAGGGTCAGGCCGGTACGGCAGGTTACAGATCTGCCGACCTTAATATGAACGGGCAAGTAACAAACCAAGATAAAAATGAACTCTATATTCAAAATGAAGGAGTGAGTTCGCAAATACCGGAATAAGATTTTTACAATACGTTCTTTCAATTGTATCTTCGCAAATATTGTGAGACTGATAAGGTTTTGTCAAACCTGTCATAGTCGAAGATATACCGCAATTCAATTGGTTTTATAATAAAAGCGGTATAATATCCAAATTTTTTCCGGCGGGCAGGAAACGGTCTGCCGGATTTTTTGCTATTAACCCGGATATTGAGAATGCCGTTTCTTGACCGGAACCTTTTTTCAAAACCGATATTTTGAAGTCAGGGATACAAATATATATCAACGTACATACTGGTATTTTCGTCAATAGAGGGCGTACTTGATTTTGAAAAACCCTCTTTTTTTGCTTCATTTCTCATTTATTTTTTAACAAAGGATCAATAGTAGCCAAAGTTCGTTCTCTTCCTGAGGAAGAACGGGAAAACTAAAGTATAAAATTATAGTAGTATCTCAAAATTTTTAAAAGGAATTTACAAATAAAGAAGTTGTTCGTACTTATGAAAATGTAATAAAATAATTTGCCAGAAAATTCCAGATGGTAACAACTCCTATGGCAAACAGTTTGGAAAGATAAAAATGCTTATTGTGTTTGCTGACAAGTGTCCAGAGTATCAGTGTGTTGATTCCGAGACCTATTAATGATATCAGTAAGAACTGTGTGTATTCGAGACCTATTTTCGGGTCGTGACTGTGGAATGTCCATACACGGTTCAGGAAGTAGTTTGTTGTTGCCGCAAAGGTGAAGCCTATTGCATTTGCAAGATATTTAGGCACCCCGAACCACTCTTTAAAAACGTATGTCGTTCCGAAATCAACAAATAATCCTGAGAATCCGACAACTCCGAACTTCACGAACTTCCACAAGAAATCCCAGGTTAAATATTGTGACATAAAACTTGAATTTTGTGCAAAACTAAGAATAATATTTTCTTCCGTAAAAAACGGTTAGAATCCGGAGCCGCTGTTTTGTTTGTCAACGGGTTTTGTCGGCTTTTCATTAAAGACGTAGATAAACCTGAATGCCAAAACACTATTGTATTGGTCGCGGGTTGTAACATATTCGCCATACCAGTCATAAAAGTCACGTGTACGGATTTTGAAAATGGAATAAGAGTAACGAATATTGAATTTCAGACTTTTGTATATTCTGAATCTCAGGTCAACAAGAACTTCAACATCATTTTTATTATAAGTGCCGCTGTTTAACGTTGTTGACTCCACCCGGCGGTCGTGTTCCCACTCTTTAATCCCAACAAGCTGGCCGTATGAAAAACCAACTCCGGCGGTAATCCTGTCGCGATCGGTGTACTGAACTAATACCGGCACTTTTACATAGTTTAAATTTAGCTTATATGCACCGTTGAAAACATTATCAAAATATATTGTATCATCGCCAACTATTGTGCTGTCGGGGATATGAACATCATTATATTGTGGTTTTTGCTTTGCACCCTGCTGGCTGAAGAGTACCTCAAGACTGACAGACCAGTTTTTGTTAAACGGGAAGGTAGCACCAAGACCGCCGTTGAAGCCGATCTTTTTAAATCCGTAAACTTCGTCACCGTCAATCTGAGTGAGGTTCATTCCCGCAATGCCGTAACCCTTTATTCTCTGGCCGTATCCGGTAAGGATAAAGAATGCAGTAAGAAAAAACGCTATTAGTATCCGTAACCCTGTCTTCATAAAATAGTTTGTAATTTCAGAGTACAAACGTAATAAACTTTTGAAAATTTTGCCGGATTAAAAAAAATCATAATGTAAAACCTGTTAAGAATTAGTTTATCTTTAATTAATATTTCTTTTATTTTTGCTGATGATTGAAAAATGAAAAAATGTCTGGCATCAAGCATTATATAATTGCGGCAATAATTTTATTGATTCTGGTAGCCGGCAGCTATTTCGGATATAAGTATTACAAGGTCTTCAAAAACCCTTCGATGAGTTGTATAGCGGCTGTTCCGGAAACTTCAGCACTTATCATCGAACTAAGTAATCCGGTTTCAACAGCCAGTAAACTAACAAATAGCTCGGATCTGTGGAAAGAATTTTCGGCTATTGCGGATATAAATAGTATTAACAATCAGCTTTTATTCTTTGACTCTGTTGCAAATAATAATCCGGAAGTATGCAATATTTTTTGTAATCATAAAATGATTATTTCGCTCCACAAAGGTGATTCGGGAGATCCCGGCCTGCTTTTTATTGTCAGGATACCCCGCGAGATCAGTGATAGCCCTGTTGAATCTTTAGCAGACATCTTTAGCATTAAGTTAAGCAAAGAGGAATATGCCGGTGCTGCAATCAATGAAATTTATTTTCAGGGCGGTAATAGCCCCTTTTATTTCACTTTTTACAAAGGACTTTTAATCGGTAGTTTTAAAAATGCTCTTCTCAGAGAATCCGTTGCAACCCTGAATTCTAACGGCTACTTTGAGAATGATCCGGTTTATTCGAAACTCAAAAAAACGGCAGGTAAAAAGGTAGATGCCAATATTTATGTAAATTATAAAGAGTTAGACAAATTAAAATCTGCTATTTTAAATGAAAATACTGTAAATGTTACCGGCAGCCTGTCGAATTTCGGGCAATGGACAGAGACTGACCTAATTATTAAACGGGATGAAATTTTATTTAACGGATACACGACAGCTCCCGATTCACTGGCGCAGTATCTTTCTTGTTTCAGTCAGGAGCCGCAACCTGTTAAAGCTCCCGAAATACTGCCTTATAACACATCCCTTTTTCTTGACCTTAGCTTCGGAAGCTATGGAAAGTATCTTACAGGATATAAAAACTATCTTAAAAACACAGGCAGACTATCCGATTATGAGAAGAAACTGAAGAAGAAAAATACAAAATACGGCATAAGTCTTCAAAAACAGTTTTTCTCCTGGATTACAAATGAGACCGGTATTGCAATTATTTCCGGTAAAAATAACCCGGAGGGTAGCTGCTATGCATTTTTTCATACAAACGATATTAAGAACGCCGAAGAATTACTAAATATAATAGGCAATAAGGTTGCTGAAAAGTCTAAACGGAAGCAGAACTACGAAAGCAGCTATAATGAGTATGTAATAAGGCGTATTGATATCCCGGAATTACTTTCATCGCTTTTCGGTCCCTGGTTTTCTCCCGTTAAAAAAAACTATTATGTAGCTATTAAAGACTATATTGTATTTGCAAACAGCCCTGAGAGCCTGATGCATCTGATAAACTCCTTTTATATCAGGAAAACCCTTGCGCTGAATTTTAACTATCAAAAATTTTCAGATAATATATCGGAAAGTTCCAACATATATCTCTACTGTAATGTAAAAAATTCCTCTGCCGCTATCAAACCCTTGTTGTCGGAAAACTTGCAATCAGTAATCAGCGGAAATATTGCAACGATAACCACCCTTGAAGGTTTTGCCATACAATTCAGTTATATAAACAAAATGTATTACACCAATGCCTATCTGAAATACAATCCCGATTACAAGGAAGAAAAGCCCACAAACTGGGAAGTCGAGGTAGATGATGAGATATCGGGGAAACCATATTTTATTAGAAACCACAGAACGGGAAAACTTAATATTGTTGTATTTGATAGGAGTAATAATATATACCTGATAGATAATCAGGGATTTGTGAAGTGGAAAAAGAAACTGCGGGAGGCATCCCAAAGCGACATTTTTATGATTGACTACTATCAAAACAGGAAATTTCAATATCTTTTCAATAGCAAAAATTATCTTTATCTTTTTGATTTGCTTGGGAATGAGGTGACCGGCTATCCCGTCAGGCTTAAAACTTCCGCAACCAACGGACTATCTGTCTTTGATTATGACAACGACGGCAAGTACCGCCTTATGCTTGCCCTTGAAGATAACAGAATTTACGATTATAACATAAAGGGTGAGGAGGTGGAAGGCTGGAACAAAATCCAAATGAAAAAAACCGTTCCCTATCCTGTGGAATACATAAGGGCGGGGAATAAAGATTATCTGCTGGTTACGGATGAAAACCAAAATGTTACGATTACAAACAGGCGGGGAGAGACGAGAATAAAAATTAAAAAGAATTTTGCACGTGCGAAAAATTCAAGGTTTTATAAAAATGAAACAAACAGTAAAAAAGGTATCTTCCTCACAACCGATAAAAACGGTAAGTTAACTTATATCACTGCAAAAGGAAAGATTAAAACAACACTCTTCGGCAACTATTCTCCCGACCACTTTTTCCTTTATGAAGATTTTAACGGTGATAACTCAAAAGACTTTATCTATCTTGACAACAAAAAAATTACGGTATTCAATAAATTCAAAAAAGAGCTTTTGAGTTATTCTTTCGACAACAAAATTACAGTACAGCCTGTCATTTTTACAATTGGAAACAAGAAATATCTTGCCGTAACGGACGCAGCATCTCAAAAGGTATATGTTTTTGATAAGAATGGGCCTGCATTTACCGGCCAAAACATTTCGGGCACAACCACTATCCTTGCCGGCAGCTTGAATAATGACGGGAAAACTAATATCATTACCTGTGCCGGAAATAAGGTTATGAATTTTGAGTTGGAATAAAACCCATTTGGGAGAAGTTTTGAAATTATATACTCAAATTGATTTGAAAACAGTTAGCAGGATATATTTCAGGAATAAAGTTGGAATTTGCATTAATAATTTGTTAAAAACATTAAAAAAGTTCGTGTATTAAGAACTTTTTGATATCTTTGCATCAAAGTTGATATTTCTTAAATGAAAAGAATAATTGCGAAAAGGACTTTAAGGGAATTTTGGGAAAAGCATTCCGATAGTGAACAGTATTTAAAAACATGGTATGAAACCGTCAAGAAATCAAATTGGAAAACTCCGAATGAAATTAAAGAGACATACGCAAATGCTACTATTTTACAAAACAATAGAGTGGTATTCAATATAAAAGGTAATTCATACAGATTAATTGTAAAATTTAATTATATAAGGCAATGGGCTTTTATCAAATTTATCGGAACTCATTCCGAATATGATAAAATAGATGCTAATTTAGTTTAAATAATAAAAATATGGAAATACGACCTATAAAAACGGAAAAGGATTACAAAAAAGCACTGGAAAGACTTGAAGTGATTTTTGATGCAACACCTAATACACCGGAAGGGGACGAAGCTGAGGTATTATCGTTGCTAATTGATAATTATGAAAATCAACATTTCTCGATTGAAGCACCCGACCCGATAGAAGCTATTAAAATAAGAATGGAAGAGATGAATATTAAACAAAAAGACCTGGTTGGTATCATTGGGGGGAAAAGTAGGGTTTCTGAAATACTGAATAGAAAAAAAAGATTGACGGTTGATATGATTAGAAAACTGGAGAAGTTTTTACATATATCTGCATCCGTACTGGTAAATAATTATAGATTATTGGAGTAATTGAACAAAAACTACTGATTACGCTCCCATTAGCAGTTATGAGAGTGCCGGACAACGGCCCCTGATTTGAGCTATTATCCGGCATTTATTAGTGAGATTATCTTACAACTATCCTTTTCACTTTTCCGAATGAATCGGAGCCGAGTCGCACCAAATAAATTCCGGGAGTTGTAAACGACATATCAAAATCATATTTATACTTTCCGTCAATATTTTCCACCCTGTTATTTATTAAAGTACGTCCCTGAATATCGTGAACGGTTACTTTCAACGGTTCGCTTATATTTACGGCATTGAAATTCAAAGAAAAACGATTATTTCCCATTGTATAGATTATCAATTCATTGGGTTCGTAAATTTCCGTTATTCCTGTTTGTACCACAATATTTACGGTATAGTCTTCCGTTTCACCGTAATTTGATGCTTCACAAGGGTCGTTCGGTACGGGAGCGTTCCAGTTGGTTTTTATTCTCATCAAATGTTCGCCGGCAGGAGCATCGGCAGGTATATCAAGGTTTGTGGTTTCCGTGTATGTCCCCGAGCCTTGTCCGTTGGCTATTTCAAAATCACTGATAAGTATTTCCTCCGGTTCAAAGACAAAGTTGTCGTTAAGATCAACCCACACCCTGACGTGTTGGCTTCCGTATCCCGTGGTAATTGTCAAGTCGTTGGAGCTACCCTGGTCGAGGGTTGCCGTCAAATCTGTATAATCGCCGTAACCGTCGGGATCACAACCCGAGCTATTGGATATCTCCGCCAAAATAAGGCTTTGGATGCCGTCACCGTATGAACAGTCGGCTTCCGGCTGGCACATTTCGTGAGTTATAACCATATTCATCGTGTCGTTTGAAGTGTCATAATCGCCGGGCAACGATGTTGAAACGGTAAGGTCATAATCTCCGAGCATTGAAAAGTCGGCTGTGGTTGCAAAGGAGTAGCTCAAAGTCTCTGTAGCGTTGATGGATTCTGAAACCGTTTCCGTTACCGGATCCGCATCATTGACAACATAAGTGACATCAAAGTCGGATTGAGGTTCACCTCCGAAATTTTCAATTGTGACCGTAATAACCTCGTCCATGCCGAGTCCGCTCCCGGATACCGGAGTAGAAATAGCACTGATGCCGAGATCATCAGGAAAGAGATATGTTACCTGCGACGAAATGGTATCGTTAATGGGGTTCTCATCACCTGAAAGTTCTGTAAACGCCTTAATTTCATAGGTTTCGCCCATAGTGGAGAAGTCACCGGTTGCAGTAAAGGTATATTGCATATTTTCGCTTGGTGCAATGGGACCTGTCACAATTTCACTAACAACAGTTCCGCCGTTGATGCTGAAATTTACGGGAATATTAGATTGTTCGTCTATACCGAAGTTTCTAACGGTAACCGTAATGTCTTCCGAAGCCGATAAGGTTCCGCTTGTGGGGGAATCAATACTGATAACACCCACGTCGTTGGCAAAATCGGAAGCTATTTTAAAAACACCCACCTGATTCTTTCTCGGGCCGCCGTTAAAATATTCGCCGATAGTCCAGAATGTTTTATCGTCTGTCGGGTCAATGGTCATTTGAGCATAGTCGCCATATCTGTTAGCCGGGTCGGAAGTTGTACCTTCGGCAAAGCTCTCCTCTTCGATGGTCATCGTTCCCAAAGGGTCTGAAGCAAAGCGTCCCGTAAATCTTAACGAAGGATATTGCGATGAACTGACGGTTGTATATGCCAGTCCTATATTTCCGTTCACATCCATACACATATTACCCGAAAAAGCACTGTGTCCGTCGGGTTGTGAATATGTACCCTCCTGATATATTTCCCAGGGGTCGCCGTCGTTTGTCTGACGTAATTCATACCAGCGTATCCCTGCATAATCGTCGTTACCGTCAAGGTCAACCACAAAGTTGAAAACAACCGAATTGTGACCGGAAAATCTTCTATATTGAGCCATATACATTATTGTTGCCTGCAAAGCGTCAATATCGGGACCGGAAGGCTGCGGAAGGTTCGAAAAGCTACCTCCGTCGAATAAACCGTCGAAAGGTTCCGTATTTATAATCTGAGGATCGGATATCTCCGAGTTTGCCGGAGTATTCCAATCAACATTTATATTCCAGATTTTCAAATGGTCTGTTGATACTCCACTCCAGGAATCATCCTGCATATAAACAATGGGTGCATCTCCGGGAGGTGGCATGGTGCTTCCCGTAACATTAAAACCGAGTGGACTGTAAAAACCGCTTGTGGTAATTCCGGGTAGTGGAAATCCTATCATCAAGGCCGAAGGATCACCCACAAGCATCTTATCTCTGTCAACCGCAAAAACCACTTCACTTGTTCCGGCTGAACCGGAATTTTTATTGGCAGTTATGTAATATCCGTCTGACCATAACGAAAACTTGGGATAATCGGGAAAAACATTTGTATTGAACTGATAAAGATACCAGTCGTTATTCACAGGATCTGAGCCCTGACAAACAGCCATTCCGAAACCGTTGGAATAAAACTCGGTTATTATGAATCTGTCTGCAAACTGATCGTACATAACTATGGGGTCGCCGGCATTACCGCTTAATATTGTTCCGAGTGCGGCAGCGGGCACAAGAGGATTTCCCTCCTTATCCCAAATCCTGAAAGAGGAATTCCACGCATTAACGAAATGGTTTGGCCCGACGGCGCCTGTAGGGTCGGTTGGAGTGGCATTGGCACTTGCGGCTTCAAAGGTTAAAATGGGTTCCTTGCCTTTAACCTTTGTAACATTTTGTTGTTTTTTCCATAAAGGATCATTACCGTTTGGTAATCCTTTTCCAGGAACGGGTTTGTTGGGCCCGACTTTTTTCGGATTAAACTCTTTTGCAATGTCTTTGGCGGGAATAAAATCTCCGGATGCAATTTGTTTTGCAATGGACGGTACGACTTTAACATAATCAGCCTGTTTGAAAAATGTTGCTTTTTGAGATCTCCCGACATTTTGGGCACCTGTTGTAACGGCAAATGCCGCCATTAAAATCAGTAAAGATAGTTTTGTTCTCATCTTATTCTAAATTAGTGAGTTATGCAGCTACTCCAATCACTGCAGTTTAGTAAAAAAATAAATCTCGAACTCGATCACTTTGGGATTCTCTCTTAAAAAGAAGAGTGATTTTGTTATTTAGACCAATTCCACATAAGAAAGGTTGCAGCGGATTGAAAATTGCTCAATTTTATTGAGCATTGAGTATTATTTATCCAAATCCCGGCTGTTAGGGATTACAAATCCCATAATATTTATACTAAACGCATAAACTTTACTATGGTGAATTTTTATACCTTGCTGACTAAATTCTGAATGATATAGAGTATTCGTGTTTTCTCGTTCAGTATCAGTTTATTTTCGGATTATCCTGCGCTTTATACCACCGCCAAAATCCGAAAAAGCCACCTAGTCTGCCGCAGATTAGTTATATTATTGCAGAAACGTTAAATGTACATATTTTAATATAACAGTAATGTGATGGCAGGTTTATAATACATTTTTTTATTTCTTTTGTCAAATAGAGGTGCAATACTCTCATCTTTAGTCCATTTGCCGGCAGAATAGATCCAAGACAAACCTTTATCTCTTGTATTGATATAATTTAAATAGGGGGAGTAAATTGTGTATTCAACGGAATCATATTTAAATGTTGATTTGTTTTCAGGAATAACTAACAGTTCAATACCTACAAAAATACCGTTTTTATTGAATGTCAAGTCGTATTTTTCGAGATTAATAGTGACTAATGATCTGTTTTTCTTTACTTTAATTTCAACAGGTTCCGTGAGAAGGTCATAGTCAGGTTTCCTATTCTTATTTGCGGAAAATATTCTTAGTCTGAATAATGAGGGAATTATGAATGTAGAAAGGTATAACCTAATCTCTTTAATCTTTTTATTCTTGTAATTATTATTAAAAGGAAAATAGATAGCTTCAATTGTTGGCTGCTTAGGTCGAAATGGAATCCAGAATTTATTATTTACAGAATCGGCAGAATATTTGATATAGCATTTTCTTTTTTTAAATTTATTCACAATAATTTGTTTGCTCAGTTGAATGCTATCGGCTTGAACATAAACTTCCGGTAATAGGATTACCAGCGGTTTCAAAGTTATTTTGTTTTTTAAATCACAAATGCAAATATGCTTTGAATGATAACCCATATATGAGAACACAACCGTATCGTTTTTTAATGATTGGGGAACTGTCAGTTCAAAATATCCGTTACTATCGGATGTTGTTCCAAAAAAATGATTCAACACCATTATATTTGCCATTTCCAACGGCTTCCCCGTATTATCATTAATTATACCCGTTAGATTAATAGTTTGACCGGATAAATTGCTGCAGAAAAACAAACTAATAATAATATTTCGAATGAAGTCTTTCATAAATATAAAAATTCTATTTTATTGGAAGTTTTGTTAATATAGAAGTGCAATAGTCCTCCAATATATTTAAATTGGTTTCATCTGGGATAAATCCATTTGCAGTATACAATGAACTATTTAATGTGAATAAAAAGCTCTGTGCAACTTTTTTGGATAATGCCAATTCATTTTCTTTACCTAATTTATTTGAAATATTTTTAATCTTAACAGATAATATAATATTTAAAAAAATTAATAAAAAAATAATACTCAAATAGTACCTTTTCATAATAATTATTAGAATTTTACATTATTAATAATAAATCTGCTATAATAGCTGCTGTCATTTTTTGGATAAACTGTGTATATCATATTATTTATTTCGTCAATAACAAATGCCCCCGATGCTATAATTCCTTCATTTAATCTGTATTTGCAAACGGCATTACCGTCCCAGTCAAAAACTTCTATTTCAACATCTTTACTATTATTCATTTCCTTCAATTTGCAATTTTGATTGAGGGCATATATAAAGTTATTTGATAGAAATATATTTGAGTAATAAATTTCCGATTCCTGCGAGAACTCACCGTTTTTATTTATTTCAGGTATAGAGTATTTGTCTTTTCCAATTGAGAATAACAATTTTGTATTTTCGTCATAAATATTAATAAACGGAGAATATATGTAAGATTTTACAAATCTGCTTTTATCGGGTTTTATTTTAATTTTACCCAACCTGTATTCACTCAAAAGGTTATTATTTTTGAGTATTTCGGCAAATTTACTGCTTGTACCACATAGGTCAAACTGTTGCCATCTAATAAAATCGCTATTTATATTATAAACAAAGAATTCACCTTTGGCTCCGGAACCTGTCCCAATCATTATCGAATCATTGAGGGTTATAATGTTTACCGACATATCTATTTCAGGAGGCATTTCAATGGTTTTTTCTGGAGTGCTTTTGCCGTCGTTTATATATTTAAAAATATTAATGTAAGTTTGCTTCATTAAATCCATTTGAAAAAACCACATATAATATGAGTTATCAATTTTTTTTGTTTGTCCCCAGAAAACAGGAGAGCTAATATCCGTGGGGCCTTTGCCTTGCTTTCCGAAATTTCCTAAATTTTCAAAATCAGGTAAATGATAAATATGAAAATGTGGATTGTTTTCATAATCACATAAGATTAACAAACTGTCAATTAACCCCATCTGAAGTGCAAAAAAATCATTTTTTATCTCCGGTATGTCACTGCCTTTTAAAGATTCGATGCGTGGGAAGTTTTTAATAATCTTTATTGGCTTACTACAATTGTTTCGAGTGCAACTTAGCAGGCTGAAAACACTTAAAGATAATATTAAATGGAAACGAATAACTCTATTCATAAAAAAAACGCGTATAAAAGTTTTGAATTATTTTATTATGAAACGGTTCACCTACCAATATTATTTCACTTTTCTCATTAATTAAGAAAACAGATTTTGTATAATTTTCCAAACCGTTTAGTTTAATAAAATCAGAGAATCTATCGTGTAAAATTGTAAATGTGAAATTATTTTTACGAACTTGATTTTTAAAGTAATCATTTTCTTCTCCTAAAACAATATAAAGAATTGGAATATCTGGAAAATTATTGTGAAATTTTTCAACTTCTTTTAATCTAATTATGCAGGGACTACAATTCATATATCCGATACAAATAATGACTTTTTGATTCTTAATATTTTTATAATTTTTATAATCATTATAATTTTTTAACTGGTTTGGGAATATTATTACCTTTCCGTTTATGTCAGAAAAATGACTCATATATTCTCTATAATATTTGTCTGAAAATATATTATCCGAATTACAAGTACTTAATAATAATAGAAGTAATAATAATAATTGTTCGATATATTTTGACGAATACTTCATTAAAAAATTTATATTTTAAAAATAAGGGGGCAATAATATTTGAAACAATAAATTTTAAGAATTATAATATCATTAAAGCATCTTTTTTGTTTAACAGCCCCCTATCACATTATTTAAAAAGAATATGGTTTTAATCAGAACTTCCTGAAGTATAACAAGTGCCGTCTCCTGACATTGATGTGAATCTCACTTTACAAATAGCACAAACACGTTTGAACCAAGGGAACCCACCACCATCAATATTTTTACAATTTTTAATTTCAACTCCAGTATTAGTACTTCCTTCTACTCCTTGAACAACCTGTATGCTAATAATAGTAATAACAAAAACAATACTTAATAGTAATATTTTTTCAATAATTTGATTTTTCATCTCAAAAAATTTTAAAATTAACAGAAAACAAAAATCCATTCATTTTACTGCCCGTCCCATACCTTCCCGGTATAACGGATAGCGGAGGAAATCATCCTGAAAAATGACAACCTGCAACGCTCTCCGCCCGGACGGGCGATGCCGGATGAACTTGTTTTTGCACAAAAAATGTATTGAACATTTTTTAAGATGTATATTGTTATTGTGTGTCGTATCATAGGTTACGGAGGAAAAACAGGCCCATATATTTACAAGAAAACGCCAGGTGTGCCTCCCCCCTCAACTCTTCAAAAGGAGGAAGTCCGTTTCCTTTGTATGGTTCCATTATATCGGCTATGAAATGTTTCACGGCATTTGAATTTTTTCTTTTCGTTTGCAATTATATGAAAGTATTTGTTAATATCCAAACAATTTATGTGGTTTTTTGCAAAAAAGGATCGGATTCCACCATTTTTCCACTCCGGCACAGATGATTACAACCACTATGAACAGAGTTACCACGCTCGGCCTACACTACAACAATGTCATTTTTGTTTCCGTTTAGTCTTTTGAGTTTTCGTGTTTTTAATTTTTTT
>JALSSR010000130.1 GCA_026984135.1 Bacteroidales bacterium
CACATTAGCCGAGATAAACTACGAGTTTGTGAAACGAAATTCCATTCCGGTGGTACGAAGAATATCGGGTGGCGGTACTGTCTTTCACGATTTGGGAAACCTTAACTTTTCATTTATCCGTAAAGGTGAAAAGGGTAAACTGGTGGATTTTAAAAGATTTACAACTCCTATCGTTGAAGTGCTGAATGACATTGGTGTTCCTGCACGGTTTGAGGGTAAAAATGATCTTCGTGTAAACGGTTTAAAGATTTCGGGCAATGCCGAGCATGTTTACAAAAACAGGGTTTTACATCATGGGACACTGCTTTTTTCATCCGATTTGACCTTCCTGAATAAGGCCATTAAGGTTAAAGAAGGAAGATTTACCGATAAAGCTGTTAAATCAAACAGAAGTAAGGTTATAAATATTTTGGATTTACTCCCGTTACCGGTTACTATTGAGGAATTTAAAGATAAAATTACCGGCTTTATCGTTGAAACAGAGAAGGATGCAGCCTTTTATAATTTATCCGAAAAAGATATTTCGGGTATTGAGAAACTTGCTGAAGATAAATATTCGAGATGGAGCTGGAATTTCGGTTACTCTCCCAAATATACATTAAATAATACGGTTGAAGTGGAATCCGGCAAAGTTGAAATAACGGTAGAAGTGCATAATGGAATAATTAAAAATCTTACAATCTCCGGTTACGGGATTGATGTAGAAACAAGTAATAATCTGAAAGAGATTCTCGTCGGTGTATCGCATAACGAATCATCCGTTGAAGATGCCTTAAACGGTTTTCAAAATAGGGATAATTCAGGTTTAACTGCCGAAAAATTACTTGCAGGTTTATTTTAAGCTATTTCTCAGTTTAAAATTTCATCGGAATAGGATTCACACCAATCCATAATCTGTTGGCGTTGAGCATCCGAAAGTCTTGCATCCGGATGCATTATCGGGTAAATCTTCATCGGCATTTCGCCCGATTCAACCTCTTCCGATATCTCGTCCAGGGCTTTTATCTGTTTTCTCTTTTTCAGGTCGCCCCAGTGTCCGAAATCCAGCTTTTTACGGCCTTCTCTAACATCGCGGGATACAAGAAATGAAACAGGAGCCACATACGAATACCAGGGATATGTTATCTGTTGAGAATGGCAGTCGTAGCATGATGTTTTTAGTAAAGAAGCCACCTCCTGAGGTACATTGGCAACTTCCATTAAATCTTTGCCTTTTACCGGATTGTTATCAGGCCTCCCCGGAGGGATAAACTGGATGACAACGAAGATTATTACCAGAATTATAAATATCTTCCGTACCATAGCTACTTCATTAATTCGTCAGCAGTATTGTTTGCCCAATCAATTAAGGTTTTAGCTTCCTCATCGGTAAGTGCTTGCTCGGGATATTTCTTGAGAAACTTTTTAGGAGGCATATCCTTTTCTTCAACTGCTTCTGCAATATTGTCCAACTTTGAGATTATTTTTTTCTTTTTAAGTGTTGCCAAGTGATCAATCTTAAGTTTCATCTTTGCTTTCATTGACTCCGATTTGGAATTGTGGCAATCAAAACATTTATTCTGCAAGATTGTATTTACATTGTCGGGTATGGTTATCAGTCCTTCGGGAGGATTAACTTCCTTTTGTGTCGTTTTCGTTTGAAATCCGGATGATACCGTAAAAATACCCGCAAAAAATAATCCGGTTACAATTGTTAACAGTGTTTTTTTCATAATTAGTACAATTTTAATTGATAATACATAATAACAATCATGTGGTTTTATTGTTCAAGTAAACGGATAATCCCCAAATAAAATTGTTTTAAAATCTATTGCAAAACTCTATTGAATTTACTATTCAACCAAAAGCATTTTAACTACGGAAGTATTTATTTCATTTTCAATTATACAATAATAGGTACCTGCCGGTAATCCGGTACCGTCCCATTCGACCGAATAGTTGCCGGGCATTTGAAATTCATTTAAAAGTGTTGTAATTTTTTCTCCGAGAGAGTTGTAAACAGTTACATTAACAATCGCCGGAACAGTTGTGCTATAAAGGATTGTGGTGTTCGCTTTAAACGGATTGGGAAAATTTGAAAAAGTTCGGTTACTTTTGTTTAAATTGAAATTATTCACACTAACAAGTCCTCCGCAATTTTCAGTATGCAGTATTAACCCGTCTGTTCCGACAATCCAGCCATTTTCGATACTTGTAAAAGTGATATCTTTCATTTGACCGAAAGTTTTATAATACTTTTGCCATGTATTCCCCCCGTCAAGTGTGCTGAATAAATCATTTTGTGAGAAAGTTAATATCCAAGCTCTTTCTTCATCAATTGAAACAATTTTTTCAATTTCTCCATTAAAGTCTCCTTCTTGTTGTACCCAAGTTTGACCTCCATCGGTAGTGTGGAGAACCGTTTTATTATCACCTGTAATCCAACCGTTTTCTTCGTCATAAAAAGTAATACATTTCAGTTTCAAAGAAGTGTTGCTTACTTGTTGCGACCAGATTTCTCCGCCGTCAACTGTTTTGAGTATCATTCCGTTTTCACCTGTTATCCAACCAATATCGGACGAAATGAATGAAATGTCATAAATATCATTACTCGTAATTCCGAATATTGGATTCCATGTTTGACCATCTACTGTTTTAAGTATTATCCCGTTTTCGCCTACACACCAACCGGTCATATTATCAATCATATCAATCGCCAGCAATTCAGGAGGATACGGTGAAGGCTGGTACTGTATGCTCCAGGTTTTACCGGCATCGTCAGTATGGTATATCCATCCGTTGCAGCCCCAGCCGTCAGTTGAGTTGACAAAGTCATTATCACTAAAATAGTATAAAGAATTGTCCGAAGTTTTAAGTTCCCAATGCTCACCTTTATCTGTGGTTTGAAATACAGCGAGGTTAAAGGTCTCGCTTTCTATTGCAAAAATCCACCCTGTATTATCATCTATAAAGTCAGCTGAAAAAATATTATATCCTGTTGTGTATGGATTGAGGCGACTAAAACTTAAATCCTCCCAAGATACCCCGTTGTCGGTACTCCTACTGATATATGATCCTATATTGTTAGAGCTTCCATAACCGATAATTCCACCTATCCATACAGTATTATCAATTCCGGTAATGGAATAAAGTGATGTATTCTCATTTTCGTTAACAACTACCCAGGATTGTCCTCCGTCTGTTGTTTTGAAAGTACTCCCAATGCCGGTTACATATCCCTCATTTTCATTAATAAAATATGTATCTAATATTAAAGTTGAATTAAAACTGTAAATTTGTGTCCAACTGTTTCCGCCGTTTTCCGTTTTTATCAGATTACTGTTACCATCCGTAATATCTAAAGCCCATCCTGTATTTTCATCTACAAAATTTATGTTGGTGATAGTTGAAGTTAACCCGCTTTGCTGTGGTGTCCATAATTCTCCTCCATTTGTAGTTGCATAAATTATCCCGTCGGTTCCGCAACACCATCCGTTGTTTGCATCTGCAAAGCAAATATCTTTAAAATAGCCGTCATTACCTGATGACTGGGTTGTCCAGGTATTTCCTCCGTCAGTTGTATTTATAATCGTTTTATCTCCTCCCACTGCCCAACCGGTCATTTCATCAATGAAAAAAACCGAAAATAAAGTTTTATTTGTATTGCTATTCTGAATTTCCCAGTCAAGTCCGCCGTTTGATGAATGAATAATTAATCCGCTGTCGCCCACTATCCAGGCATTTTGTTCGTCAGCAAAAAATACGGAAAGAAAATATCTCGGTTGCGAATAAAACTCATCACCGAGTGAAATTTCTTTCCAACTATCTCCTCCGTTTTCGGTTCTTATGGGAGTATAGTTGCCAATTGCAATACCGAGGTCGCTATTGGCAAAATCAATACATAGAATATACTCCGAAGACGGATAAGGGTTGTTATATTTCCATTGTGAGAAAACTTGTTGGTTAACAATGATTAAAAGGATGCCTAAAAAGTAGAATTTTGTTTTCATAGCTGATTGTTTTTGTGTTTTAATATTTTTAAAATAAATTGAAGCAATATTCTGTTTTTAGTTATACCGCCAAAGATAAGAAAATTTAATCTAATTTTGCAAGAATTTTAAAAGAAATTTGTTTTTGGCTGAAAGGAGAGGGATGTGGATTGAACGGAAAAACCCGAATGAAAAAATGAACAGGATAAATTACAAAATATTCACAATATTAACGCTTTTGTCGGTTTTTGCCTGCAACAGGACAGGAGATAAACCCCTATCCGTAATTAAAGGTAAATTCACGGCTCATCCTGACGAATATGTCTATCTTGAAGAGATAAAGGTTCATGATGTAAATATGCTTGACTCGGTTAAGAGCGATGACGACGGCGGCTTTAAATTCGAATTGGTGCAAAAACAAGATGGTTTCTATCTTTTGAAAACGAAGAAGGCCGACAGCTATATAGTGTTGCAGCTTAACAAAGGTGAAAAGGTTGGAGTGGAATCCGACAGTGTTAAATTTCTTAGCAACTATTCGGTGGAAGGTTCTCCGGGGTCTGAATTACTTCTTGAGTTTGAAGAGTTTATGAGTAGCCAGAAAGCAAGAATTGACTCCTTGTATAAAGTATTCACTCGTGAACAGTATCGGCCTGATTTTTTGAAAGTTAAGAAGAAACTGGATTCCATTTATCAGGTTATTTATGATAATCAAAAGAAGTATGTTAAAAGGTTCATTACAGAACATCCTTCCTCTCTTGCCACTTTGCTGGTTTTAAACCGGAAGCTTGGTCGTAATGACGTACTTGATGAGGATGAAGACTTTGATTATTTTCATAAACTTGACAGTGCATTAATGATTAAATATCCCGAAAATGAGCATGCATTGGACAATCACGATAGGGTTGAGAAGATAAGGTTGAGAAAGTTTGACAGATTTGAAGCTGAGAAAAAGGTAATGCCCGGGATGACGGCTCCCAATATTGTTATGAAAGATACTGCCGGCAGTTTCGTTTCGCTAAGAGATATTGCATTTAACGGCAACGATTATGTTCTGGTTTATTTCTGGGCCGGCTGGAATGCAAAATCAAGGCAGGATAACAAAACTCTTGTTTCAATATATAAAGAGTTGAGAAATAATAAAATAGAGATATTTGGTGTTTCGCTCGATGAAAATGAAAAGGTGTGGAAAGGAGCTATAAAACTTGATAAACTGCCGTGGATACAGGGTTGTGATATGCTCGCTCTGAATTCACCTGTAATAAAAGCGTATAATTTATCAGGCGATTTGCCGTTTTATTACATCGTTGATAAAAGACGAAAGATAGTTTACAAAGATAATGACCTGAGTAAAATAATAGAAAAACTGAAAGAATTGTACTAAAACAGAGAGTTTTGAGAGAGTTAAAACCCGGTAAAAAGGTATATTTTGCATCCGACAGTCACTTTGGTGTTCCATCAAAGAAGGAGAGTCTTGAACGTGAAAGGCTCTTTATTCGGTGGCTGGATGAAATAAAGCAAGATGCCGCAGAAATATACCTGATGGGCGACCTGTTTGAATTTTGGTTTGAATATAAAACGGTGATTCAAAAGGGATACGTCAGATTGTTCGGGAAACTTGCGGAAATTACAGACTCGGGAATCCCGGTGTACTTTTTTCGTGGGAATCATGATGTTTGGGCATTCGACTATCTTGAAGAGGAACTGAATATTATAATCTATCCCGATACATTGATAAAAGAGATTGGAGGTAAAAGGTTTTTTCTCGGGCACGGCGACGGTCTTGGAAAGGGAGACAACGGATACAAATTTCTGAAAAAAGTATTTCGTAACAAGTTTAATCAATGGCTTTTCCGTTGGATGCATCCTGATATAGGAACGGCAATGGGACTTTATTGGACCGAGAAGTCAAGGGTCGCAAATGTGATTAAGGGATTGGAGAAAGTGAATAGTGCCGGAATAAAAAGGATAACGGGTTTTTGTGAATCAATTATCGAGAAAGGTGAGAATATTGATTATTTTATCTTCGGGCATATCCATAAACCGAATATTGCCGATATCGGCGGTAAGGCAAAATATTTTAGCATTGGCGACTGGATAACCAACTTTTCTTATGTTGTTTTTGACGGAGAAAAGGTGGAGTTGCAACATTATAATAAATAGAATGGCGTTTCCCAGTGCCGTTTTATAATTTTGAACTCCTGTAAACCGTAATCAGTTCGATATCGTTATCCTTGAAATATCTTTTGGCTTTTTCAAACTCCTTGGTAAACCCGAGAAGATAGCCGCCACCTCCCGAACCACATAGTTTAAGTGTGTAATCGCCGGTATCAAGTCCGTTTTTCCAGTGATCCTGAAAATGATAGGGTATCATCGGATTCATATAATTAAGTTGTATGTCGGATAGTTGATGGAGATAATCGAAAAAGCTATTTATCTCGCCGTTTATGAGGGATGTTATACAGTTGTTTGTAAGTGGAATAAAATCATTAACAATAACCTTGTTATACTTTTCGAGCTTACATTTTTCGAGAAAGAGATGAACGAGTGGTTCCGTTTTTCCAGGTCCGCCGGTATTAACAAGAAAGATGGCTCCGTCACCTTCAACCCTGTTTCGCGGAATGGTAACACTTGTAATTTTATTTTTATTTTTAATCAAAAGTGCAAACTTGATATAGGCATTCAGCGGGTCTATTCCCGAGCTGCGCCCGTGGAAAAATGATTCCTGAGTGGCAAAGATAGATTTCAGCTTAAGCATTTCCGAGGAGTTTAACGAGCGACTTCCGTTTATCTTCTCTTTGGCATAAGCATCGTAAACGGCTGCCACCAACGCACCCGAGCTGCCGAGTCCGTAACTGTGCGGTATCGAAGATTCAAAATAAAGTCCTTTTTCAATATCCTTTTCAAAAGAATCAATATCCATAACACATTCGTTTTTCCGGCTTAGTTTGCGAAGGTATGAAGCATACTCCCTGAGCATTCGGTTCGACTCGTTGGCAAGGTCAAGATCGGTGTATTTATACGGATCGCTGAATATCAATTCACCGTGAAAGTGAGTGAACGGGATGGTCAATGCCATAGAATCGAAAATGATTCCATACTCCCCGAACAAAATTATCTTTGCATAAAAAATACTCTTCCCGTTCATATTTAATTATTGTTTAAGTATATAAAATGGCTTTATGTGCTTGCATATTTATCTTTCTGTAAATTCATTTTTACTTTATCCAAAGTTGAGATTGCAGGTAAATATTTACGAAGTAATTCCTTATTTGTTTTGTCATTTTTTTCAAATAATATTTTCGGGTCTAATCTCGTTATTTGTTTTTCTACGAAAGTAAAATTATTTTCAAGAGTTATTTCGTAATAAAATTCCGTTCTTGAATTTTCCTTTCCTTGAATTTCTGATTTATGTTTTAGTTTTATATCTTTAATATTTCCGTAGTGACCGGTAAAAAATAGAGGTTTCCCTCGACCTCCTTTATATAAATACAAAACTTTTGCGTCAAATACTTCTGATGGAAAATCTCGCACAAAATTATTTTGTTCAATTGCGTGGAAATAAAATTTGTTTGTTTTTATTAAGTTCGGAATATCTTTTTTCCTGCAAAATCCAAGTGCAACTTTTTTTATTGGTTTAGGTTCTGATCTCAAATAATTTATAAATTCTTTTTGAGTATTAAATCCACTGATTTTATTTTTATAAAGTTCAGCAACGTCTGTGTTTTCAATTTCTAATTTTCTACATTTACTAATTTCTAAAAACGCCTTTTCTTTATCTATTCCGAGAAATCTACGATTTGCTAAATTTGATGCAATTCCTGTTGTACTACTACCTGTAAACGGGTCTAAAATCCAAGCATCAGGTTTTGTTGATGCTAAAATCAATCTTGTTAATACTGATAATGGCTTTTGTGTTGGATGTTTTTTGCACGATTTTTCCCATTTTGCAATTGCCGGTAATTTCCAAACATCTTGCATTTGTTTATTACCGTTTAATTGTTTCATTAACTCATAGTTGTAATAATGTGGCACTTTTTTTGATTTTCTTGCCCAAATAATTTGTTCGGTTGAATATGTAAAATAACGACAAGAAAAATTTGGTGGCGGATTTGTTTTTTGCCAAGTTATAATATTAAGAATTTTAAAATCTAATTCTGTTAAGAGTTGACCTATACTAAAAATATTGTGCATTGTGCCACTAATCCAAATAGTAGCGTCTTCTTTCATTAATTCACGGATTTGTTTTAACCATTTGCGATTAAAATTATTGACATAGTCAAATCCGTGAGATTTATCCCATTTTCCTTTGTTAACTGAAACAACCTGACCACTTTGAATTGACAAACCATCATTAGACAAGAAATAAGGAGGATCTGCAAAAATCATATCAAATCTGTGATTGATTTTTGGTAATAAATCCATTGTATCTCCTTTTAGAAGATAAAAGTTTTTGTCTTTGGATTTGAAATATGGTTTAATCATTCTTCCAACATATCAGCTAAAAAATGTAACATTTGACCAAGATTGTGATATCCTTCTGAGAAACCGTATTTTTCACAATTATCCGGAATAAAAATACTTCTGATTTTTATATCCTCATCTTGTGAAACCAATCTCAAAGCATTAACAAGTATTTCTATTTTTTCGTTTTCTGAACGATAGGATGTTGAATTATTAATAATTAAATCCTGCTTTGCTGTGGCAATAATATTCATAGCTATATAAATTTATCATAATCTTTTGCAAAGATAAACAAAATTATAATAGCAACATACAATAAGTATCATTTTTTCAACTGCTTGAAATTTTAGAGTAGTTAATTTTCTTAATAATTAATAATGCTACTAATTGTATGTTGACTTATTGTATGCAAAACACGTCTTTTGCAGTATGGAAAAAGATGATATTTTGATAAAGTTTGGTAAAAAGATAAACCGATTACGAACAGAAAAAGGTTGGAGCCAGGAAGAATTAGCTGAAAAGTCCGGTTTTCATAGAACATATATCGGAATGATTGAACGAGCAGAACGAAATATTTCACTTAGAAATATTGAGAAACTTGCTAAAACTTTTAATGTTGAAATTAAAGATTTATTTGAATGAAACTCCAAGAAGCAATACCTAAAATAGAAAAAATTATAGGAATAAAATTCAAAGATTTATATACGATTGATGAATTAAAGGATATAAAAATAGCAAAAGGAAATACAGGCAAGCTTTTAGAGAAAATAATAGGTTTGCCCGCAGGAAATACTCTTAGAGATTTTGAAAACGGAGAATTAAAAACAAACAAATGTGATGAAACCGGCAAACCTCTTGAAACAATGTTTATTAGTCAAATCTCAAACAGATTTGATGAATTATTAGACGAAAGTTTGGAATTTAAAGATAGTTGGATTTACAAAAAAATTCAAAGATTGTTGTATGTTCCCGTTGTTAAAACTGATGAAGATCCTGACAATTGGTATTTTTTAAAAGCTATTTTTATAGATATTTCACAAAATAAAGATTTATATAATCAACTAAAATTAGATTTTGAGCAAATAAAACAGAAGGTTATAAGAGATGTGGGTTCAGATGATAATTTTATTCATACTTCTAGTGGAAAATATATTCAAATAAGAACAAAAGATGCTAAACCATACAATCCAATTTTCTCTACTCGATTAAATAGAGAAGTATCAAATAAGAATTTTGCATTCTATTTTAAGAAAGACTTTATGAAAGCAATTAACCCTATTAGTTTGTAATTAACAATTCCGTTAATTGTCCCCGTTTACTTGGATTAGCGTTAATACTTCTTCGTGCATTTACTCTATGAATTTTAAATGAAGCATACAAATCATCAAAAAATGTGTTATTATTATCTTTCCCTTTGACATCCGAATTACTTAAAATCCATTGATAGTTCTGTTTGTCTAATATTTCACAAAATTCTTTAAGTCTTATTTGTTCGGCATCATTAAATTCATCTTTTGCATACGAATTAAAACTTGAAGTTTCGCTTAATGGCTTATATGGCGGATCAAAGTAAAAGAATGTATTATCATCTGCATATTTCAAAGTTTCCGAGAAATCCCCGTTTAAAATCTCAACCTTTTGCAATACTTTTGAAACTGCCAAAAGATTTTCTTCATTGCATATTTGAGGGGTTTTATAACTTCCTATCGGTACATTAAATTCATTCTTTCGGTTAACTCTATAAAGTCCATTAAAACAAGTTCTATTTAAAAAAATAAATAATGCACTTTGAGTTGTTTGATCAGAGTTTCTTGTATTGAAAAGGGATCTTTTCTCGTAATAATATTCTTTTTTCGTCTCTATGTTTTCGGTAATATTATGATATTCGACTTCCCATTTTTTAAGTATATCAATTAAGTCTCGGACATTATGTTTAATTGTCAGGTATGAATTTGTTAAGTCCTGATTAATATCGTTGATTACAGCATTTTTAATATTTGGGAAATGTTCCAACATCCAGAATAAAACTGCACCGCTTCCGACAAAAGGTTCAATGTATGTAAAATCATTTGTTTTGATATTATTTGGAAGTTGTTCTTTGATTTGTTCAATCAATTGGGTTTTCCCACCTGCCCATTTTAAAAAAGGTTTTGCTCGCATATTTTATAAACATCTAAAATTTTAAAAGTCTTTTGTATTCTTTTCTTACAAATTTATCTGCATTTTCCGTTCCGGAACAAACCCGATAAACATTTTTACTCTTCGCAAATAGTCACTACGGTTTTATCCCGTCGTCAATCCACCTTTCGTTTTCACAAAGACCGACCACCTTTTGTTCAATAAACTCTTTTATTGCAGTTTTATCCCTTCCCGGATACAACAGATGAACATTTGGTCCGGCATCAAGGGTAAAGGCTACAAATTTACCGGTTTTTTCTCTGAAATTCCGAATCTCATCAATAATTTTCCAGGTTCTTTCATTTAACAGTGTGAATCCCGGATTTGAACTCATCATTAACGAATGTAATGTAAGAGCTTCATTTTCTATGATATGCGTAAACATATCTTTGTCACCTGTTGTTAAAGCACTCATCAATGTTATTATATTCTCATTTGCCTGTAGGTATCTTGCTTGGGCAAAAGGGTGGTTTTGCATCAATCCGTGTCCCGCACTGCTTGATATTTTCTTCTTTCCGGCACTTGTTATCAGTATGGCATCCCTGATATCCGAAAAAGTGTCATTGATTTCAACAGGTAACGGAATGGCGATTTCGTCGGAGGAGCCTTTTACGGCAGTGCTTTCGCCCCAAAGGACAAATCCGGGAAACACCGACCTTGCAGCACTTCCGGAACCTAATCTTGCCATAAATGAAGCTTTTGTTAAAAATTTTTTTTCATCGCGTAATGTGCCGAACAGCTTTTTTTCAATTGAGCATATACACAAAGCAAGTGCACTCATTGCCGATGCCGAGGAGGCGATTCCCGAGGAGTGGGGAAAAGAGTTTGTACTGCTAATGGTAAGATGGAGATTCTCGAGAAAAGGAAAGTATGTTTGCAAAACGGACAGGTATTTTCTTATCCTGCCGGCAAAATATTCATTGGCAGTTCCTTCAAAGTAAAAGTCGAACGATAACCATCTTTCCTTTTTAAAACGGTATTTGATGACTGTATCGGTAACGGAATTTTCTAAAGTAAAGCTTATTGACGGGTTTTGCGGTATTTGGTAATTCCGTTTTCCCCAATATTTGACAAGTGCAATGTTTGAATGACTGCGATGTTTTACCGTAAAAGTTCCGTCGAATGATCTTTTACCGGTAAGTTGCAATGCTTCATCACGATATTTTTCCTCATACTTTACCATACTTTCACCATTTCATTAAAAGTTAATACGGTATTCAACCCTTTGCCGGAAAAATATTTTTTTACCGCAGAATAGGGTCTGGGGGAAGTGACCATAATAAAATCTCCTCCCCAGGCTCCGAGAGACTTGATTTCTCCGAAAAAATCCCGAAAAAGTTCTTCTTTTACCGGCTTTTTTTTCAGTATTCTGGAAATAATCAGTTCATGCTCTTTTATGTAATAATCAAAGTCTTTGAGTGACGGTGCATAAGCCAGACTATCACTAAGTTGTGAGATATCTTCAATTTCGTGATGAAATCTTTTTTTTATCCTTCCGAAGGAGCTAACCTCATCAGCCGAATTTTTTTTATTTCCAAGCCATACAAAGTTGATGTTTCCGGCAAACTCAGGATTAAAATCAACCTTTTCGGTATGTGGATTTTTATTTATCAGGGAATAAAAAAGCGGGCCGTTACTTCTTGCGCAGGCAATATCGTAGCCCGAGCCTGAAGAAACTGCAAAATGCAATTTAAAGGGGTCAATATCTGTCCAGTATGCGATATTTGATATTAACGTTGAACTGCTTCCCAGTCCCCAATCCAAATTAAAATCCGTTTTATTGATGATTTTTATATTGTTCAGTTTACGCACAAAACCGTTGCTCAGTTCGTCGGCAGCATTAAGTATCTTAATCAAATTTGCTGCAACTTTCCGGTCTGTTGTTTCAATAATCTGAAGCGTTTTGGGTTTAATACGTGCACGAAACCACAACTTATCATTCTCAAAGTTGTCCCAGATTATTGATTCCTCGTCAGTTTCTTCAACAACCATTGACTGGCTGAAACATACGGGAACGGCAAAAGCTCCGGCACCTTTCAGAACCAGATATTCACCTGACAATAATAATTTCCCGTTTGATGTAAACTTCATAATTTGTTAAGAATAAACTTCGGAATGCCCGGAGGCCTGACTACGTAACTTTTCCAAAAACTCGAATACGCTATTTACCGTTACTTTTTTATCTGCAAACCATTTTTTAGCCTTCTCCTTTTCATCGGCGTTCGCATCGTACTTGTTCAGAATATTCAGGAGGTGCATTTTCATATGACCTTTCTGTATTCCTTTAGTAGTAAGCGATTTCAGCGCACCAAAGTTGTTCGCAAGCCCTGCTGTTGCAGCAATACGCATCAATTCGTCGGCTCCGGGGTCATCGAGAAGTTCCAGCGACCTTTTGACGAGCGGATGCAGTGAGGTGAGCCCTCCGACAGTTCCAAGAGCCAGGGGTACTGTTAATGTATATTTAAACCTGTTATTCTTAATTTCTATATCCGTAAGGCTTCGGTATTTTCCGTCTCGGGAAGCAAAAGTATGTCCGCCGGCTTCAATGGCACGGAAATCATTTCCGGTAGCAAGTGCAACGGCATCAATACCGTTGAAGATACCTTTGTTGTGTGTGGTTGCTCTGTGGACATCAATTTGCGCTATCCTGACCGCTTTTTCAAATTTAAGTGCAAATTCCTCTCCTGTCAGTTCGTCATCAATGGTATCCAAATCACTTATGTCACACTCAACCCAGGCTTTGACAAGACAGTTGGGAGTGTAGTTTGAAAGGATTGACATAATTATCTCGACACGTTTTTCATCTTCCGTAAAATAGGGGCTGGCTTTTAGAAAATCTTTAAGTCCCTGAGCAAACTCTTCAAGACAGGAGTTGATAAAGTTGGCGCCCATTGAATCAACAGTGTTAAAAGTAGCTTTTAGCTGGTAATAGTCATCCATTTTATCGCTCATATCCACAAATTCAATATCGAGAATGCCTCCGCCGCGCTTTTCCATATTGGATGTAATATGTTTGGTGCGGAAAAGGAGGTTTTCTTTAAGGTCGGGCATTAACGAAATAAACTTATCCTTGCTGCCGTGCCAGATGAAATGTACCTGTCCGATCTTTTCCGTGGAGATTATCTCTGTATGAAACCCTCCGTTTTGAGCCCAGAATTTGGCACTGTTCGAAGCGGCGGCAACAACGGAACTCTCCTCTATTACCATTGGAATATGATATATTTTACCGTCAATTATAAAGTTGGGTGCTATTCCG
>JALSSR010000131.1 GCA_026984135.1 Bacteroidales bacterium
TTCCCTTTTTAAGACTTTCTGTCCACTTTTGTGCAAAGTCCTCAATCTGTTTCAAATAGCTTTGCCATTGCGGATTGTATTGCGGGTCTTTTTTATTCATCCACTTTTCAACGGGGATTTTTGAGCCGCGCTTCAACACAAAATCGGTTAGAACATATCTATACCTGCCGTCTTTAAATTTCAAAATAAACTCATATTGTACCGTGCCTGCATCGGTTTTGGTGCCGTCTTTATCGGTATTTTTAATTTTTATCCTGTGCAGACCTTTTACAACACCGTTTGCAAGATTCCTTTCGCGGGTAACATCAAGAGGATTTTTGTAAAAAGAATTTATCCAGCTTATTGACCTGTTGAAAAGCTCCTCTTTTGTTCCTTCAACGTGAACGACTTCTTCATAAGTTATCTTCCCTGTCTCCTCATCAACGGGCAATTTGGAACTTTGAGCCGTCAATTGGTTAGATATCACGGACATAAAAACAGAAATAAGGGTAAGTGTGATATAATGTTTCATTTTTATTTTTTTTGTGGTAAACGAAATAATTTTACTTTTATTTTTTATCTGATATAATGATAGAAAAAACAAAACCCCTCAATGTTACAATTGAAGGGTTTTTTCGACATTCGGAATTTATATTGAGTTTAATACATTCCACCCATTCCGCCCATTCCGGGAGCGCCACCCATTGGAGGCATTGCCGGTGCGGGGTTCTCTTCCTTATGCTCTGCTATCACACACTCTGTTGTGAGCAGCATTCCTGCTATTGAAGCAGCATTTTCAAGAGCTATTCTGGCAACTTTAGTAGGATCAATAACTCCGGCTTTAAACAATTTTTCATATTTATCGGTCCTTGCATTGTAACCGAAGTCGTCTTTTCCCTCTTTCACTTTCTGTACAACCACGGAACCTTCCATTCCGGCATTCTCAACGATCTGACGGATAGGCTCTTCCAAAGCTCTCATAATGATTGCTATTCCTGTCTCCTGATCCTCATTTTCACCTTTTAGTTTTTTCAAACCTTCAATAGCTCTGATGAAAGCAACTCCGCCACCCGGGATAATTCCTTCCTCAATAGCTGCTCTTGTAGCATTCAAAGCGTCATCAAAACGGTCTTTCTTCTCTTTCATTTCAACTTCGCTGGCAGCACCAACATAGATAACGGCAACACCACCTGCCAGTTTGGCAAGTCTTTCCTGAAGCTTCTCTTTATCATAATCGGAAGTTGTTGTTTCAATGTGTGTTCTGATCTGATTGATTCTTGCTTCAATATTTTCTTTAGCGCCTTTACCGCTTACAATTGTTGTATTCTCCTTGTCAATAGAAACTTTTTCAGCTTCTCCGAGGTTATCAATTGTTGTATCTTCAAGTTTGTAACCTTTCTCTTCCGAAATAACTGTTCCGCCGGTCAGGATAGCGATATCCTCAAGCATCTCTTTTCTTCTGTCGCCGAATCCGGGAGCTTTAACAGCTACAACTTTTAATCCGCCTCTGAGTTTGTTTACAACAAGAGTTGCAAGAGCTTCGGTTTCAACATCTTCGGCAATAATAAGCAGCGGACGTCCTGATTGAGCTACTTTTTCAAGAATAGGAAGAAGATCTTTCATTACGGATATCTTCTTGTCGTGAAGGAGAATGTAAGGATTCTCATAAACGGCTTCCATCTTTTCCGTGTCTGTTACAAAATATGGAGAGATGTAGCCTCTGTCGAACTGCATACCCTCAACCACATCAACATAAGTCTCGATACCTTTAGCCTCTTCAATTGTGATAACTCCGTCTTTTTTGACTTTACCCATTGCTTCGGCAATAAGTTTACCGATAGTGTTATCGTTATTTGCAGAAACAGTAGCAACCTGCTCCACCTTTTCTCCGCTGTCGTGAATCTCCTGACTCTGCTGTTTCAGGGATTTGATAACCTCTGCAACAGCCTTGTCAATACCGCGTTTCAAATCCATGGGATTTGCACCGGCAGTAACGTTTTTCAGTCCTGTTGTAACGATAGACTGAGCGAGAACGGTAGCGGTTGTTGTTCCGTCACCTGCAATGTCATTGGTTTTGGAAGCCACCTCTTTAACCATTTGAGCTCCCATATTTTCAATATTGTCTTCGAGTTCGATTTCTTTGGCAACGGTAACCCCGTCTTTTGTGATAGTGGGTGCGCCAAATGATTTTTCAAGAACAACGTTACGGCCTTTAGGCCCCAGTGTTACTTTCACTGCATTCGCAAGTGCATCAACACCCGCCTTCAGTGACTCTCTTGCTTTAAGATCAAAAATAATGTCTTTTGCCATTTTTATTTGTTTTTAAATTAATTACTACAATGATTTATTAAACAATTGCATAAATATCCGATTCATTCATAATGAGGTATTCTTCACCCTCATGTGAGATTTCGGTTCCTGCATATTTACCGTACAGAATTGTATCCCCGACTTTGACGGTAAGTTTACGGTCATTTTGACCGGGTCCGACTGCAACAACAGTACCTCTTTGAGGTTTCTCTTTTGCAGTATCGGGAATGATCAAGCCTCCGGAAGTCTTCTCCTCGGCCGGTGCCGGTTTTACAACTACCCGGTCTCCTAACGGTTTGATTGTCATTTTTGCCATATTTATATCTTTTTATTTATCGTTATTAGTGACTTCGCCTTTGACATATTTTGTGCCAAAATAAAAAATGTCAGAACGTTGTGACATTCTGACATTTTTAAATATTTTTCTGGATTTTTTTCCTACTTCTGCTCAGGTTGTGCAGGATTGTTGTCTTCCTGCCCCGGAGGAGGAGCAAAGTCCTGTACAGGTTTTTGGTCGGGCAGTGCCTGATAAAGCTCATTTAACCCGCTTTCCGTTTGGTCAACATTGGTTCCTCTCGGAATTACAAAAATTGACATCAGACTTAACACCAGAAGTGATACTGCAAGTGTCCATGTTGATTTTTCAAGGAAGTCGGTTGTCCTTTTAACTCCCATAAACTGATTTGAAGATGAAAAGTTT
>JALSSR010000132.1 GCA_026984135.1 Bacteroidales bacterium
GGCAATCGGCAATCGGCAGTCCACAGTCGGCAATCGGCAGTCCACAACAAAAGCGCTATAAACACTCATACTCCGCCCTCCAATCCCAATAGCTATCAGAATGAAAGAGCGAAAGAGGGCAAACCTGAAACTTCCAAACCTCAAAACTTCCAAACTTCCAAACATCCAAACTTCCAAAAACCAACCCCATTTACCCCGTCGTTTTCCCGCTCTCTCGCCCAATCATCTCACTCAAAACCTCATACAATTTTTGAAACTCAGGATACTTTTCAAGCATTTCGATATGCATTTTCATTATCTTCTCATCACCCCTTATTGCCGGACCTGTTTGCGCAGCCGTCGGACGCATATCCTGCACTTTCATAGCCGTCTCCAGTATCAAAGGTTTTAAAATATTGAAATCAAGACTATTATCTTCGGTTATCATTTGTGCAACAGAATACATAAAATTGGGGAAATTGGATGCAAAAACCGCTGCAAGATGCAAAACCTTTCTTTTTTCCGAATCAACAAATCTGACATCACCGGATAATGAGATTGCAAGATTTTTAAGTCGTTCTCCGTTCACAAAAGTATTAGCCTCTATACAGACGGGAATTTCGCTAAAATCAACGTTTCTTGTTTTGGAGAATGTTTGTAAAGGATAAAAAACACCATAATTTTCACTACTAACTTTTAATATATCCATCGGTGCCGAACCGGAAGTGTGAACAACAAAATTATTTTTAAAATCAATATTTCCCGCAACTACCGGTAATGCATCATCGCTAACGGCAATAATATAGATGTCCGCATCATCTCGCACTTCCATCGGGTCGTTAGTGAACTCCGCTCCCGTTTTATCAGCCAAGGATTTGGCATTTTCAGACGTTCGGCTGTATATCTGCAAAATCTCTTTACCGGCACCTTTCAAGGCAATCGCAAGATGAGTGGCGACATTCCCGGAGCCTATAGTTACTATTTTTTCAATCCGTTTCAAACCGCTAATTTTTGAATTATGTTAGCGAAAGTAATAATTTCAAACCCATTATGTTTATACTTATTGTAAAGTTTTTCCTGCTCTTCTTTAAAGATAAGTTCATAGGCTTCAAGATTTTCATACTTCAAATCATAATAAAAATGACCTTTACTGTCAATGGGTATCTCAATATCAAAGCTGGATGGATTATCAGTCTGCTTCCCTAATAAGATTGCTTTGCTATCCCGTCCTTTTACCATTCCTGACAAATGACAAGTTTTTTGCTTAATAACACTCTTACATCCGGTAATTAATAAAATCACAAAAAAAACACATCGTATATTATTCATTCTTAAATATTTTTGTGATTTTTATCTTTTAATCAAGCTTTTTAAATATTCATCCGGTGTTAATACAGGTATCTTGGATTTTTTGAAATCCTTTACATTTCGGGTAATCAGCAAATTGCAGTCATTTTGTAAGGCACAATGGTATTGTAAAGCATCTTCAAAATCTGAAAAATTTGATGTTAGTCCCTTCTCTATTATTCTATCACTTAAATTGGATGTTTCAGAAATAACTTTGAATTTGCGTAGTTTTTCTTTAACAACTTCTTTTTTCTCAAACCGTGTTAACAAATAAAAAACCGTTGGGAATGACAGGGCTGAAACAACCATAGTTATTTTTCCCTTATCTGCCATAGTAGCAATTTTTGCAGCTGAATTGTAATATGGATCTCTTTCTCCAAGTAAATCCAACATAACAATCGTATCAATAAACAACCTGTCTTTCATTTGTACTTTTCGATTAAATGGTTTCGATAAAGGGTTTTAAAATCCAAATCAGAAGGAACATTAACGCCGGTTGACATACTTTTTACGAATGGTGTTATTTCAGCATCATTATTTGACTCATCAGAAGAATCATCAACTAATGACTTTAGATATGACTCAATCAATCGTGAAAGGCTTCGTTGGTGTGACGAAGCATACTCTTTTGCTTTATCAATCACGTATTTATCAAGTTTTAATGTTAATTTTGCATCCATTATTTTAAATTTACACGTGCAAAAATATAAAAACTATCCGTATTTCACAAGTCCTCTATTTTATTTGTTGCATTTACATTATAAAACTCAATTCTCTATCTCCTCCAATTTCCCAATATCATTCATCTCAAAAGTATTTCCGGCAAGGGTATATCGTGTGTGATACCAACTGTTTGACAATATTTCCTGCATATTCTTTCCAATATCAACCTGTTTTCCTTCCGGTATTTCAAGATTCATCCATACATTTTGTCCCCTCCATAGTTTTTCTCCGTTAACTTTGAAAAACCTGTCGAATATTACCATAGTATCATTTATTACGTAGTTGTAATCAATGTTTTCCGTACGCTCTTTTGCAGAAAAATTATTTCTCCCTGCTGCGTAATAAGATATCCTGATTTTCATAATCGAATCCTTACTTTTTATTATTCTCAGGTCGGGTTCACCGTAAAAACCACCGGATTTATCATCCAACAGGTAAACCCCTTCATCATCAATATTGATATATCTGCCGTAACGTTCGATATTCTTATACTCCTCATTATCTGCAAGTCTCAGGTAAAGAGGCTTTCCTTCCGACACATTAAGAACAACCGTTTTTTTAATTCGCGAATCTTCCTTAAACTCCCTTATGAGAAAGGTTCCGTAAAAGGCGGTAATTATCAAACCCGCAATCCATAGTATCAAGGAAACCATGCCGATATATCTTATTTGCGGAAAACGGAAAGCCAATCTTGCACCTCCGTAAATCATTACAAGGATAGGAATTCCGATAAACATAAGAATACCTGCAAGCAGCAATTCACCCCGTCCGGAGTTCCCAAACAAAAGTAGCGCTATTTCGTTATAAGGAATAATGTGAAAATCCTTTGGTCCGGGGAAAATAAAAAAGTCACCTATTCCGAATATTGCGACTGCAAAAGCAGCCACAAGTGAAACACCCACAAGAAGTAAAATTATCCCTATGAATACGAGTAATATTTTTCCTGAAACCTCAATAATCCTAAGCAATATATTACCTATCCCGTCTATTTCATTCTGATGTTCTTTACTTTTTTTTTTATAGGTATTTTTAGCCTCTTTGGTAAATTCGTTAAATTTATCTTTCAAATTGTCAATCTCTTCCCTGATAGATCTTTCAATATTGGAAAGGTCAACTTTTTCTCCCCGCATCTCTAATTTTTCGGCAGTAGAAGTTGCAAGAGGTATCACTGCCCAAAGAACAATATAAATTACAATTCCGGTACCCACTCCTGCAAGGGCAAGAATTACAAACGCCAGCCTGAACCATACCGGATCAGTATGAAAATATGCTCCAAGGCCTCCGCAAACACCGGAAATCATTGTATTGTCAGGATCGCGATAAAGACGCTTTGCGCTTTTACCACCCCGGTTTGAAGACCGGCGATCTGAAGTTGATTGCTCTTCATCTATTTCAAACTCATCCGGTAAACCGATAGCCTTAATCACCTTTTCAATGTCCTCAATCGTGATAACCTCTTTTGTGTCTGTAATGCTTTCCGTCAGAATCTCTGCTATACGATTCTCAATGTCTGATATTATTTCATCGCGTCCGTCAGAATGAGCAAAGTGTTTTTTTATGCTTTGCAAATAATCATCCAATACCGAATAGGCATCTTCATCAATATTGAATACTATTCCGCTGATGTTAACCGTGAATGTCTTTTTCATTTTTTCTTATTTTATATCTTTTTTTATTTTATTATTAGCCGATAGTTTGGTTACCGCCCCAACGAGATTGAGCCAACTTTTGTCAAGTTTAGAAAGAAATTCCTGTCCTACCTCCGTAATTTGATAATATTTTCGAGGCGGTCCCGATTTAGATTCTTCCCAACGATAACTTAAAAGTCCGTCATTTTTCAGACGCGTCAATAAAGGGTAAAGCGTTCCCTCTACAACAAGAAGCTTTGCATCCTTAAGTTTGAGCAGAATATCGGAAGCATAAACTTCCTTCTCCGAAATCACGGAAAGGATGCAATATTCAAGCACACCTTTCCGCATTTGAGCCGTTGTTTTCTCTATATTCATACGGCAAAAATAATAAATATATAATACTATGCAATACATAGTACCAAATTATTTTCAGTACTATTTTATAAACTCAGCCTATACATCTAATTTACAGGATATTAACCTTAAGGAGCCTCTTGAAATTTATTTTCATTCCAAATAAGATGGTTATGGATTCAATCCGCCTTCGCAAGGCATTCTGATTAATGTCAATCTTTGGTCTTCTATTTCGATGATTGTGAGGTGGGATTCAATCCGCCTTCGCCAAGGCTACGGCGGATAAAAAAGGGGTAAGCTACTTACATCGCACCGCTACAACCGCCTACCCTTGCTACCTTCCGGTCCTGGGGGAGTTCAGCGGGAGCTGGTCGTATAAGACTTACCCCGGCACAAAAGTATAATTTTATGTTTAATCCGAACAAAAAAATTAAAAATTTTTTCCCACAAATAAATGCCCTTTAAAAGTAAATTCTTACTTTTGCCAATAATCATCTAAAACAAAAAATATGGAAAATGAAAAATACCCATCCTGGAAACACGCTATGACATACGGATTATATATCGGTATTGCGTTAATAGTATTGTCGTTGGTTTATTACCTTCTTGATGTTTATGCCGAAAAATGGACAGGATACATCTCCTATGTTGTTCTCCTGCTCGGTATAATTTTTTCTCAGATCAAATACCGTGATGACCGTCTTGGAGGCTATATCACATTCGGACAGTCATTTTCAACCGGATTTCTTACAGGATTGTTTGCAGCCGTATTAACGGCAATATTTTCATATTTCTTTATATCGTATCTCGGAGAAGATTTTATTGATACCTTATTGCAGAAATCTGAAGAAGCAATGATTGAGGCACGACCGAATATGTCGGATGACCAGATTGAACAATCAATGAATATGGCTCGAAAATTTATGTCTCCGGGAATAATGACCATTTTCTCGTTTTTAGGTTCAACAGTTGTTTCACTGATTTTAGCCTTGATAGCCGCTATTTTTACAAAAAGAGCTGATAATTCAATTGAACCTACCGTTTAAAATCTTTTTTGATGGATATTTCTGTTATTGTACCTTTATATAATGAAGAGGAGTCGTTGAACGAACTATCGCAATGGATAAGGAGAGTTGTTGAAAAAAACGGATTTTCCTGGGAGGTGATATTTATTGATGACGGCAGTAGTGACGGTTCATGGAATGTCGTGGAGAGTATTTCCGCTTCCGACCCGCATTTTAAAGGAATCAAATTCAGACGAAATTACGGTAAGTCGGCAGCATTGAACGAGGGTTTCAAAGCTGCAACGGGTGATGTCGTGATAACAATGGATGCCGACCTTCAAGACAGCCCCGATGAAATCCCCGAACTGTACGAAATGATCACAAAGGAAGGTCTTGATTTGGTTTCGGGATGGAAAAAGAAACGTCACGACCCCATCGGCAAAAGGCTTCCGTCGAAATTTTTCAATATGACAACACGCAGGTTGTCAGGAATTAAACTTCACGATTTTAATTGCGGATTAAAAGCATACAGCAATGAAGTCGTTAAAAATATTGAAGTTTATGGTGAGATGCACCGTTATATTCCTGTTATTGCAAAATGGGCGGGATTTACAAAAATCGGAGAAAAGGTGGTTCAACATCAAAAAAGAAAGTTCGGAGTTTCAAAATTCGGAATGGAGAGGATAATCAAAGGTTATCTTGATCTTCTTTCCATAACCTTTATGTCGAAATTCGGCAAACGTCCGATGCATCTTTTCGGAACTTTGGGGACAATTCTTTTCTTTTTTGGTTTTATAGTAGGCATTTACCTCACTGTAGCAAAATTTGTCTTTGACGTTTACAGAATGACCGAACGCCCATTGTTCTTTTTCGGGTTACTTTCAATGATTCTTGGCACACAACTGTTCTTAACAGGATTCCTTGCAGAAATGGTATCGCGAAGCTCCAATGACAGAAATAAATATCAGATTGAATCAAAAATAGGGATAAACGGGAATGGGCGAACCACGTAAAATAGTAATTGTCGGAAGTGCTTGGCCGTTACGGGGAGGATTGGCAGCTTTCAATGAAAGACTGGCTCGTCAATATATCAAAAATGGCGATGAAGTTCTAATTTATAATTTCAGCTTGCAATATCCTGATTTTCTTTTCCCGGGAAAAACACAATACTCATCGGAACCTGAACCACAGGATATTAATATTGTTACAAAAATAAATACCGTTAATCCTTTGACTTGGTACACTACAGGTAAAGAAATTAAAAGACTTAACCCTGACATAGTACTGATTAAATTTTGGATTCCTTTTGTAGCTCCTTCATTGGGTAAAATTGCAAGGATAGTACGTAAAAACGGCGTTTCAAAAATTGTTTCGATTATTGATAATATCATTCCTCACGAAAAACGATTGGGGGACAAAATGCTTGCAAGATACTGGGTAAACAGTGTTGACGGATTTGTTGCAATGTCAAAAGCAGTACTTAACGATCTGGATACTTTTGATAAAGACAAACCCAAAATATATTGTCCGCATCCATTGTACGACCATTATGGCAAAATAACGGACAAAACACGCGCAAAAGAGATTCTCGGCCTTGATCCTCAGGGAAAATTTATGCTCTTTTTCGGATTTATCAGAGATTATAAAGGATTGGATTTATTGTTAAAAGCCATTGACAGTGACTTTATAAAATCAAACAAGATAAAACTGCTAGTTGCAGGTGAGTTTTATACCGATTCAAAACCATATTTTGATCTGATTAAAAAGCATAGATTACAGGATGTAGTTATTATGTCGAATGATTTCATACCCGACAGTAAAGTGGCTCTATATTTTAATGCGTCCGACGTTGTAGTGCAACCTTACAAAGATGCTACTCAAAGCGGTGTTACTCAGATTGCATACCATTTTGAAAAACCTATCATTACGACCGATGTCGGCGGATTAGCAGAAATAGTTCCAAATAATCGTGCCGGATATGTTGTAAATCCTGAAGTAAGTGAAATTCGTCAGGCAATCATTAAATTTTATAAAGAAGATAAAGAAAACGAGTTCATTTCCAATGTTAGGGATATTAAAAAAAATTACGGTTGGAAAAAAATGACTGAGGCAATTGATAAGGTGATTAATATGACTCATTAAAAAGTTAATTTGTAAAACAATGATAATAAGAAGCAAAGCACCGTTAAGAATAGGTTTGGCAGGAGGCGGAACAGATGTGGCTCCATACTCCGACATTTATGGTGGTGCCATTTTGAATGCAACGGTAAGTATGTACGCCTACGCTACCATTAAACCGCTAACCGACGGTAAAATTATAATTAACTCTCTTGACAAAAACAAAAGATTGGAATTTGATACAACGGACTATCTGAAACCTGACGGTTGTCTTGATCTTATGAAAGGAATTTACAACCGGATTATTAGACAATTCACAAAAAAACCCCTCTCCTTTGAGCTGACAACCTGGGTTGATGCCCCTCCAGGTTCCGGGCTTGGAACATCCTCTACACTTGTTGTTGCAATCCTCGGCGCCTTCTCCGATTGGCTGCAACTACCTCTCGGGGAGTACGACCTCGCAAAACTGGCTTATGAAATAGAAAGGATTGACCTCGGTATGGCAGGAGGGAAACAAGACCAATACGCCGCCACCTTCGGCGGTGTTAATTTTATGGAATTTTATGACGACAATAAGGTTATTGTAAATCCATTAAGGGTTAAGGAAGTGATTCTTAACGAACTGGCTTTTAACCTTGTTCTGTATTATACCCAAACAAGCAGGCTTTCTTCAAAAATAATCGAAACACAAAGTAAAAATATCGTTGATAAAAATTCCGCATCTGTTGAAGCAACTCATAAATTGAAAGAACAAGCGGTTATGATGAAAGAAGCCGTACTTAAAGGCGAACTCCATAAAATAGGTGACATATTGAATTTCGGATGGCAGAATAAAAAGAAAATGGCATACGGGATTACAACTCCTTTCATTGACGAACTTTATGATACGGCTGTTAAAAACGGTGCAACAGGTGGTAAGATATCAGGTGCGGGTGGCGGCGGATTTATGATCTTCTATTGCCCTGAAAATACCAGATTCAAAGTTATTGAAGCTCTCAATAAATACGGAGGATCCTCTCAAAGATATGAGTTTGTAAGCCGCGGACTTACTACATGGAGAATATGATTAAGTTTTGAGGTTTATTATTTTGATTATGTCAGGGAAAAGATGCCTTACAAGGTAAATATGTAAATTTTGTATCAAGTGCTAATGTCTTCAATGCCTATAGACAAAGGTTGATTGATGTTTCGCTAAAGTAATGCCGCATTCAAAATTATTGTATTTTTGTAAAAAAGATAACATCATGTTAATTAAAGACAAAATGAAAAGAATAATTCTAATAAGTTTTTTATTCACTACATTTTTAACAGGTAATTCCATTGCCCAACAAGCTCCCAAATGTAGTCATACCGTTTCTTTTGAAAAATCGTGGATAAGCGATACCCTTGATGCTATCCATTACCAAATTCACCTTACGGTCACGGACTTCTCCGGCCATGAAATAGGTGGATACACAGATGTGGAGTTGGCATCAAAGATAAATGATCTTAACGAAATCAAACTGGAACTGATGAGCCTCACAACGGATTCGGTATTTATTGAGAACGTACCGGTTACAGGCTTCACACACCTTGATAATATAATTACGATTCCTTTATCAACTCCTTTAAATGCCGGGGAAAGTGTTAATGTCAGGATTTATTACCACGGTGTTCCTTTCCACGAAGGGTGGGGAGGTTTTCATTGGGACAACCAGTATGCCTTTAATCTTGGCGTCGGGTTTGTTTCCATACCTCATAATCTCGGCAAAACGTGGTTTCCCTGTATTGATGATTTTAAAGACAGAGCGCTTTACGATGTTTATGCAACCGTTGAAGATCCGAAGAAAGCGGTTTGCGGCGGTTTATTGATTGATGTTGTTGACAACGGCAACGGAACAAAAACATACCACTGGAAACTTGACCACACAATCCCCACTTACCTTGCCTCAATAGCTGTCGGTGAATATGCGGTTGTTAGCGATGTTTATAACGGTATTGTAGCCGACATTCCCATTGAGATTTACGTAAAACCGCAGGATACCATCAAGGTGCCCGGCTCATTTGTTCATCTTAAACAGATACTCGAAATATATGAAAACAGTTGGGGACCATACCGCTGGAACAGAATAGGTTATGTGGGTACGGCAATTGGAGCTATGGAGCACGTCACAAATATTGCATTACCTCATTTTTGCATTGACGGCGGACTTTCGTGCGAAAGCACAATAGCTCACGAACTTTCGCATATGTGGTTCGGAGATAATGCCACCTGTGCCAGCGCCGAAGATATGTGGCTCAACGAAGGATGGGCGGTTTACAATGAAGCTATTTACCGTGAGCAGCTTTACGGAGAAGAGGAGTTTCACGACTTTATGTATGACAACCTTGCCAAAATAATTCAGTTTTGCCACACCTCAAGCGGGGACGGAAGTTATTTCCCTTTGAACCAAATCCCTCAAAATATAACTTACGGAATGACGGCATATAAAAGGGGTTCAACCGTTGCACACTCGTTAAGAGGATATCTCGGTGATGAACTTTTTTTCGATGCTATGAAAGCCTACAACGAAAACTTCAAATACAGTTACGTATATTCACAGGATATGGAATCGTTTCTTACGGATTACACAAATATTGATATGTCCGGCTTTTTCAACAATTGGGTTTACCATTCCGGCACACCTCAATATTCAATTGACTCTTTTAATGTTGTTCCTGCCGGGAGTGGGGCCGAGGTTACGGTTTTTATGCGTCAACGGCGCCATGGACCGGCATTCGTCGGAGATAATAACATTGTGGAAGTGACCTTTATGGATAACAATTGGAACCAGTTTAGCGATACCGTCCGTTTTGACGGAGCTTCGGGAGGCTCTGCGGTAAAACAAGTTCCTTTTATTCCTGAAATTGCATTGTGCGATTATAATTTCAGACTTTGTGATGCTGTTACCGATCTGAATAAAATTGTAAAAGAAACGGGTGTTTACTCATATCCCAAAACATATTTTAAATTGACTGTAAATGAGGTTTCGGATTCCGCCCTTGTCAGAGTTGAGCACAACTGGGCACCACCTGACGATTTTAAAAACCCGATTCCGGGAGTAACCCTTTCAAATTACAGGTATTGGCGGATTGACGGGATTTTCCCCGAAGGCTTTGATGCAACGGGTGAGTTTACCTATACAAAAACCAGTTTCCTCGATGATAGCCTGCTTAATCCCAATGACACGGTATTGCTTCTCTATCGTACAGGCGCTGCCGACGACTGGCACTTTATTGATTATTCCGTAATAGGAATTTGGTCGGTGGGAAAATTTTATGTTGACAATCTGCAAAGAGGAGAATATACAATTGCAGTCGGTGATGATACTTTTACGGGAATTGATAACAAACAAAAACCCGAAAAATCCTTAATTAACATATATCCCAATCCGTCAAACGACTTCTTCGTCATTGACTATCAGCACCCGGGAAAATTTGAATTTTATGATGAATCGGGAAAAATGGTTGATTCGGTACACCTTGACAATGACACGTCAAGTATTAAATGGAAACCCAAAGACCTGCCCATAGGCACCTATTTTGTCAGATATCTTTCGGAAAAGAACAAAACCATCGAAATAAAAAAAATAGTTATTGTTAAATGAGCAAACCCTTGTCGTTTTACCAATTTTTGGTATTTTTGCATTGAATTAAATATAATTTTAATATGAGTAAAAATACATCAGTATCGTTAGGAAGTTACTTTGATAAGTTTATTCAAAGTCGAATAAATACGGGTAGATATAAAAATGTTAGTGAAATTATTCGGGCAGGATTAAGATTATTGGAGGAAGAGGAAAATAAGATCCATATTTTAAAAAATGCAATTCAAGAAGGAATTGAAAGTGGAACTGCTGATAATTTTGATCCACAATCCTACTTAAAAGAATTGAAAGGAAAAGGAAATTTTGATAATAAGAATTTTACACGAACAAACGGATTTAAAAAACAGAATTAAAGAATAACCTTGCACCACAAATATGACCGACTATTTAAAATCATTGCAAAAACTTTTTGAACTGAATGCCGATGCGGAAACAGCAGCGGGTGCAAAAAAGTATATGCGCAACAAGTTTGAATTTTACGGCATTAAATCACCTTTGCGAAAAGAGATATTCAACCGTTTTTATAAAGAGAACGGACTGCCCGGTAATAAGGATATTGCTGAAATAACAATGGAGTGCTGGCAGCAGCCACAACGTGAGTTTCAGTATTTTGCAATGGAAATGCTAAAAAAAGTTATAAAAAATGCAAATAAGGAAAGAATCGAACTGTATGAATATACGATAACAAACAAATCGTGGTGGGACACCGTTGATTTTATTGCTGCCAATCTTGTGGGAACCCATCTCAAATTTTATCCGGAACTTATAAAACCTTCCACAACAAAATGGATTAACTCCGGCAATATTTGGTTGCAGCGTACGGCCATCCTTTTTCAACTAAAATATAAAAAAGAGACCGATGTGGAACTCTTGACCGAAATCATCAATAAAATGCAAGGCTCAAAAGAATTTTTCATAAACAAGGCTATAGGCTGGATACTGCGCGAATACTCCAAAACCGACGGGAAGTGGGTTACTGACTTCACTAAAAATATGCCGTTGGATAATTTATCAAAAAAAGAAGCGTTGAAATGGTTAAATAGAAAAAAGGGTTAATTTTGCAATATGGAAAAAAAGAAAATATTTTTATATCTTATTCTGTTTACTTTAACAACTTTAACATTTTCATCCTGTTCAAACAAGCCTGAGTTTGAACAGTATCATAAATTTGAAAACAACACCTGGAACCGTTTCGATTTTGTTACTTTTGAATTTCCGGTAACAGATGCCAAACAAGAGTATGATGTCTATTTTGTTTTCAGATATCTTCCGGATTATCCCGAAAATAAATTCAAATTCGTATTCACAACATATAAACCTTCGGGTGAGATGCGAAGTTCGGAGCATAGATTATGGACCATCAGTTCCGATGCAAAATTTCAGGGCAAGGATAAAGGCGATTATATTGAAATTAAAACACCGGTCACCGAGGAGATAAGTTTTCCTGAAACGGGAATTGCCAAATTTGAAATTGAAAATAAAATGACAAAACTTCACACCCCGGGAATATACGAAGCGGGACTAATAATTGAAAAATCAAAAGAGAAGGAAAACAGGCAATTTTAAAATTCTCACCGGTTTATAAATCTTATGATCTTTTCAATTTCAATCTTCCTCATACAGTTAAAATGGTCTTTGGGACATTTCTGAAATCCAAGTTTACCGCAAGGACGACAGGAGAGATTTTTTACCTCCAAAATAATTGATTTCCCCTCATCTTCTGGTAAATAGGGATGCATTCCGAATTCGGGAATGGTATTACCCCACAGACTGACAATCTCTTTCCGGAAAGCGGCTGCAATATGCATCAATCCGGTGTCATTGGTAACTATTCTGTCTGCTTGTTTCACAAGTGAAGCAGATTGATTAATATTGAATTTTCCACAGGAATTGTAAACCTTGTTTCCAACCGCCTCTGCAATTTTCTTTCCCCGCCCCGCATCCGTGCCGCCTCCAAGCAAAACTACCGGTTTCTCGATTTTTTTACAAATTTCGATTATCCTGTCATCCGGATATGTTTTGGTAAAATATGTGGCTCCTATAACCCAGCCTATATATCCGTTGCGGTGCGATTCAGGCAAAATTCCGGTATCAACCTCATCGTTTTCGGGAATAAAATAGTCAAGACCTTTTCCGTCATTATTAATCCCGAGATGTTCAACAGCCTGAAAATATCTGTCAACAATATGTATATCAGGCAATAAATCCGTTTTTTTCAGCTTAACCGATAACCATTTCCTTACATTTATTTTATTAAAGGAGGATGCAGGGCGAGCTAATTTTAGAATAACGCCTTTCGACCTGAAATTTTTATGCAAATCAATAATATGGTCATACTTAACTTTTTTTAATTCGGGAATAACCTCATCAATGCTCTTTTCAATCGTAAATATTTTATCAATACAGGGATTAGCCCGAACGATTGGAAGAAATTGCTTTTTTGTAAGAAAGTGCAATTCCGCATCATCAAGTTGTCGTTTAATACTCCTGATAACCGGAGTTGTAAGAACAATGTCCCCGATAGAACTGAACCGTATGACGAGTATCTTCTTCATAAAAATTTCCCCAAAAATATTATAAAATAAAGAAACAATACCTAACCATACGGTAACTTACCTTTTAGTTACTTACTATTCGGTATGTTATAATTTGGTTAGTTTACTAATTTTTCATACATTTGCAAATTAAAACAAACAATTATGAATGCACCGTTCATATTCGGGAAAATTGCCATAAGCGATAATTTTATTGACAGACAAAAAGATATTTTGCGGCTAAAGACAAATTTCTATTCGGGCATAAACACCATTTTAATATCTCCGCGCAGATGGGGAAAGTCGTCCCTCGTTGAAAAGGCAGGTAAAGAAGTTGAAGAGGAGAACCGGGGATATAGAGTTGTTTTCATTGATATGTTCAATATCCGCTCC
>JALSSR010000133.1 GCA_026984135.1 Bacteroidales bacterium
AAACCGGCGCCATTGTGAGCAAACCACCGCCATTGCGAAATGCCATCGGGCAAGGCCTTGCACGGAAGGGGCATTGAAGCAATCCGCCGGAAGTTATGACTGTGGTTTGTAGCAAGCGGATTGTCGTAGCATTGTGGATTGTAAGCCGGGCGTGGAAACTCTGGTCATTGTGGATCTGTAAATAAACAGATTGACACACCCCTGCCACCGCTTATGGCATGCGCACCCCCTCTCAAGAGGGGATTTTGGGGTTCTATTCCGGCTTTTGTAATAAAATGAAAAACCGGCGCCATTGTGAGCAAACCACCGTCATTGAAATGCTATCGGGCGGGGCCTTGTGCGGAAGGGGCATTGACGCAATCCGCCGGAAGTTACGACTGTGGTTTGTAGCAGGCTAGATCCGGCTTTCAACCTTTCGGGACTCCTGCGCAACGGCCTGCTTTGACCCGAAAGGTTTTGCAACTCCTCCCCTCTGTGTGCCGGATACAGCGTAGGCCGAGAGGGGGTGTGTTGGTTTGTGGGGCGGCGGGGGTGTGTTTGTATTCTTTTTCAGGCCGAAACCACGTCTCAACCTTTCAGGATTGTAGGTGCGCAAGGCTGCATCAACCCTTCGGGTGTTCTGCGCGCAAAGCCGCCGGCCATCCGAAGGGTTTCCGGTGCCAAAACCCGTAGGGTCGGCGAGGGAAGGTGCGGCTGAGTCCCTGCGGGTTGGATGAAGTAAATTCAAATTCATAAAACCTGCTTCGACCCGAAAGGTTAACCAAAGCTGTTCGGGATTGTAACTTTGGAAATGGTGCCGATACTGACTACACTTGCTTTGTCAGTCAAAGTAATCCCGAACTGTTATTAAACAAAAGGCTTTTGTTTTAAAAAATTCTTTCGGTATAAAACAGGACTAAAAAAGAAAAACCGGCGTCATTGTGAAATGCCATCGGCAGAGCCTTGCGCGGAAGGGGCATTGAAGCAATCCGGCGGAAGTTGCGAGTGTGGTTTGTAGCAAGCGGATTGTCGTAGCATTGTGGAGTGTAAGCCGGGCGTGGACGTTCTGCTCATTGTGGGATATTGAGGTTTAATTTTCTTTATAGATGCAAGAATTGTTAAGAGTCAATTTATAGTAATCTGTTTTTTCACTGTACATTTCTGTTTTTCCCCTTTTAATCCTGCCGTTTTCTATCTCAACGGATTGCCCCCAAACCAATTCGGAACATCCTCCGCGTTCAATTCCTCCTTTGTAGGTAAAAATAATTGATATAATATGAATATCATTATCCCCGATAGGAATTCCTACAAGTTTAGGATCATTCCATAATACAACCAGTTGATTTCCATTATCATTAAAGGTCCAATCATTAGGATTATACGGCATTTTTTCGTTGAAATTGACAATACCTGTAACAGGATTTTCCATCGAGCCTTTCCATTGAAGAACATTGTGATCAAATCCTATATAGAACTGAAAACCAAGCAGCATTCCACCCGATTTGTTTTTGATTTTGACAGGAACAATAATTTCATCGCCCGGATTATACCCTTTTACATTTATGCTATCCAGGGATAATGTAGCAGTATATGTTTGTGAAAACAATGTAACTCCGAGGGAAACTAAAATAATAATTATAAAATTTTTTTTCATCTGTTTAAGATTTACGAATAAGTTAATTTTAATTATTAATTGATGCCAGGAATACACGAATAGATAATTATCCTATTAATCAATTTTCCGTGTGTAGTCTTTCAATTATATATGTTTAATATCTAATTTTCATTTTGATATTTCTTATAGAACAAAAAAGAAATTAAAAAAAGCTTTATCCACAGCACAAGTGCCGGGATAAAGCTTTTACTTTTAGAATCTATAGCCGTATATTAGTCTAAGACTTTTTTACGTGCGTCATAGATTTTTTTGCTTCCGTAGCCAATGGCAAGCGATAGCAGAATCAAAAGACCACCACCGATTGGCGCTCCACCACCTACAGGGGCTGCACCTTCACCACCACCAACACCCGGATCCCAAGGCTGGGGTTGTGCCGACAGAATAAACGGAACCATTATGTATGCTACGAATGTTAAAACTTGAATTATCTTTTTCATATCTTGATATTTTTAAAATTTACAACTTAAATTAATTACCTGATGAAAACCTTTTCGGTTTTAACATTGTTACCCGACATAACCTTAACAACATAATAAGTGTTAGCATCGTTAACCGGAATAACATTCATACCCGGAATAACTTTATTGGAAACAACTTCCTGTCCCATCATATTGTAAACCGCAACATCTCCGGTTACTGTTTGAGGTACGGAAACATAAATGTTTCTTTCGCTTGACCAGATACGTATGCTGTTAGCTTCCAGTTCAGGTGTTCCAAGAGGTGTGAAATGTACAATGAATCTGTTTGCATTTTCGCCTTCTGTATATTCAAAAGTATATGAATCAGTTAAAAGATCCGTTTCAATACCTGTTAATACATCTTCAAGGACTACGTTTGAGAAATCACTTGTTTCAACAGCCTCTATTGTATAATAGCCTGATGCGGGAGCAACAAATGCCATATGTACTAATTTTACAGCAGGTTGAGTATTAATAGAAAGTTGCAAATCATTCTCAGTAGTATATAAGGAAACATTTTCATAGTTAAACATTTTTTTAGCATCGAAAGCCTTATCCCAAGTCTGATTTGTTCCTTCCAAGAATCTGATTGTAGTTTCATCTTTCATATCTCCTGAAGAAACCATTAATTTAACTACATCATCTACTTGTTCTTTATAAAATTGTTGTGTTGAATGAATTCTCATTCCATTATCAAAAGATAATGTACCATTTCCTGTTGCTTCAACAAAGAAACCTTGAGTTGGAGGAATCTCATTTGTACCCCCGTTATTTCCAACACCTCCAACATAAGATGCATATTGGTCATTAGTATTATCCCAGAAATAAATACCATTATTCAAACCAGCCGGAATTGTTACAGCATCCCAATCCAAACCTGATGGATAAGGGTTTCCAAATAAATTCCACTGTGCTGAATATGTCATAGAGTACCCTCCATCATTTATATCAGCCATTGTACCAGGATTCGTAGCATTTGCCACAAATTCACCCCAAGGGCCTAAACCGGCTAAGACATCACCACCAAATTCAATAATATCGTCATTTGCAGGGACTATACCTTGAGGGCAAGGGGCACCTCCTAAATAATCCAAATCCCTTTTTACAGAGTAGCCTTGCATAACATTAAGTCCCACATTGCCTTGAGAATAATCTTCATCATCACAGAGCACTCCATTAAAGTCACCCCAAGGATCAATATCGACAAACATACCTGTTGCAGGGTTAAACTCCTTAACCCAATAACTAACAAAGTCTCCAGTAACAGTATTATCCAATGGACTTGAAATAAAGTGCCATCCTGCATGTGTTCCTGTAGGTCCGGATTCTAAATATCTGTCATACTCAAAAGTACCTGCACCTGCCATAGAACCTGCTATTAATGAAGCTCCTATATTATTACCTTCCATCATCATTGCACCGTCATTTGTAAGTGTACCGGCAACTGTAAGTGCTCCGGCATCCATAATGGTAAATGTAACACCTGAAGCAATATCCAAATTATTACATTCAGCAATAAAATTATCAATTACAGGATCGTGAGGTGTGCCGGCAGGAATTACTGCATCATCTGCAGATGTAGGAACTCCATTGTCCCAGTTTCCTGAAAGGAACCAGTCTCCGCTCGTTGCTCCACCGGTCCAGTTAGTTGCTGTTGTTCCTCCAACATATACACTTCCTTGATTTAAAGTTAAAACAAAATAATCGAATAATTGGCTATACATTTCTGTAGGTCCTTTTACCAATTTACCACCATTTGAAACACTTTTTGCTGTTTGGAATACTAATGGTGAAGAATCTCCTTGGTTTAATCCACCATTATAGGTAAAAATCAAATCAAAAAATTGCTCCCCATCTGCCATATATACGCCATTAAATGTCGGATCATTCCATAAAACAACTAATGCAGTTCCGTTATCATTAAAGGCCCAATCAGCAGAATTATAAGGCATTACAGGATTGAAATTTGTAACTCCAGGTGTGGGATTTGGATTTGATCCCTTCCATGTTAAAATAGCATGATCAAATTGTATAAAGAATTGGAATCCTATATCCAATCCTCCGGGATCCATATACTCTAATCTTACAGGGATTACAACATCATCACCTGCAGAGAGTGTACTAACATCTACATTGTCTATTGCCAATGTAGCATTATACGTTTGAGAAAATGCTAAACTTGCACTCATCAAAAGTACGATAAAACTTAATAAAACTTTTTTCATCTTAATTGATTTTTAATTAGTAAATTTTATTTATTATAATTTCAATTTTAATAGTTAATTTGCAGGAGGAATATAACTTTTATTCACATCTCCTGAACATAGACTTTGATAATCCTTATTACCTATTCCACCCGAAACAGTCACACTTGCAGATAAAAAGACATAATCAGGTGCAGTCCAAGCGGGGGTTGATAAACCCTGAATTTTTCTTTTCATCATAATAACATCAAGATTACTTGGATCACCTGATTCAGTAACATCACCTGCCATACGCTGTAAATCAGAGAATGTCATTAACCCCTGAATCCACCTTTTAGTAAAAATCACATCGAAGTTTGTAAGACCGCCCCAAGCTTTTGTTGTAGAATTTTCCAGTGAATAAGTTCCATCATCAATACCGGAAATATAATAATTTCCTGCAGCATCCGTCAATCCTGATCCCACTTCAACTGCGCCGTTCATCAATTTTACAGTTATATCAGTTAGAGGTGTGCTCGCAGTATTTGCATAAGTGATATTTCCGTAAGCAGTACTCAACTTGTTCGTTAACAGGTCATTGTCATAAACACAAGGATCTGTATATTTGACAGGTTCAATGGCTGTTTCCGATTGGTAATACTGTCCGCCGTTCATCAATGCTTCATCAAAAGCAATACCTGCGGTAGCCGTATTATCGGTAATATCCATAACGACCTGAAACAGACCTGTAAAAGTACCCTGCATCAGATTGAAACCGCCTGCACCGCCTACCTGACTCATTTCATTGTCAGCTTCGGTAATGATTGCGATTTTTGAAGATGTATTATCCACGGTATTAACGAATGAATAATAATTATCCATAAGAGGTAGCGGGTTAACGGTAACATGTCCGCCTGCAACCCAGTCCGTACCGAAGCCGGCAGTGTTGTAGTCGAAATAAACCTGCAAGTCGCGATGATAGGTTGTGGAGCCGTCTCCTTTAACCTGTACATCAAATTGCAACTGAGTACCCGCGTTAACAACCTCGAAATTGGCGAAGCGCCAGGTCAAGGTTTGTGAGAGTCCGATGTAGCTAACAAAAGCCACAAATGCGAAGATTAAAGTTACTTTTTTCATCATTTTCTGTTTATTTTAGTATTAAATTAATTATAATGTTACATTTTTGCACAATGAGTGCAAGAAAAATAACATCTTCGCAAATAATATCCAAATTTATAGATGGCATCGGTATTTAACCAAATATTTTGCAAATGTAACATCTTCGCTTTTAATTTCCAAATTTTATTTTAACTTTTTTTAATTTTTTTAAATAATAAAACGTACAGCCCTTGCGAGCCGTACGTTTCATCAAATAAAATTTACGGAACAATATTCACCGTATAATCTTCAACCTCACCATAAGAGGTAATTCCGCAAGGTGATCCGCAATCGGAACCGGAATACTTGATCCTTACCCTCATTATTGTTTGCCCGAGTGTGGCGGTAGCCGGAACATCAAAAGTGAATGTGCCGTCGGCACCACCGTCAACATCGCAAACAACATTTTCGGTTGCAGGATCCAATACTCCGTCCTGATCCCAGTCAATCCATATACCGAGATCGTCCGATGCATAAGAATATCCGTTTGTTATCGTAATCGAAACACCAACGGTACCCTGAGTCAGGTCTGTTGACATTGCAGTGTAGTCGGAATAACCGTTACCGTTGAGACCGCAACCGGAACCGGTGTTGTTAATTGTTCCTATCACAACTCCATCAATGTATTCGTCACAAGTAGTTGCACCTGCATCGCACATTTGGGAAGTGAATGTCGCTGGTCCGGCCCAATCGCTTAAACCTGCACCACCGCAGCAAATATCCTGGACATAAAAGTCATAAGAATTTCCGAGTGTAAGACCGGTTACAGTATAAGGGCTGGTGACACCGACAACGAGAGTACCCGTACCGGGAGTAAATCCCGCAGGCCCCCATTCCAGATTGGAATTACCGGAATTGCTTGTCCACATCAAATCTGCCGTAGTACCGTTAGCCGATGCACTTAAGTTAGTAGGAGCAGGACAAGTGAAAGGAGGATTATAACTTCCGTTAACATCGCCCGAACATAATGCCTGTACTCCCTGTATCACATCTCCACCGGAGACAGTTATGGGTTGTGGTTCAAAAACATAATCGGGTGCTGTCCAAGCAGGTGTTGTTAATCCTTGAATTCTTCGTTTCATCATAATAACATCAAGATTGCTAGGAGTTCCTGATTCTGTTACATCTGCAGCTAATTGTTGTAATGCTGTAAATGTAAATAGACCTTGTATCCATCTTTTAACAAAAATAACATCAAAGTTTGTTAATCCACCCCAAGCTTTATCGGTAGCACCATTAAGTTCATAAGTACCGTCTGCGATACCGTCAAAGAGGAAAACACCGTTACAATCGGTTTCCATTGTTCTCTCCATAGTTCCTGCAACGAATCTTGCGGTACTATGATCTAACGGAGTACTTCCGGTATTTGCATAGGTAAGATTGCCACCAACGTTATATCCGTAAGGGATACCCATACCGGTAACTTCCATTCCGCCGTCAAAGGCACCTACAAGATAAGACATACCGGTTGAAACATCAACCCATCTGAGTTCACCTTGAGAGCCGTAGGCAGCCATAAAGCATTCGCCGGACATTCTATCGAATTCCATATCCTGAGCATAATTTGCGTCAAAGCCGATGGAGCCGATAACCGTAAAAGCACCTGTGGCAAGATCAACACTACCGAAGTTATCGGCTAATAAATCAACTGCATAAGCATTACCCGAAGCATCAATAGCAAAGTTGATCAAAAGTTCACCGCCTGATGTAGGGCCGATGGCTGTTGCAGCTCCGGTAGCCATATCAATGGAGAATAGAGTGGACTGGCCGGCGTTAGCACCATCCCAATCGTATCCGTACATTGTACCGGTAGTTACATCATAAGATAAAGCATTGATACCTGCACCAAGAGGTCCGACAGTTTCTCTTGTTCCGTCGGCGGGATTAATTCTTATTAAAGTGTCGTCGGAATAAACGGTACCGTACCAGAAACTTTCAGCCCAGGTACCACCGGCAACAAAATTCATTGCACTCTGATCGGCAAGAGAAGTCACCGTTCCCGGGTCATTCAAGTTAAATGATATGGGGCCTACAGGTAATGAGCTACCTCCCGAAAATGTATTGTACGCATAAACAATACGGTCAAATGTACGGACAAATACCGGTTGGCCGGTAATGCAATCATTCGTATTATCCATATCAGTTCCTAACTGTGTACAAACATCAACGGTATAATCGCCGTTGGCGGGTGTCCAGTTAGCAAAGGTAACTTGTATTGAAGCACCCGGTGCCAGAGCGGTAACTGTTTGAGTATCACTATATCCACCGGAAATATCCATTTGTACATCAAATGTTTCGGTGTTTGTACCGAGGTTTGTTACTGTAGCCATAGGTGTCACAACTGTTCCGCCTGAATAGAAACCGTTCATATCAATACTAAGTGTTGCAACATCATGAGCGAGAGGTTCAAACACGTTGATATCATCAACAGCCATATCGCCGGTGTACGATGAGCCTCGCGTTCCAAGGAACCTGACGAGTACGGTGCTTCCTGCATAGGTTGAAAGGTCAACACTTGCAAGGTGCCAATCGGTACCCTGGTCGCCTGCCATACCCCATACCGAGTCGTATGTGGCTCCGTCGTCGGAAGAGACCTGTAATTCAAGCTCACCCATTGTAGCACCATACATACTATATGCAAAGTTAAAGTTTACAGCGGCATTGGCAGTAAAGTCGAAATATGAAATTAATCCGTAAGTATCTCCCTGAACAGCAGGTGAAGAAGTTTCGGTATAAACATACCAATCGCCTTCATAAGCTGCAGTTGGGCCTGTGGAGCCTGAAGGTGTTCCACCGGAATTAAGAGTCCAGCTATATGTAGTTGTGGCATCATCCATCCAGGTACCGAGAGTATTTACTTCAAAACCAAATGCATAAGGCAGTGTGTTAACGGTAGCTGTTGAAAATGTATAAGGACCAACCCAGTTACTTGTAGTGCCACCACCACAATTTGAACGAACATAAAACTCATATTCGGTTCCCGGAGTCAGGCCGGTTAATGTATCGGGATTGTTAGTAGTACTATAAGATGGTGTTCCTGTAGGAGTAAACGGAGTTGCTCCGTATTCAATATCCCAGTTTGTAGCACTTCCGGCCTCCGTCCAAGTAAGGCCTGCTGTTGTAGGAGTTACAAAGGTAGTACCAAGCGCGCCAGGATCAGGACAAGCAGGCATTTCGTCAACCATTACATTGTCAATAAGCCATCCTGCTCTTTGGACAGAACCGTCGGAAACCAATCTGAATCTGAAAGTAACATCAGTAAAAGTATTATAAGATGTTAGGTTGAACGATTCGTGTTTCCACCATGTGTTGTCAGGAATGTCAGTACTTGACGTTCCCCATATAGTATAAGAATCTTCATCAAAACAAGGTCCTTCCGGATTATTATATGATGGATCGGTGTATATACCGTCCCCAAGATAAGTGGATGCAGGTAAAGGAGCATAAGTTGCACCGCCGTCAGTTGAAATTTCAACATAACAATGATCCCAATCACCTTCCGTCTTTGCAATATTATCGAAGGAAAGACGTGCATTAACCTTTGCTGTCAGGTCAACGGTACCGGTAACAAATAATACATTTTCATTATTTGGAGTGTAAACATTAAACGCCGAATGTGTAGCACTAACCTGTAGTGAGTCTATCAATACCCAGTCAACAGTATTTCCCGTAGCATTGTCCAGAGTATCAAATCCCGACTCAAACATTGAGGAGAAAGGAACTGTATATGTATTAAAATCATATAATGTTGTAAAAGATACAGGACCTGACCATGTACTTGTTGAACCTGCACCGCAGTCAGCTTGAACATACCATTCATAAGTTGTTGCTGCAGCAAGTCCCGGTAAAGCAGGTATTGTATAGCTATGAGGGTTGCTTCCGCCTGTATTATCAGTATGTGTGCCTAATGCGGCACCAGTACCGGGAGCAAAACCGGGAGTACCCCATTCAAGGTTCCATGTAGTAGCAGTCCCCATTTCCGACCAATTCAATTGAGCGGTATGTATCGCAATATTTGTGGTACTTAAAGTATCGGGTTGCGGGCATGCAGGTGGGAAACAGCTAACGGCAATTCCCGTTGTTCCTGCTGGATATGGTCCATCGGAAAACTGAAGTACGGTATCCGGTGTCCAGAGAGCATAAATGTCGTATGTAACCTCGCCATCATAGCTGCCGGGGTGCCATACAACATCCATAGAAGCACCTTCCCAGATACCAAAATAAACCGTATCAGGGCCGGTAGCTGCAGGTCCGGTCCAGGTGAATGTTGAAGTACCATCCTGTACTATTTCCACGTAACCACTATTCCATCCATCACCATAAGAATCATTTCCTATCATCATCCAATTGCAATCGAAAGGCGGTAGGTTTTCAAAAGTATGTGTATAGCAATCATTAGCAGTATTTTGGTCACCAACAAGGTCGGTACAAGCATCAACAGAATATGTTTGTCCCTGTGTACTGCAATCAATGGTTTGAGCAAATGTATAAGTTGTGTATTCACCGGGATTTAAGGTTCCTACATAACTTTCGTTATATGTTGTACCATCAAATGTCATAGAAACAGGAAAATCGGTTTGCGCATTGGAGCCGTTATTAAAGATCTCCATAGTTACCGATTCCGTTGATGTAAGACCTACACCGGTATTAGGTGCTGTTATGTCAGATGTAATCAAATCATCAGTATTTTCAAAATCACCATATAGACATAAACTAAAGGAATATCCGGGGTCACTGAAAGTTGCGTTAGCAACATCCTCTTGTAATGAAGGTGGACCTGCTATTCCCGTATTTCCCCACAAGAACCAGCAGTTAGGATCGCCTCCGGGATTTTCCTGAATGGATATCCATCCGTTTGTTAATGTAACGGGTGAGGATAATACCAAAGTATATTCATATAATGTATCCGCTGAAAATGGAAGCTGTGAGTTAACACCCGATAAAGTAGCATTAAAAGTAGATACAACCGTACCCGGTGCACCGGCATTATCACTATAAAAGATAACTTCGAATTGTTTAGGATCTTCAGAGCAAGCAGACCAGCCGCCACTGTAATAGTATCTCAGACCCCACCAGTGGATTGAATCAATAACATAGCTGCCGAAAAACTGCTGATAAACTCTGTATCCGGCATCATCATCACTTACAGCTGCAGAAGTATAACCTGTTGCAGGTAATCCCCAAACGGGCGATCCCGGACAAGCATCACCATCAGAAGGGGCTGCAGGCTCTTTTAATGTAACCATGTTGTTTTTTTCAGGGAGATTAGCCTTTTCGGCTTTAGCCTCCGCCATCTTTTCAAGATAGCCCTGAGCCTCTTTGGAAAGCTCACCTTGCTGTAATTCCTTTTCGGTAGCAAGTCCTTTTTGAATAAGCTCCTTTTTCTGGATCTTATTCAATTTGTTACCTTGATCAGCCGTGCCTGTTGAAGCGTTGAACTGAGCAAGTGCAACAGACGACGATAACATCAGAATCATCATCAGTTGCCACAATTTAGTAAACTTTTTCATAAAATTTAAAATTTAAGTTAATAAATAATTAATTGAAAGATATTTGTATTTCCATAAAAAGCACTTTTATACCATTATATTATATATAACAAAATAATCCCCTTCACGCCTAAAGCGTTTTGGGAGATTCTTCATAATTGTTTAATTATCACTATCATAATATACTTTATCAACCTGAAAAGCATTCACTGGCTTATTTCTCGAACGGCAAATATAATAATAATTATTAAAAGTCAAGAAAAAAGTTTAATTTTTTTAACTCACCCCCCTGCCCCTCTCTAAAAAATTAGAGAGGGGTGATACTGTATGAAACGGGAAAAGCTTTTGTGTTTTTATCTGTTGTTTTTTCAGGACTAAAAAATGAAAAACCGGCGTCATTGTGAAATGCCATCGGGCGGGGCCTTGCGCGGGAGGGGCATTGAAGCAATCCGCCGGAAGTTGCGACTGTGGTTTGCAACGGGCAGATTGCTTCGGCATTCCCACGCTTGAAATCCAGCCTGTTGATGCCTCGCAATGACGGCGTTGGTTATGACTGTGGTTTGTAGCAGGCTAGATCCGGCTTTTCAACCTTTCGGGACTCCTGCGCACCGGCCTGCTTCGACCCGAAAGGTTTATTAACTACTTCCCTCTGTGTGCCGGATACAGCGTAGGCCGAGAGGGGGTGGGTAGGTTTGTGGGGCGGCGGGGGTGTGTTTGTATTCTTTTTCAGGCCAAGACCGTGGTTACGACTGTTCAAAGTACTCCCATAACGGATCATCCGGCGGCGGGGCGGTGAAGGTCATCTTCTCTTTTTTCACGGGATGGATAAATTCTATCTTACGGGCGTGGAGATGAATGAAGGCATCTTTATTGGTTCGCGGGTATCCGTACTTGATATCTCCTTTTATGGGACAACCGATAAAAGCAAGCTGTGCACGTATCTGATGGTGCCGGCCTGTCAGTAATTCGATTTCCAGTAAATGATATTTGTCACTACTTGCGATGTGGCTGTATATTAATTCCGCTCTCTTTGAGTTTTTACGTTCTGTGACGGAAGCAAAAGATTTGTTCTTTTTTGTGTCCCTATATATATAATGTATAAGATGATCTTTCTCTTGAGGAGGTAATTCTTTGACGATTGCCCAATACACCTTCCTTATTGTATGTTCTTTGAGCATTTTATTCAGTCGGGTCAGCGCCTTGCTTGTGCGAGCAAAAATTACCAGTCCGCTGACGGGGCGGTCAAGACGATGGACAACACCAAGAAAGACATCCCCGGGCTTGTTGTACTTTTTCTTAATATACTTTTTGACCATCTCGCTCAGCGGCTCATCACCGGTCTTGTCGCCCTGCACTATCTGGGATGGCAGTTTGTTGACGATGATGATGTGGTTGTCTTCGTATATAATTTGAGATTTCAATGTGTTACGGGTTAATGATTGAATTTGTGAACAGATATTGATTCGGGAGGTGAGATGATATTTTTTTCATTTTAAACATTGATGAGTTGGATTTATAATTTTTATTATTATGTACAAGCAGGCTTCGACTCCACTCAGCCTGACAGTTGGGGCTGCCAGGCAGAAGTTTTTTTACTCCCCTGTCAGTTTTTGAAATACCGTCTCAAGACTTTGCTCTGTTTTTTGCATTGAAAGAACCGTTAACTTATTCTTTACGGCAAATTTGAATATCTCCTCACGAATATCCATTTCCTTCTTCGACTCCAATTCATAACTGTTGCCACCGATATTTCTGACTTTGGCTACATTCGTAATTTTCAAAAGTAAACCGTCATCAACAAATTCGTTAAACTCAACCCTGACAACACCAACAGTTGTACTTCCACTTGTGAGATGTCCGGTAGTGTCGTCGGCAACTATTTTTCCTTTGTCAATTATTATTGCTCTGTCGCAAACGGCCTCCACCTCCTGCATAATATGAGTGGAAAGCATAACGGTCTTTTCCTTTCCGATCTCCTTTATCAGATTTCTTATATCAAGTAGTTGATTGGGATCCAGGCCTGATGTAGGCTCATCCAGGATCAGGACATCGGGATCGTGGATCATTGCCTGCGCCAGCCCGACCCTCTGCCTGTATCCTTTTGATAAAGCACCTATCTTCTTATTCTGCTCCGGCCCCAGTCCGGTAATGTCAATCATCTCATCAACGCGCTTTCGCTTTTCCTTAATACCGTAAACCCCTGCAGTATATTCAAGATATTCCCTGATGTACATTTCAAGATAAAGGGGGTTGTTTTCGGGCAGATATCCCACCCGTTTTCTGACCTCCAGCGAATTATCGTAAATATCAAAACCATTGACGGACACCTCTCCGGAAGTGGGTGGAATAAAGCAGGTTATGATCTTCATCATTGTTGACTTTCCGGCACCGTTGGGGCCAAGCAATCCCACTACCTCTCCAGCATCAATTGTAAACGATACATTGTCGAGAGCCTTTTGCTTTCCGTATAATTTAGTAATATTTTTTACAATTATAGACATCAGAAAAAAATATAAATTTAAAATTATATATATTATTTTTATTTAAATCATTTAAACCATTTAAACCTGCCAGGTTTTGCCTGCGCCGGGGCTTTTGCGCAAACCTGACAGGTTTGTTTTGCTTTT
>JALSSR010000134.1 GCA_026984135.1 Bacteroidales bacterium
TATGCCAATCCTATTATCCTGACATCAAATTCTTTCGACTCCCTAATACCTCTGATTACCGGAACTCCCGGTCCCGGATTGTCGGTATTATTAAGCCCTGTTACCGCAACGGTTATTTTCCTCTTTTTCATAATCAGGCTTCGGCTTCTATTAAATTGAATTTCTTTAACATATTGATAAAATCGTAGTAATTGTTTTCAAATGTGCTTTTATCAATTTCATATCTCTGTATAATGAAATCGGTTATCTCCTGTTGGTCATTTCCCTCTTTCAGAAGTGTGAGTATCTCAACACCAATCGGATTCAGGGAGTAAGATTCACCGGTTGTGGGATCGAAAACAAAACCCGAATCACTTATAGCAATATCCTTTTTTATATTCATAATAGTAATGATTATTTTTATATCAATGATTTTCGGCAAAAGTATAGGTAATAATATTTATATATGTTATAAAATTTGGTATAAATGTTATATTTTTCTACCTTTGGAGTCTGAAAAATCTTTTAACCGATATATAAAATGAAAGAGGCATTATTTTACAAAAGACTGTATGGTGAGGATGTTAAATGTACACTGTGTCCGCACGATTGTGTTATAAAAGAGGGCAGGAGAGGCATTTGCAGAGTAAGGAAAAATGAAGGCGGCAAGTTGATCTCCGAGAATTACGGTAAGATTTGCTCCACCCATTTCGACCCGATTGAAAAAAAACCGTTGTATCACTATTTTCCGGGAAAGATAATTTTTTCGGTTGGAAGCCTGGGATGTAATTTGCATTGTAAGTTTTGTCAGAACTGGGAAATATCCCAAACCGGGGTTAAAGATTATATTCCGCTGCCCGATTCTTTCCCTGATAAAATCGTTGGTATGGCACTGCAGCGTAAGGATAATTTCGGAATTGCATACACATATAACGAACCTATTGTGTGGTATGAGTTTATGCTTGATACAGCCAAACTTGCACAAAAAAAAGGACTTAAAAATGTTATGGTTACAAACGGATTCATCAATCCGGAACCGTTAAAAGAATTGTTGCCGTTTATTGATGCTTTTAGTGTTGATTTAAAAGCATTTACGGATGAATTTTATAAAAACTATACTCTTTCGAGGATTAATCCTGTTCTTGAAAGCATAAAAATTATTAAAGATGCGGGAAAGCATATTGAGCTGACCAATCTGGTAATAACGGAGACCAATGATGATGCGCGTGAGTTTATGAGAATGACCGACTGGATTGCCGGAGAGATTGGAGATGACACTGTGCTTCATATTTCACGCTATTTTCCGATGTATAAAATGAATAAGCCTGCTACGGATGTGTCAAAACTGATGAATTTGTATGAGATAGCAAAGCAAAGACTGAAATTTGTTTTTGTGGGAAATGTGAGGACAGGGGAGGGGCAGGATACGGTTTGCCCCAATTGCGGCAAAACGGTTATTTCCAGAATGGGTTATTCTACGGAAGTAACCGGTCTTGACCGGAAAGGCAGATGTGCAGGTTGCGGTGAGAAAATTTTGGGTGATGATTGTTTTTGATGTTTTCGGGAAAACTATTGCCTTGAAAAAATTGGTTATACTTTGATTTTGAGCATAATATTTTGTTTGTACTATTTAAATAAATTTTGCTGTTTGAAAAATTAGTATTATTTTTGCTCACAACCAAAAAGCCAATTTATCTTAGGTAAGGATGTTCAAAGAAGTAGATTCAAATGATATTGTATTGAGTATCAAGGCGAAGCAGCTTGATGCGATCTATCGGATTTCACGGGAATTCAACGAGGTGACAGACCTTGGAGTCTTCCTCAAGTCTGTGGTGGATCTTATGCCGGCTGCATTTTTAAAGCCTGAAAGTACATCCGCAATAATTATTTATAGCGGCCGGGAGTTTAAATCAGGTAATTTTTTTCATTCCGGACATAAAATTTCAACAAAAAAAATAAGTGGGAGAAATGAAACTGTTGAAATAGTTGTCTTTTTCAGGAATAAGGAGTTGTTAAACAAGAGTAACATTAACTCTCTTGGAAGCAACTTTATTAATTTGATGGCCGGAAGAGTATCATCCCACCTTGATAAGGCCTATGCCATAAATAAATTTGATCAGAATAATAAACTGTTAAATACTTTGCTTGAGACCATTCCAAACCCCCTGTTTCATCTGGATAAAAGGGGCAGGATACAAAGTTGTAATAAAGCGTTTGAGGATTTTTTCAATATTAAAAAGGAGGAAGTTATAGATAAGACGGCATTTGATCTTATACCTGAGCAGATAGCAAATAAAATTCAAAAGATAAATGTTGAGATTTTAAAGTCTTTGAAACCTAAGGAGTTTGAGTTAAAAATACCACAAAATGATGCAGCTCCAAAGGATGTAATTGTCTATAAGGCTCCTTTTAACATTGATAATGGAGGAGAAACAGGAATTTTAGGTTTGATAGTTGATCTTACGGAACGCAGGAAAGCAGAGCGTTTTGAAAAGATCCAATATGCATTTGAGAAGACCCTGGCAATGGAAAAAGGTGTGCAGGAAACAGTTGACAGTATCCTTGAAAGTATTTTGGAACTGGATTATGCCGATAGTGCAGGGATATATTTAGCAACAAATGATAAGGACTTAATATTGCATTCATACACCGGTCTTTCGGATGATTTTGCCAATCATGTTAGAATATACCATAGAGATACACAATATGCAAAACAGATTTTTAAAAAGCAATCTCTATTCAGGTCATATGAAGATGGTTTTAGCGAGGTGATGGATGAAATACGCAGAAACGAAGGTATTAAATCAATTGGTGTAGTTCCGTTGATTCATAAGAATGATGTTATCGGATGTCTGAATGTAGCTTCAAAAAAGTACAGGATAATTTCAGAAACCGACAAAAATAACATTAAACTCCTGGCACCGCGTATTGCAAATATGATATTGTATATTAATGCCCAGGCTGAGTTGAAGGCTGCAAAAATGCAGTTGGAAGAAAGGGTGAAAGAAAGAACAGCTCAATTGAAATCAAGTGCTAAGGAAATAAGGGATATAAACGAAAATCTTGAAAAAAGGATTTCGGAAGCTGTGGATGAAAAGACGAAACAGGCAAGTCTTATATTGCAGAAGTCAAAACTCGAATCCCTTGGAGAGCTTACAGCCGGGATTGCGCACGAAATAAACCAGCCGTTGGGAATTATGGCTCTTTCGCTTGAGAATCTTCAGCTTAAATTTATGAATGGAGCAGCTACTGAAAAATATATTAGTGAGAAATTTGATTTTATCTTCGAGAATGTTTTTAGGATCAGGAAGATAATTGACCACATACGTATTTTTTCAAGAGACTCCGGCTCAACCACCCCGGATAAGCTGAATATCAATGAAGTGGTTCGTAATTGTCTTAATCTTATTGGTACCCAATATAAGAATCACAATATCGAAATTGTACTTTCACTGGATGATGATATAAATATCAGTGTTGGAAACTTAAACTCTTTTGAGCAGGTAGTATTGAATTTATTATCGAATGCCAGGCATGCAGTTGATGAAAAAGAAGCAAACCTTTTCGACTCTGCTTACCGGAAGATAATAACTATAAAAACATTGAACAAAAACAATAAAGTTTTACTGATTGTTGAAGACAACGGAACCGGGATACCCCGGGAGAATATGAGCAGAATATTCGATCCTTTTTTTACTACCAAACCTGAAGGTGTCGGAACAGGTCTTGGCCTTTCCATTGTTTTTGGAATAGTGAACGATATGAAAGGCGATATGTTTATAGAAAGTGAAGTGGATAAATTTACAAGAATCAGAATAGAACTGCCCGCATATTAATGACTGACAAGTAATAAAATGAAAAGACAATCGGTTTTAATACTTGATGACGAGGAGGGATTCAGAAATGAATTGAAAGAGTATCTGGATGATAAGGTCTTTAAGATTTATACCGCCGGATTACCCTCGCAAGCGTTTAAAATACTTGAACGTAATAATATTGATATTGCTATTTTGGATATCAGACTGCCTGAAATGGACGGATTGTCGGTTTTGCAGAAAATAAAACAAAAGTATCCTGACATTGAGACGATTATGATGACAGGATTTGGAGAAATGGATTATGCCATTAATGCCCTTCGTCTTGGAGCTTCCGACTTTTTTAATAAACCGTTCAAACTTTCCGAAATAGGTAATGCCGTTAGCAGGGTCTCAAAATACCTGAGAGTCAGCAAAGAAATAAAAAGCCACAACGGAGTTAATGGTAAGGATATAAAAATTGTAGGTGACAGTAAGGCTATAAATGATATAATAGAGTTGATTTCGAAAGTTGCTCAATCGGATGATGCCACTGTGCTTATTAGCGGGGAAAGTGGTACGGGCAAAGAGCTGGTTGCCAGAGCTATTCATAAGCTTAGCAACCGGAAGAATAACAGGTTTATAGCGGTCAACAGCTCCTCAATTCCTGAAGAGCTTTTTGAGAATGAATTTTTTGGTCATAAGAAGGGCTCGTACACCGATGCAAAAGATGACCAAATAGGTCTGTTCAGGGCAGCACATAAAGGCACCCTTTTTCTTGATGAGATTGGAGATATGAAATATGATCTTCAATCCAAATTCCTTCGTGTTATTGAAGATAAAAAGGTTTCGGAGTTGGGAACGCATAAAGAATTTCCTGTTGATGTTCGGGTTATTGCAGCCACAAACCATGATCTTAAAAGAATGGTGAAAGACAAGCTGTTTCGTGCCGACCTCTATCACAGGCTTAACATTTTTTCGATCCATATTCCGCCGTTACGCGAAAGAATGGACGATGTACCACTATTGGTTGAACATTTTATCAATGAGATTTCAAAAAAGGCCGGCAAAAACATAACGAAGATAGACTCAAAAGTATTTGACAAGTTGAAAAACTATGACTATCCCGGCAATGTGCGCGAATTAAAAAATATGATCGAAAGAGCCGTCATTTTGAGCGATAATGAAATTTTGGAAGAGGATTGCTTCACATCCTTTGCATTTCTTTGGGAGAAAGAAAAAAGAACGGACGAGTTTAAAGATGAAATTCTTGACCTTGCCGAAATCGAAAAAGCCCATATCAAAAAGGTACTGAAAATGGTTAAATTCAACAAGAGTAAGGCAGCTAAACTCCTTAATATTTCCAGGCAGGCCCTTGATAGGAAAATTAATAAGTATAACATAATGTAACTCACCCCCGGCCCCTCTCTTCGCGAAGAGAGGGGAGTAACGGCAGTAGGAAGATTAAAAGTTTTTTTCAATAAAATCCTAAAGAGCTGATGATGAAAATCACACAGCCCAAAAACGGGCAACTGCCCGTTTTTGGGCAATAAATAGTTTTAACATAAAATTTTCATCCCCTAATTAGAGAAAATAAGGATTTATAATTGATAAAACTATTTTTCAGTAATTCACTACCAAATTCTTTCAATTCTATCCTTGCCCGAAAACGGGCTTTTTCTGAAAACAGCTTCTTTTATTATTTGTTGATATGCAGCTTTTTACAGTATGGCATAACCTTTGGCTACGGACAGGTTCTAAAAGCCGGATTAGTATTAACGCAATTTATAAGGATTCACCTTTTATGAATATTTTATTACAGACAAGAGAGAAAGAAACCTTTGAAGAGGTAAAAGAATTCACTGAGAGCGAAAGTTCAAAAGTCTTCCATTCCGATTCAGCCGACAAGTCAATTGCATTGTTGAGCAATTTCTTTTTTGATGTGGCTGTAATACGTATCAAAACATTTAACGATTTTACGATTTTAAAATTTTTGAACGAATCTTACCCGCACGTAAGAGTAATTGTTCTTGCCGAAAAGAGGTTTAAAGACCTGATAACCCTTTTCAGCACAACAAACTACTCCGTTGTGAGTGAGCCGTTCCGGCTATCTGAACTTAACATGAGAATAGCTGAAAAAAGACAGAATGAAGCATAAATGAAACTTTGAAAATATATTAAAATAAAATTTAATTAAAACTTAATATTATGAAAAAATTTACTTTGTTACTTGCGTTTTTGGCATTTATTGCTTTTAACGTATCAGGTCAGGAGAGTGTGAATTTTACACCTGCACTTGACGGTTCCGGAAATATTAATCTTTGTTCAGGCGGCAACTATGTTGTCTCCATTGACAATTCAACCTCCGGTCACACATACAATCTTGTTCAGGCCGGAGTTAAGGCTGTCATCCAGACACTACCCGGAAATGGCGGCACCATAACTTTTAATCCTGTTTATCCGGGTTCGGGAACGATATCTTATTCAGTAGGTGATGCTAGCGATTTTTCACCCTGGATTAATTTTAAGACTGTGGTCGTTCCTGATCCCACGGCACCTACATTGACCATGTCAACTTCTTCACCGGTTTGTGAAGGAACAAACGTGTCGGCAACATTAAACCAATCCGGCAGCGGAGGAGTTAACTGCTCCGACAGGTATGAATACAGTACTGACGGTGGCTCAACCTGGTCAGCATATACTCTTGGTACAAATATATCCACAACAGGATACTCGTCAGTACAAATAAAGGCAATACGTGATAACAGTTCGTGTAATGCTTGCAACTGTTATGCTGAAAATGTATATTCGTGGACAGTGACTACCGCACCTGTACCGACCTTTGCCAGTGGTTCCGGCTCTGTATGCGAGTTATCATCAACCAACTATACAACTCAAAGCGGACAGGCAGGATACCAATGGTCGGCATCCGGCGGCTCCATTACAGCAGGAGGAGGATTGAATGATAATTATGCAACTATAACCTGGAATGCTGCAGGTCAAGGACAAGTTAGCGTTAGTTACAGCAATCCTACAACGGGCTGTTCAGCAATTAATCCTGCTGTTTTTCCGGTGACGATAAATGCACTTCCAACAATTTCACTGACCGGGCCGCAATCTGTTTGTGTAGGGAAAGATGTACAGTTTACTACGGACCCTGGTATGTCGAATTACGTTTGGAATACTGACGGCACGATTGTTTCAGGCGGAACATCTTCGGATAACACGATAACAGTTTCCTGGGCAACAAGCGGCACAGGTAATGTTTCTGTTAATTATGATAATGCAAACGGTTGTCAGGCTCAAAGTCCGGCCGGTGCCATTATCACTGTTGATCCCGCTCCTGTAGTCCAGGCTGATGTGACAGACCCGGACGGCAACATAACAACAATGTCATCAGGTAATAATTATACAATGACAATTTGTTCCGGTGAGCCTGTCACAACAGGTGATGCCACTTCAACATCACTTGACCCTGCTGCTTGCGGACCATTATGGGTTGAAGTTGACATTGTAAGCACTTTGCCCAATATTCCATCATCTACTCAGAATACACCGGTTGGACCTGATTCGGGTTCAATAACCATTACTCCAGAGAATCATACCGGTTCAAACAAAACATTGACATTCACATCAACTCCTTATTATGATGCCGACGGTTCAGGTACGTTAAATACCGGGGATGTATCAGGTGCTCCTGTAGTATTTGTATTAACAGTAGAGCCGACACCTGTTGTTCAGGCAGATGTAACGGATCCCGATGGTAATGTTACAACTATGTCATCAGGAAATAACTATGCTATGACAATATGTTCGGGAGAAGCGGTAACAACAGGTGATGCCACATCCTCATCAGCCGACCCCGGCTCCTGCGGAGATCTCTGGGTTGAAGTGACTTCCACAACAGACATATCAACCCTGCCGCCAACAAGTACACAAAATGCGGCTGTAGCGTGGGCAACTCCTCCTACGACAATCACACCCGAAAATCACGACGGGGTTGCAAAAGATATCACATTCGTTTCAACACCATATTATGATGTTGACGACTCACACTCTTTAACCGCAGGCGATGTTACAGGTGAACCCGTAACATTTGTGCTTACCGTTCAGCCGACACCTGTTGTTCAGGCAGATGTAACGGATCCAGACGGTAATGTTACTACCATGTCATCAGGAAATAACTATGCTATGACAATATGTTCGGGAGAAGCGGTAACAACAGGTGATGCCACATCCTCATCAGCCGACCCCGGCTCCTGCGGAGATCTCTGGGTTGAAGTGACCTCCACAACAGACATATCAACCCTGCCGCCAACAAGTACACAAAATGCGGCTGTAGCTTGGGCAACTCCTCCTACGACAATCACACCCGAAAACCACGACGGAGTTGCAAAAGATATCACTTTCGTTTCAACACCCTATTATGATGTTGACGACTCACACACTTTAACTACAGGTGATGTTACAGGTGAAACAGTAACTTTTGTACTTACTGTTAATCCTGAGCTTGTTCCCACACTTACAGGCCCGACATCAATCTGTGCCAACTCAACACAAACTTATACGACTGATACGGGTATGAGTAACTATTCGTGGAGTATTACCGGTGGCTCCGGCAGTTCAACCTCAAATACAATTAATGTAACTTGGGATAACACGCCCGGCGGCAACCATTCGGTAACCGTAAGCTACAAAGACGGTAACGGTTGTACGGAAACTACAACACTTGACGTTACCGTTGAGGGCTTAGTCCAAAATGTAACCACAGGCACATATTATTGTATGATTCAGGATGCTATTGATGCTGCTACAGCCGGTGACGAAATAAAATTGCTTGCTGATATCACGGAGGACATTGTTACAATTGATAGAAGCCTTACACTTGACGGCGACGGTCATACATTAACATCCACATCATCCACATATGGAATTCACGTACCAGGAGTTACTAATGTAACCATTAAAAACATAACGGTTGACAACCCGGAAACATACGGATTCCAAGTTAGTCCCGGAAGTGATTATTTAACATTAACCAATGTTACGGCACAAAACTGCGGTACACAATTCAATGGTTCTCCCTTTGCTTCGGGATTCGGTATTAACTGTTCCGATCATTTGACTCTCACCGATGTTTATTCTTACGATAATGAGGGCAACGGGCTTGTACTTGACGGTTGTAATGATGTTACGATAACCAATGTTACGACCTCAGGAAACTCATTTGGTACCTTTGGCGCAGGAATTGAAATTTCAGGTTCCGGCGCATGGTGTACGCCGGGTAGTTCAACAGGTGTAAATATTCAGGGAAATATTGATATTTCGGAAAATCCCGAGATTTATGAAACTGGTAATGTTAGTAACGTTACTCTTCCTACCAGCTACACACACTTTGTTGGAAACCTGTTGCCACAAGGGAAGTCATATTTTCATTCTTTGAATGATGCTTTAACGGCAGTTGCAGCTTTATTCAATAGTAATCCGGGTGTGCAGCCTGTCACCTATGTTGAGGAGATAGCATCCGGCGATCTTTATGTTGCTTCTGCCACTCAAACAGGTATCAATATGTCAATTCAGGCAGCTTCCACGGCAGCAACTGACGGAGTAACGATAAACGTTTATGCAGGCCACTTTGAGGAACAAGTTGAAGTCAAACATAAGGCAGTTACCATAACCGGTGCAGGAGATGACCAAACCTTTATTGAGTCACCTGTAAATATGGATGTCTCTTTCCACACAAGTTATGATGCCTACAGTATTGTAACTGCAATAGATACTGCAGATATGACCATAAAAAATCTTACTGTTGACGGGTTAGGAAGGGGGAATGCCAATTACAAGATGATGGGAATCGCTTATAGAAACTCCGGTGGAGAAGTAAACGGCTGTAAAATAGTTAATATTGAAAATACACCGTTTAGTGGAGCGCAACATGGTATCGCTGTTTATGCCTACAATAGTGATGATATTTCTCGCTCATTAAAAGTGCTAAACAACTATATTGACCATTTTCAAAAAAATGCAATGGCAATAAATAGCACCCCTGCATTACTTACTGTAAATATTTCCGGAAATACCGTTGTCGGGCATGGTGCTACAGATATTACGGCACAGAACGGAATCCAGACATATTTGAATGTAACAGGAAATATTACAAATAATAATATTTCAAAAATAGCTTACGATAATACTAATTCCGCCACAAAATGGGCTGCTTGTTCGATGTTGTTAATGTATAGTCCTGATATTGAAATAAATGGAAATACAATAAGTGAAGCGCATGTTGGAATATACAACTACAATACTCCTGCAAGTATTCATGACAATAATCTTGCAATTGAGAAAATAGGCGTTTATGCGTATGGAATATTGGCAACCGACCCACCAAAAGCAGTTCCAAGTCCGTATGAAAGCAATATAAATCCGCCTGATAATGGAAAATCCGGAAAAGGAACAATGACTGTAACTGTAGATGACAACACAATTATGTTCTCGGGTCCGGTTAATACCAATACGTACGGTATTGATGCAGAAGCCGGATGGTACACGGAAAATATGAGCTTTTCAGCTTCGGGTAATGATGTTTCGGGATTTGATGTAGGTGCTTCAATATTTATGTGTGAAACAGGTTGTGATGTTGGAGTTTTTACGGATGTGACATTCACTAATAATAAATTCCACGGGAATTCATACGGAATGTATTCCAATGTTAATTATCTTGCTGTGAATGCAATCCATAACTGGTGGGGAGATGCAAGCGGACCTTATAATGATCCGTACAACACCTGTGGTACGGGCGATACAATTGCAGGAGATATCACTTTTAACCCTTGGTGGGTTGATGAAGGTATGACGACAGAAAACGGAGTGCTTCCTGTTTATAACGTTACACAAGATGAATATTTTTGCACCATCCAGGATGCTGTTGATGATGCAACGGCAGGTGATGTGATTGAAGTGGCAGCAGGTACTTATACTGAAAATGTAACAATTGATAAAAGCTTACAATTACGGGGAGCGCAATACAATAACGATCCTCGTGGTGATGCCTGGACATCCGGTATTTCTACTATTGATGCCGATGGTGGTAATTATGGTATTTATATAACAGCAGCCGATGTAACTGTTAACGGATTTAAAGTAATTAATGCTGCAGGTAGTAATGTTAATTCAAATGGAGGTATTGGTGTAGTTGGTGCAAGCGAACTTGAAGACATTAATATTAGTTATAACTGGCTTGATAACAACTCGGCAAATGGTATATTTGTGAGTAATGTAACTGCCCCGGTTGTTGAATACAATTACTGCTCAAATAATGGTGACGGAACAGATAATGTTGCGGGTATCTCTTTCTATACTTCCGGTACACAAACAATCACTGATGGATCTGTTTCATATAATGAATGCTACAATAATCAAAGCTATGGTATCTATATTGCTTCCGCAGATAATGTTGCAAGTTCAATTGCAGGTCTCATGGTTAGTAATAATGAGATTCATAATAGTACTAAATACGGACTTCAATTGCTTAGTCATAATTTCCAGGATGCAGTTACAGGACTTGTAGTATCAGGGAATGAAATTTATGATAACCAGCGCAATGGATTGAAGATGGTTAGTGTTAGTTCGTGTAATATTAATATGAATGCTATTTATAGTAATGGTGCTGGTGGTACCTCGGATAAATACAAGTATGGTGTAATGATGGAAAGTTATACCGGTAAAACTGCAACAGGTAATAGTTTTACTAAAAATAGTATTCATAATAACACGTTGGGAGGAGTAATCCTTCGGAATACCGGT
>JALSSR010000135.1 GCA_026984135.1 Bacteroidales bacterium
TCATTTTTTCTGTTTTTATTTTAATACTAACTTTTTAAATTCAAATAATGTAACAAGTTTCTCCGCTTGTCACTCTTGTTTTGTCATATTATTTCACTATCCAAAACCTGCAAGGTCATCTCACAGTACAGGCTATCAAGACATTACAGGTTATATATCATCCTCTCCCACTCCGTCAAGGCTTTTGTTATACTGTCTCATAGCTCTCATACTCATTCCCATACTTGAAAAACCTCCGTCGTGATATATATTTTGCATTGTTACTTTTTTAGACAGGTCGGAAAACATTACGATTGTGAAATTTGCACATTCTTCGGCATTTGCATTCCCAAGTGGCGACATCCTTTCGGTAAAGTCAAGCAATCCCTCAACGCCTTTCACACCGCTACCCGCAGTTGTCCTTGTTGGCGATTGTGAAATGGTGTTCACCCTTATTTTCTTTTCGCGGCCGTAGATATATCCGAAACTTCTTGCAATGGACTCCAGTAGTGCTTTTGCATCCGCCATATCGTTATACCCGTACAGAACCCTTTGTGCTGCAATGTATGATAATGCAACAACGCTTCCCCATTCGTTTATCGCATCAAATTTATAGCAGGTTTGCAATAGCTTATGAAAAGATATGGAAGAAATATCAAGCGTTTTCATAAAAAAGTCATAGTTCAGGTCATTATAAACCCGTTTTTTTCTAACATTCATTGACATACCAATTGAATGAAGGATGAAATCGAGTTTGCCACCAAGTATATCCATTGATTTTTGAATCAAATTCTCAAGGTCATCAATGCTTGTTGCATCTGCGGGAATAATCTCAGCGTTACATTTTTCCGCCAACTCATTAATCTCACCAAATCGCATTGCCGTCGGTGTGTTAGTAAGTGTAAAAACCGCACCCTCCTCATAAGCCTTCTCCGCAACTTTCCATGCTATGGACTTATGATCAAGAGCACCGAAAATAATACCTTTTTTACCTTTTAATAAATTATAAGCCATAATTGTCAATTTTTAAGTAATTGTTTAGCAGTCTCAACCGATGCATTTGTAACATCCTGACCGCTAAGCATTTTTGCAATTTCTATAATTCTGTCATTTTCATTTAACCTTTTAATAACGGTTCTTGTCAAATCCTTTTCAATCTCCTTATACACAACATAATGAGCATTTCCTTTTCCCGCTATTTGCGGTAAATGGGTAATTGTTATAACCTGCATTGTTTTTGAAAGTTTCAGAAGTATGTTGCCCATTCTATCTGCAATATTACCCGAAACGCCAATGTCAATTTCATCAAATATTATAGTGGGAAGGAGATTTTTCTGAGAAATCAAAGACTTAACGGCAAGCATAAGCCTTGAGAGCTCCCCTCCGGATGCAACTTTCGATAAATCCTGTAACTCCCCTCCCCTGTTGGCATTAAATAAGAACTTGATTGAATCAACACCGTCAATACCCGGATTGTTCAATCGTTCCCAACCGATTTTGAACTTTGCATCGGGCATCCCGAGTTTGAAAAGAACAGCCGTTATCTCATTTTCAAAATCATTAAAGATGCTCTTTCTCTTTTGGGAAATTACTTCCGCCAAAGATAGCAAACCGGAATATTTATTATCAAGTTCAATCTTTAATTTATCTATCTTTTCTTCCAAAGAAGTAATTCCCAATAACTTAACGGAAAGATCATCTCTAATGGAAACCAACTCTTCAACACTTTTAACCCTGTGCTTCTGCTCAAGTTGATAAATGAGGTTTAGTCTGTTTGATATCGCCCCGGCTCTTTCCGGTTCATAAATAACTTCTTGTTCAATATTTGCCAGTTCCGCTAAAATATCTTTCAACTCAATATTGACACTTTCAAACCGTTGGCTTATATCGGTTAGTTTATTACCGAAACTTTCTATTTTTGATATATTTCCCAATATAGATGATAAACCGGCCAATATACCGTTCTCTTCATTTTCAAGAAGTTCCCGAATAGAAAACAGGTTGCTTTTTATCTCTTCAGCATGCTCTATCATTTCAAGCTCCTTCTCCAGTTCGTCTTGTTCGTTCACCCTGAGTTCCGCACGTACAAGCTCATCATATAAAAATTTGTTGTAATCCTTTTCTGCCTTGGACCGTTCCTCTTGCTCTATTAGTTTTTCAAGTTCGGATTTCGATTTCTGATATGAACGATATTTATCCCTGTATTCCTCAACACTATTCATCAATCCGGCAAAACTGTCAATGACCGCCAACCTGAAATTTGTTTCGTTTAATGTTAAGGTTTGATGTTGCGAATGGATATTAATAAGTTTATCACCCAGTTCTTTTAAAATGGAAAGCCCGACAGGTGTATCGTTTATGAAAGCTCTTGATTTGCCGTAAGGGGTTATTTCTCTTCTCAGAAAGGTACGGTGGGCATAATCCAGATCATATTTCTCAAAAAAAGGTTGCAGATGATAATTCTTAACATCAAAGGTGCCCTCAACAATACATTTTTTGGATCTCTCGAACAAAACTTTAGTATCTGCCCTTTTCCCGAGAATAAGATTCAACGCACCCAAAAGAATTGACTTTCCCGCTCCCGTTTCACCTGTTATAACAGATAATCCACTGCCAAAGTCCATTTCGAGACTTTGTATCAAAGCATAATTTTGTATTGATATATGAGTAATCATAAAAACGGGAACAATTATTCAGGCGGCAAAAATACATAAAATTATTTTAGGTTTTATTTTACCGTGAAAACACAAAAACCACAAAAATGTTAGCTTTACTTCAGAGGTTTAATCTTTCGACAAATCTTTCATTAGTCTCACCTTTAGGGGAGATTTAGAGGGGTAAAACCAATAGATGTTTGATTTTCCCTTCCTTGAACATTGTTCAATGCATATTGAGTATTAAGCGTTTTTCTAATTATTCTGCCGTTTGTCGGTATTATCATCAACAA
>JALSSR010000136.1 GCA_026984135.1 Bacteroidales bacterium
ATATTTCTCCTAAACCCGTAGTAATAGGCCCCATTTCCGGAGACCCGAATCCTTCGGGAATATTTGCCGATGCAGATTTTATCTTCTCGGCGATAAGCTGACGCGGTAAATAGGTTCCCAAATCCTCATCAAACACAATTGTCACAACAGACAATCCGAACTTGGAAATGGACCGTATCTCCTGTACTCCAGGCAGATTAGACATCTCCAATTCAACGGGATAGGTGATGAACTGCTCCACATCCTGAGTTGACAGATTAGGTGAAACTGTTATAACCTGAACCTGATTGTTGGTTATATCGGGTACCGCTCCGACAGGTATCTGTAACGTGGCATAAACACCATAGGCAACGATAGTTATCGTGAATAAAATAACTATTAGCTTGTTCTTTATACTAAACTGGATAATATTATTTATCATAAGCATATTCATAAAGGGTTCCGGGATTTGAGACAGGTACTATTTTCACTATTGCATTAGGTATAAGACCCCCTGTTGTTGAGGAAACATTACCAATACCTGTTTTATCTTGTGAAAATGATAATACCGAAAAAAGCATGCCAAGAGCAATGTATAGAAGTCTTTTCATAAAAAACTCATTTCAGGGTATTTAAAAATCATATTTAACCTTGCAAAGGTAATAAAATTTCCTACGGTCTCATATTATTCATTTAAAGAAAACACCTTATCCGGCAAACGTTACCAACACCTTTTTGATGTTTATTTTCAGAGATACGAAGTTCTAATTTGTAATTACTATCCTCAATCCATATGCAAGAGTATAATACCAGGAAAGATGGTAGCAAGTGCTGTATTTTGCAAAAAGATCTTGTGTTTTCCAGTTGTTGTCATCAATTGTTTATTTCACAATACATACGTCGGGGCCTACTGCGACAGCTATCCCGACAGCATTTCCGCAGAAGTTGAATTTCATAGATTTGCAGGCATACTCACCTACAAGCATAGGCACGTTACCATAATCGTTTCTTGTCCGTAATTCCTGCACCATTGGTAATACTGTTTCCGATACAGGCAATTTTTACAAACTTTATATATTAAGCTATAAGCAACAGACTGAATATCAAAATCATAGCAATTAGGAGACTCTTGATTTGATTCATGTTTTAAATAAATTGAATTTCGGGATAAATTTAGAATATTTTTAAGTAGTTTTACCGGAAATATTAATCTTGTCTATAATTTAATAAAAAGAACAAAATGAAAGCATTTACAATCAATGAGATAAACAAAATAATAAATGGTGAGTTGATCGGGCATACCACTCAGATGATAGTAGGTCCGGAACAACTTGAAAAGGCCGGCAGCAACCATATTACCTTTATTGGAAGCAGAAAATATGTGAAGCTGTGGGAGAGTTCAAATGCTTGTGCAGCCATTATTGATGAACGATTAAAAACAGAACCGGGAGAGAATCGTGCGCTAATAAAAGTAAAGAATGCTGATCTGGCAATGGCACAACTTTTAGAAGTATTTGACCCGGGGCCTCCGGAGATTGAAGAAGATATACATCCGACAGCGGTAATACATAAAACGGCGATTATCGGGAAAGGATCTAAAATAGGAGCAGGATGTTATGTGGGGAAGGATGTTGTTTTGGGTGATGAAGTTGTTTTATATCCAAATGTAACAATCTTAGACGAAACAACAATTGGTAATGGAACAGTCGTATGGTCGGGCACGGTAATTCGTGAGAGGTGTGAGATAGGTGCATCTTGTATTTTTCACACGAATGTGAGTATAGGTGCTGACGGTTTCGGGTATCGTCCTGCTGAGAATGGAAAAGGACTGGTTAAAATCCCGCAAATTGGAAATGTTGTTATTGGAAATGGCGTTGAAATAGGAGCAAACTCATGCGTGGATCGAGGAAAATTCAGTTCTACAATACTTGGAGACGGTTGTAAAATAGACAATCTGGTTCAGATAGCCCACAATTGCATTCTTGGCAGGTTTTGCATAATGGCAGGCAACAGCGGATTGGCAGGCTCTGTCACTCTCGGCGATGGTGTAATTATCGGAGGAAGTGCATCAATAAAAGACCATACCACAATCCATTCCGGTGCAACTGTAGGAGCCGGCTCCGGAGTGATGAATGACGTTCCTCCCGGGAAGACAGTCCTCGGTTATCCTGCTGCCGATTCAAGGGAAACACTAAAACAATGGGTCGCTCTACGGAAATTGGGCAGAGAGTAACAAAAGATAATACGGTTTAAATCTATAAAACCTGAATTTTTCTTGTTACAGTACCCTTTTCCGTTTTAACAACCACAAAATAAATTCCGGCCTCAAGTCGTGAAGTATTTATTCTCAAAGAATAAACACTATCTTTGCTGCTATATACTTTTGCACCCACAATATCCAAAATGGTAACGGACTGCATTACATCATCCGAAACGACATTTAAAATATCATTTGCCGGATTAGGGAATATTTTGATAAGATTAACGGAATTCTCTCCGACGCCTGTAGCCTGAACAACAGTTATATAATCGCTTTTTGTTTTTGTATCGGAGCCGTAATTGTTTGTAACTGTTAGTGATACATCGTAAATCCCTGCAGTGCTATATGTTATTTCAGGATTTTGTTCCGATGAAGTTTCAGGTGTTCCACCTTCAAAAGTCCACTCCCAGCTTGTGGGATTATTGGATGAATTATCGGTAAACTGTACCGATTGACCTTCATCAATCTGAGTTGATGATGCGGAGAAATCGGCAACGGGGGGCAGGTCACCACCACCAACACATGAAATAGTTGCAGACCAACCGGCTTCATTGACACTGTAATCGGAATGAAACTGGAAAGTAAGCACTCCTGCATCATTGGTAGCAATTACAGTACCCGGTGAACCGGTTCCGCAATAGAGACCTATGACAGGTGATTGAACATCCGGCCCGTCAAAAATCTTTAGCCAGTCGTATTCGCAATTAGACTGAGCTTCAACGCTGAATGATGTAAATTCCACCTTAGCTTTACCGTTGTTCGCCGGTTGTATCTTCATTATGAAGTCCTCATCGTCGGAATAGTTGGAATTCGGTCCTCCCGAATCATAAAAAGTTCCTTCGCAGGTTGTTATGGTACCGTCCTGCATATAGTATTCGGTACTCACGGTGATATAATTTTCCTTTGTAATTGTCTGACTGTCGGTGCCGTCGGAGATTGTCAAAGTAACATCATACGAACCGACTTGATTATAAACAATATTCTGCGGATTCTGCATATTTGAAGTTGCAGGAGTTCCTCCTTCGAAAGTCCATTCCCAGCTTGTAATATTTCCGAAGGACATATCCGTAAAGTCAACACTTCCTCCGGCAGAAATCGTGGTAGCACTTGCAGAGAAATCGGGAATCAGGTTACCCTGCTCCAACTGAACATCAAGCCAGGTTATTTGCCTGTTTTGCACCTGAACATTCTCAATTGTCTGCGAATAATAACCGAACGCCGAAAAAGTAACATCATATGTCCCTTCATATACGGGTCTGTTATAATTTCCGGTTGAGGGTTGCGTATAAAACCAGGAGCTGTCGGCATCGTGATTTTCAATATATATTTCGGCATAAACCGGTTCTCCGGTTGAAGCATCGGTTACGGTTCCGCGGATACCGAAAAGAGCCTGTTCCATATAGTCAAGGAACGAACGGTATTGGTAATTCCAAAAATCCGGGAGTTGCGATGCGGGTGGCAGTTTCGTACCGGATAATTCAACAGTAACCTCCCTGCATTGCTGAAAATAATTCATATAATCCTGCCTGCCGCCGTCAACCTCATACCAGGCATAGCCGTTTGTTATGCCGTTATTCAGTTCCGTAAAATATCCCGTAGGAGAGTAATACTGAGCCGAGTCCGCCCATTCGCGTCCGGTATATTGCCACCATTCATCGTCGGCAGTCAATTGTCCCCAGGTGTCCCACGGATAATTAAATACCTCTGCACCTCCATGAAAGTTCGCGGAAAGCACAAAATGATGACTCTCGGCAAAAGCCATAAAAGCGACCGTTTCAGGTTGCCATGCATTTCCGTCGGGATGAGGGCCATCCTGCGGGTCGGGATAGTTCCTGTTCAGGTCAATATTATTACCGTTGTACCTTTGCGCTCCATTTACGGTATTGTTCCCGCCATGGTATGTACCATCGGGATTGGCAAGAGGATTGATATAAATATCCATATTATTTACAAGATTATCCACCTGCGGATCGGAACCGTAATTTGACAATAGGTAGTTGATATATCTCAACATTAAAACGTATCCCGTTGTTTCGTCTCCATGCATTGTTGATGTATATAAAAACTGTGTCTCTCCCTCATCCTGTCCCACATTATCGGAAATTCTGGCAACAAGAAGTTCACGACCGTTAACAGTCTGACCAATACTAAAAACCTGACAAAGATCCGGATAGTCGGCTTGAAACTGATACATCATATCAACATAAGCATCATAAGTAGGATAAAAATCCCAATCCAGGACACCCTTGATATTGACATTGCTTTTCATGTTGGGATTTTTAATATCTCCGGGATGAGGTAAAACGGAATAGTCAAGGCCTCTTTTTAAAAATTCGGCAAATTCCTTTTGGTTCGCATAAGCGTAAACCTCATCAAACTTAACATTATCAATTGAGATAATGTTTGTCAAAGTTTGAATATCCTTTACGGATGAAGGTTTGAATTTAAAATAGACTTCCCCCCTGCTCTTAAACAACTCGCTATTAACCGACTGATCCTGAGCCGTTAATACTGACACCCAAAAAAACAGAACCGATACTACAACAGTTTTAACTAATTTCATTTTAAAAGTATTTTAATTAAATTTTATAACAAAGCAATGACATTACTTTAAAGTAAATAGTTGTATGAACAAATTAATTTATTCCGTTATGAAACAAGAAAAACCGACAGTTGCAGGAAATGTTTTGGCCGCCGTGGAATCAACGGATGACTAAGCGAAGGCCTAAGCGTAAGCAAGTCATCCGTTGAATGGGGCATAAGCGTAAGTATGTCATCCGTTGATTGCAGGCCTAAGCGTAAGCAAGTCATCCCTTGATTGCCGGGCGAACCAAGTACGGTTTATTGCAGCACCGGTCGTAAAAGACTTGCTATTGATATTGGAATGGATTTATTGAAAAATAAGATTTGTAATCATTTCGAAAAACATAATTCGAAAAAAAACATAAAGTTTATTATTTCCCCTTCATATTACGGATAAGGTTGTTCAGCTGATTATAAACAGCTTTATTAACTTTTACCAATGGCAGCCTCAAATTATTATTGAGAAGTCCGAGGATATCAAGTGCGGCTTTTATTCCGGCAGGGTTGCCGTCGGCGAACAATGCATTGATAATGTCAAGCAACTGATAATGGATTTCCCTTGCCCTTTTCAGTTTGGCTTTCCTTCCGAGTTGCACCATTTCCGAAAATTCGGAAGGAAAGGCATTGGCAACGACGGAGATAACACCATCGGCACCCATGGCAAGCATAGGCAGGGTAAGCGCATCATCACCGGATAGCACCACAAAGTCGTCAGGCTTATCTTTCAGTATCCGCATCACCTGCTGCATATCACCCGAAGCCTCCTTTATCCCGTCAATATTGTTTATCTCGGTGGCAAGGCGTAATGTTGTTTCAGCCGAAATATTCACACTTGTCCGTGAGGGCACATTATAAAGGTAAACAGGCACCGGAGATGTGGCGGCAATGGTTTTGAAATGGTAAAAAAGCCCCTTTTGCTGAGGCTTATTATAATATGGTGCAACGGACAGTATTGCATCAATACCGTCAAAATTAATTGATTTCAAATTATTTACAACCTCCTGCGTATTGTTGCCGCCAACACCAAGCATAATCGGCACTCTGTTATCCACAGTTTCGATAATATAATTTGTAACAGCGACTCTCTCATCCTTTGAAAGAGTAACAGCCTCCGAAGTAGTTCCGAGAGCAAGAACAAAATCAACTCCCCCTTCAACAATATGATTCAAAACTTTCCCAAGGGAAGTAAAATCAATTGTACCGTAATTATGGAAGGGTGTAACAACGGCCACACCTGTTCCCTGAAATTTTGAGCTCATATTATTTACTTTTTAAGATGTTAAGATAATGCAGGATTTGATCAATATATTCATCAGACAGGGCTTTTTTATCGTTCTTAATCATCAAATCATAATGCTTAACCATACTTTTACTGAATCTCCCCACTTTAAGTTTCGACTTTGACAGAGCAATAATATATTGAAGAACAAAAACATCTTCAAGTGTAAGATCAATAATTACATCAAATTCCTTATTTATAAACTCCTTTATATAATCATTTTTAGGTGCCCCATACCAGTTCAAATCCTTTTTGTCAAAGTAATAGCCCGAATTTGCCGCCACACAATAATCCGGAATGGAATCTCTGTCAACAAACCCCAATGCCATAACCTGACGGTAAGGACTGTTAAGTTTACGAATCAGAAGCTTCACCTTATTGAAAATACCCTGATTGCTAACTAAATAAACAATTCCTATGTTTCTTGCATCAGAAAGACTGATAAGCTTTTTAGTACGCTCAAGGCGGGAAATATTCCTATCCAGGATTATGTTACCTACTCTCTTTTTTATGCCGGATATAAATTCCACCTTTTGTATTTTTATATTTGATAAAAAGCAGCCAAAATTAAAAATAAATAGCGAAAGTCTGACATAATAATTCCTTAATCATTAAAAAGTTTATAGAATTCTTTTCGTATTGCAAAAAATATTTACTTTTGAAAAAATTACTTAACAGAAATGGCCGGACAAACAAAAAGAAGGGTGCCGCGTTTTTACGGATTGCGTGTTTATTTGTCGTCAACCATAATTTACTTTTGGTTGGTTCTTCCTTTTCTGCTGATTTTGTTAATTAAATATGCTCCGGATATGCAATCTTCCGGATTGATAAATATCAGGAATAACCAAAAAAGCGATTCAGTTAACATACAAGCCGATACAATAAAAAAATTTATACATAAAAGTTTAAAGGAGGGACATCTTTCCGACTCGGCACTTATCGGAATAATTGATGCCGCTACCGATACCATTGGCAAATCGGGACAGAATACGGCAACCTTGAATGAAGGAAAAAATATTGTGCCCACAAAAAGTGAAGAGGGTAATCAGATAGGTGATGCTTTCAATTTCCTGTTTAACTTACTTCTTCTTGCATTTTTGGCCGGATTCATATTTAATCTGCCGTTTAAAAGATATTTCTCGAAAAAAAGACGAAACAAATATATATCCGACAAGCTCACCGTATTTGTTAAGCGATACCTGCTTTATACACCTCTGATAAATGCAGGAATTCCAGGATTGGCTTTTGGTATAGCTCACGGATATATGTTGTACAATCTGATTACAGGAGATATCTTTAATTATGAGATTGAATCCAACATTTATAAAAACTTTTTCCTTATTTCACTAATAGGCTCCGTTCTTGCAATATTATTTATTTTCTTTTGGGAAAAACACAGGGTTCATATAAAATATATCCAGCATGTCTTCTCGGAAGAGGAGTTAAAACAACGCATATTCAGGACTAAAAAGCCGGGAAAGATAAGAAACCGTATGATGGTTTCTGCTGCAATGACAACATTGCTACCTTTAACAATAGTTATTTTATACCTTTTTCTTTCCATATCAAATATCAGGGACTTAAATTTATCTGACTTCAGTCAAGATCACAAAAAGATATTGTTTGGTGAATATATGCAATTTCAGGAAACATTTTCGGATTTAAACGATTCCACTTTGCCCGGATGGTTATTCTACATAAATACTATCAACAGTTTTTTTATGTCTGTCGGTATATCAAGTGGCATTTTCATTGCTTTCCTGTACATAATTTTCTTTGTTAAATGGACCACTCAGGATATTGTTTACCCGATACGTGAGCTACTGAAAAGAATGGAGGAAACCGGTAAAGGAAAAATGTTTAACTTCGGATTGGTAAGAACCAACAATGAATTGGGGCTTCTGACGGAGGGCTACAATGATATGTCACAAAAACTTG
>JALSSR010000137.1 GCA_026984135.1 Bacteroidales bacterium
TATATCAAAAACATATCACAAATGACAGAGGCTTACTCCCGTTTTGTACCGAAGCAGTTTCTGGAATATCTGGGAAAAGATAGTTTTGTGGATATTCAGCTTGGCGACCAGGTTCAAAAGGAGATGACTGTGCTTTTTAGTGACATCAGGTCGTTTACTGAGATATCCGAGACAATGACACCAAAGGAAAATTTTGACTTCATCAACTACTATCTGGGATATATGGAGCCTGTCATACGAAACAACGGCGGGTTCATAGATAAGTATATCGGCGACTCCATTATGGCTCTCTTCAGCGAGTCTCCCGAAAAAGCAATTAATGCTGCCATTGAAATGAGGATTAAACTTTCACAGTTCAATCAGGTTATGGAGCAATTCGGAAAACCGAAGATTAACAGTGGAATAGGAATACATTTCGGAACTCTGATGCTTGGTATTGTCGGTGGAGAAGGCCGTATGGACGGAACCGTAATTTCAGATGCCGTAAATCTTGCTTCACGACTCGAAGGTCTTACAAAAATATACGGCAGTTCAATAATTATAAGCCAGGATACACTAATAAAAATAGAAAATCCCGACCTTTACGAATATCGCTTTCTCGACATCGTTAAAGTAAAAGGTAAGAAAGAACCATCATACATTTTTGAAATAATTGACGGCGACCCCGACGATATTAAGGAATTGAAATTACAGACAAAAACGGATTTTGCCGAAGCAATAAACATGTATAAGTCAAAAAATTTCAGAAAGGCAAAAGCCGCATTTGAAGCAATTTTGAATATTAATCAAAAAGATAAAGCGGCTAAAACATATCTGGAAAGATGTAACAGGTTTATTGAATTCGGGGTTCCCGAAGACTGGGACGGAATAACAATAATAAAATGGAAATCATAACTTTAAAACAAGAAGTGTTTTATTGCGTTATATTAATGTTTTGAATATAAATTTATGAAATACGGCAAAGCAAAAAACTACATATTTAAAAAGCTAAAGAAAGAGTTAAGTCCTGACCTTCACTATCATTGTATTGATCACACAAAAGATGTTATCAAAGCAGTAACCCGTTTAGGTAAAATGGAGAATGTCACAGGAAAAGAGCTCAAGCTTTTAAAAACGGCGGCTTTATATCATGATGTTGGATTTACAGAAACGTATGACGGTCATGAAATAGTCAGTGCAAGAATAGCGCGCGAAACACTACCCCGATTCGACTACACTGAAGATGAAATAAAAACCATAGAGGGTATGATTCTGGCAACCGAAATACCTCAAAACCCGAAAACACATCTTGAACAAATTCTTGCAGATGCCGATTTGGATTATATCGGAAGAGACGATCTTTTCCTTATCGGACAAAGGTTACAGTACGAATGGAAACTTCGTGGAATTGCGACATCATTAAAAGACTGGCACGAAAAACAACTCGACTTTTTGCAAAACCATCATTACTTTACCCAATCAGCCAAAAAACTCAGAGAAAAAGTTAAACAACAAAATATTTATGAACTGGAAAAACTGCTTTGTAAAAAATAATTTTCAAATCATTTTATTAATGATTTTTTTTCTACCTTTGCAATAAGAATAAAAAATAAAAATAAGCACCCATGGATACAAAAATGAATAACATTATTTTAGTCCCTGTTGACTTTACAGATGTCACTGAAAACGCAATGCATCAGGCAGTTAACGCCGGAAAACATTTAAATGCCAAAGTTGTACTGCTTCATGTAATAGATAAAAATACAAAGGCTCAACTTAAAAAAGAGAAGCAGGGCACTGATGCTATTACGGATAAATTGAAGAAAATTGCTTCGGAAGTTTCTAAAAAAAATGAACTTGAAGTGGATTTTATTGCAAAGGAAGGCGACATTTTTACAACCATTGGTGAGGTAGCCAAAGATATCGGAGCAAACCTCCTTTATCTCGGAACACATGGAAAGGTTGGAATGCAAAAAATAAAAGGTAGTTTTGCAATTAAAGTGGTTACAAGCTCTCCCGTGCCCGTAGTTGTTGTTCAGAAAAAACCGGTTGACCATGGCTATAAAAAAATCGTTCTTCCGATTACAAGTGATGCAGGTCCCTGGGAAAAAACAAAATGGGCTACTTTTATTGCTAAAAACTTCGGCTCGGAAATTGACATCTACAGGCTTCCAAACCCGGAACTGGATGAAACCATTAAAATTATCACGGGACACTTTGATAAAAACGGAGTTAAATATTCCATAACAAATGCCGAAAGTGGAGACTTCACCAAAAAAGTGGTAGAATATGCAACTGCAAGTATGGCTGATATGATTATGATTATGACTAATCCCGACAGTAGTTTCACAAAATTCCTGTTAGGCAGCTATGACGAAGATATGATATTTAACACATCGCAAATTCCTGTAATGTGTATAAATCCGAGGAAATATAATTGGGAAAAAATCTTTAAGATATAAGATTTTCAACTTACTTCTTTAAATTACAAAGGTTACCGTATTAATATGGTAACCTTTTTTAATAAAAGATATTTTGAAAGCAACAGTTACACAATATATTATAGTCCTTTTTATCATTGCATTTCTTGTTCTGGGTTTATCTCCGGCACAAGGCCAGATAATTCAACCTGAATTTGAAAGAGACAGCATTATATCGGTGATGTATCGTGTCAGCAATTATCAGAACAGTAATTCCTGGATGAATATAGACAGAAACTGGAAAAGAGCAACTTTTTATACGGGATTGATGGCGTTTTACAATGTCACACAGGATAAAAAACTGTTGACAAAAGCAGAATACTGGGCAGGCAAACATGGTTACAGAGTCGGGACGGACTGGTTTTTCCCTCCGAACAAACTAACTTGTACGCAAACATACCTTGAAATATATTTTATTAAAAAAAATAAAGCCATCCTGGTCAATACAAAAGAATATATGGATTTGGAAATTGCGGAAAACAAAAATGCTTTCGCACAGGGATGGGATTACATTGATGCTCTGTACGTTGGTGCTCCTGCGTATGCGATGATGAGCAAGGCAACAAGTGACAACAAGTATATGGACTATATGAACAGGACTTTTTGGGAAGTTGCCGATTCGCTTTGGGATAAAAATGAAAAACTTTTTTACAGGGATTTAAAAGCTAAAAAACTTAAAAGCAGAAACGGGAAAAAAGTTCTTTGGTCACGCGGAAACGGGTGGGCTATTGCCAGTATTCCCCGGATACTACAATATCTTCCAAGGGATAATGAGTATTATACAAGATATTCGGAGCTTCTTATCTCTATGTCTTCATCTCTTGCAAAACGACAGGGAGAGGACGGCTTCTGGAGATCAAATCTTGCGGATCCCGGCGAATTTCCAATGCCGGAATCCAGCGGAACAGCCTTCTTTACTTATGCAATTGCCTGGGGAATTAATAATGGCATTTTAACCCGCGAACAATACCTGCCTGTTGTTGAGAAAGCCTGGAAAGCACTCTACCACGATGTTGATGAAGATGGAAAAGTATGCTGGGGACAAACGGTTAACCACAAACCCGCAGCAATCCGAAAAGATGATTCAGGCGAATATGTATCCGGAGCCTTCCTGCTTGCGGGTAGTGAAATATTGAAACTCTTCAAGTTTAAGTAAGTTTTAAGGAAAATGGGCAGGGGGAAGCCGAAGATTCTCCGGATGACTTCAACGGTTAGAACGATAAAAGCTAAATTCACTCAGAAGATAAGCTCAGGAAAGTCATCAGGAGAATGAGCAGGAGGAAGCCGGAGAATGACGGGAGGCAGCTAAGGTTTACTACTGAAAGTCATTAAGAAAAGTGAATGGTTAAATAACATTTTTTTATAAATTTGAAATATTGCTAAAGTCAAACAACATGTATTTTGAGAAAGGACACTTATATCACATTTACAATCAGGGCAATAACAGACAGCGAATATTCTTTCAAAGTAGAAACTATCATTTCTTTCTAAAAAAATTCAGAAGAGGACTGTATCCATTTCTGGATGTTTTAGCTTATTGTCTGATGCCTAATCATTTTCATTTTATGGTGCATGTAAAGGATAGTGATAAGCCGCAAAATGAGTTCAGTGCAACAATCATCAAAAATTTAGCAACCTTATTAAGGTCATATACACGTGCCATTAATATCCAGGAAAACAGAACCGGCTCCCTGTTCAGAACAAGAACTAAAGCAAAAAGTCTGACTGATAACGAATCAAACAGATACATCAAGGGAAGTCCGCCATCGCGAAATAATTATGCTTATTACTGCTTTCATTATATTCACAGAAATCCCGTTAAGGCAAAACTTGTTAAACGAATGGAAGATTGGGAGTTTTCATCTTTTCGTGATTTTGCGGGACTTAGGAATGGCACCTTTTGTAATAAAGAACTTGCATTTGAAATAGTAAAACTTACCAGTGATAATTTTTATGATGACTCTTATCGTTGGATAGACAATAGTAATTTTGATGTTTGGTAACATTCTGCTATCCCAAATTCTCCTGATGACTTCAACGGATAGAAGGATAAAAGCTAAATTTTAGCTGATAATTCTCCTGATGACTACAATTGCAAGCAGAAGCCAAAACTCAAAACATTTGAGAATGAAGCCAACGGGAGTCATCAGGAGAATGGACGGGAGAAGGATGGGCAAGGGAATGAGATGATTATTTCACCACAACCTTCTCAACTTTCAGAATACTATTATTCGACATCTCAATGATGTAAATTCCTTTACCGAATTTCTTAAGGTCAACTTGAATCAATGAATTTTCTTCATCCGGGGCAAAAGTTTCATAAACCTTTATGCCCTGCATATTGAAAACATTGATTTTTGTATTGTCGGAATTATCTCCGACAAGGATATTAACACCTCCGTCAGTAGGATTGGGAAATACTCTAAATGATTCCTTATTGTCATAATTCGTTGCAATATCGGTAAGCGGGCCTACTAAAATATTATCAAGATAGAGGTTATTATTAAAACGGTCATAGGACTCAAAGGCTATTTTAATATTCTTCTCTCCTGCCCATTGTGAGATATCCAACGTAATACAATCGGCACCCCATCCGGCACCGCACCAGTCATCGGCAATTCCCGGCACAAATGGATCTTCGGTCAGTTCACTCGTTGCGAAATTACCAACATCACCTTCTTCACCGTTTGCATACAATCTTGTCCAGGTGTCACCACAATCATCTGACAAAAGAATTATCAAAGAATCGGAGGCAATCGTAAACCGTTGAGCATAAGCATATTTCAAAGAAAGATAAACCTGATTATAACCCTCTAAACTCAAGGCAGGAGTTATAAGCCGGTCGCGCGGACCGCCCGGCTCAACATAATCGAACAGATTAATAAATGCTGCTTTACTTCCGG
>JALSSR010000138.1 GCA_026984135.1 Bacteroidales bacterium
ATGGCCAAAAAAAGCAGGCAGTCACCTGCCAATAGTTACCGTTAATAAGAATAAAATCAAAATTGTTACGGACCATAGCATGTCGGAGATACACTACATTGTACGTCATACTTTGGTTGCCGAAAACGGTGATGTTTTAGGCGAAAAAACATTCTATCCTACAGATGAGCAAGCGATTTCGGAATTCGAGATACCCGACGGGTATTCCAAACTCTATGCTACAAGTTTTTGTAACAAGCACGACCTTTGGATAACGGAATTTGATATTTAGGATTTACCCTTTAGCTTTGCAGCGTAATAAAAGAAGACCGGAATCCCCGCAGCGTATCTTTTAAACAACCTCTTGGGTTCATTGGATAAACGAAACAGCCACTCAAGGCCTGCTTTTTGCATAAAAACCGGTGCTCGTTTAAACCGCTCAGCCATAAAATCAAGAATTGCTCCTCCCGCAATACATATTTTTACGGTTTCAAATCTACCGATATTTTTTGCCACCCAAAGCTCCTGCTTAGGCACTCCCATCCCTACAATAAGCATATCAACCTTTTTTGAGTTGATTTCATCAATTATCTTCGATTCTTCTGCATTGTCGAAGTATCCGTCGTGAACCCCTACAATTTTCAGATTCTCTATTTTCTTTTCAATCTTTTCTTTTGCGGTCTCAGCAACCCCCTTGCCTGCACCGAGAAAATAGACATTCTTATTTTTTTCAGCGGCAAAACCCAACGCAACAGGAATAAAATCGGTACCGTTCATATTCTCCTTAACCTTTTTACCCAACATTGCCGTGCCCATTTTAATCCCAATACCATCATTCAGCAAAAGATCCGCTTCATTAATCACTTTTCTGTATTCATCATTTTTCTGGGCAATATTAAAACAGTGCGCATTGATAAAAAAAACAGATTTTGGGGTGTCGGACTCAAGAAATCCCTCAAATAAATTAAGAGTCTCCTCCGTATTAAGGATATCCATTTTTACGTTATAGAAATCTATTTTCGACATATCAAATATTCTGCTAAGATTATTTCTTAAAATGAACCGGTATTTTTTACAATGAAGTCAGCATATTTCTCCCAGCTATTTTCACTTATAAACGATTTTCTTTTTTCAATATCAATTCCCAAATTATCCTTTAAAACAGTTTCAATCTTTTCCACCATTTCATCATAATCCTTATACGAAAAAATCAGATTTTCGTTTGCCATATCAGCGAAAGCTCCCTTCTCAGGTCCCAGAATATTAGCCTCATACACAATGGAATCCATCAACACACCTGAGCCGAGTACACTTGAACTTTGGTATGGAAACAAAATGATTCTGGATGTCATTGCAAGCCTTTTCAGTTCTTCCACCTCTGCAAAACGATCTATTATTTTTATTGAACTATTTTGATATTTCATCAGCTTCTCACCATATTTCTCGTCTGACACCTTCCCGATAACTACAATTCTGAATCTGTTTTCCAGCCCTTTGTCATAAAGTAATTCCAAAAACTTATCAATTCCTTTATAGGGTGAAATCCTGCCCCAAATTAAAATATCAATTATTCTTTTTTCTTTTGATGGTACAAAGTTGTTTGTAACAGGATGGTGTCTGAATATAACACTCAAATTTTTATTTCCGGTAACCTCTTTCGCAAAATCAATTCCTTCTCTGGCATGAACAATCAGAAAATCGCAATTCTTCATCAGAAACCTGACCAGCCTGCCTTTTAGTTTATAGTTGGTTCCTTCATGAGAAATTTTATTATGTACCGTCCAAACGGTTTTTATCCCTTTTATTTTAAAATAATAGAAAAGTGATATCAGAAACATCATTTGAAAATATCCGCCCTTCCTGTCAACAATATTTTCAATCCAATGAAAAAAAACAAAATCTATCTTCCCGACATACTTCCTTATATCAAGAATACCGGAATACGAAGGATGCTCAACATTCACAAAATCAAAATATTTATCGAATGATTTCACAAAATTATCCACATAAGGATTATGAACTCCCGTTTTATCCCTTCCTGATATCGGATATATATATGCTTTCTTCATAAACTCCCTGTTTGTTATAACTTCACTTTTCTTCTTATACCGAAAGCTCCGAGTATTTTCCATTTAAAAAATCCGCCGGTGTATTCAAAATACTTCTTAAACAGCACTTTATAAGCGAGAGGCGAATCGGAATGAATTTGATAAAACTTCAAATCCTTCTTCAAATTATAATTTGATTTCAGAGATTTCATTGACTCTGTCAACTGGCTGAAAGTTTCGGGATATTTCATTCCGGTATTTCCCGTACTGTTATAAATTTTCAACTCCGGATATACCAATATTTTATAACCGTTCATGAAGGCTCTGTATGTAAAATCACTATCGCCGTGATATTGCGGGAAATTAACATCATCGAGAAAGCCTATCTCATCAAACACCTTTTTTGGCACTACGGTTCCCATACCCGGCAACCAATTCACTTCTATAACAGACTGATAATCCGCAGATTCCTTCGAGTGAAAGGCAACCATATCCTTAGTCCCGCTCCTTGGATCGAACTTTCCTCCCATAGCCCATATTTCGTCAGGTTTTTCAGCAACATAAATCTTCGATCCGATAATGACATCATCATTAATACCATTCAAAATTTTTATCAGATTTTCAAAATAGTCCTTTGCAGGTATTATATCATTATTCCACCATAAAATATGTGATACCTTGTTATCTTTAAATGCAACTCTTGCTCCTTTGTTAATTGAGCCGCTCCACCATAAGTTACCGTCACCTTCAGATATTATCACTTGCGGAAAATTTTTTCTTATCCAACCACCGCTACCATCGGAAGAGCCGTCATCAATTACAATTACCTGAAAATCCACCGGACTATCAATTAGATTTTCCAGTTGAGAAAAAATCTCTTTAAGAGCTTTTTTTGTAAAGTCCAGCCCGTTAAAAATCGGTATTAATATTGCAACCTTCATTTATTTACATCAAAGTTTCTATTAGCTCTTTCATTTTTCTTCCCGCATAATCCCAGTTAAGCCTGGTTTTATACTCATTAAAGGATGATAATGCCATATCCATATACTTTTTCGGGTTGGTAAACATAGAAATAATATATTCACCATATTGCTCTGCCGGGCTTCCAACTTCAAAAAGTTTTCCATTTACATTATCGGCCACAACCGATGAAACACCGCCGGTATCATTAGTTATGGAGGGTATTCCAAAAGAGCTGAATTCACAGTAAACTATTGGTGTACAATCCGCTAAAGTAGGTAACACTAAAAAATGCGAACCCGATATCAGGTCTTCAAGCAACTTCTTTCCTTCCGGAGTTTTTTTACTTATAAAACCATAAACTTTTACATAATCCGGTAATTTTTCTCCGTCATCAGGTTCAACACCTACAATTGCAAGTTCAGCTTTAACACCGTTATCATTCAGATATTTAACAATCTCCACTGCTTTCTTACCACCTTTCCTGTACCATTCAACACCGATAAACAGCAACTTACATACTTCTTTCGACTTTGAATTAACCAGGTTTTTAATATCCTCAATTGTGTAATCATTGTCTATATTTGCTCCGTAAGGAATAACCTTAACCTTATCCGGATCGGCACCATAATGCTTAATAGCACCCTGCCTTGCCCATTCCGAGGAATAGACTGCATAGGCCGCATTATGTATTGATTGCTTTTCCATCATATTTCCGTTTCTAATAGTCTCCTCCGAGAGGTTCGAGAAATACGGATAGTAATCAATCATATCGGCAAAATTTGCATCAGCCCAAAAAATTATAGGTGCACCGGCATCGAGAAAAGTAACGGGAATAGATGAATAACTCAGGAAAGCATCGGTTTTAATCCCCTCGTTTCGCCTCTTTATCTGCTCTGCAAACCCTTTCAATACCGAAGGTGAACGGTCAATCAGATATTTTTCGCTTTTCAACTTGCGATAGAGCCAGGCCTTCCCCTTATGAAAATACTCATTTTTTCGTTCGAGATTGGAAATATAAGTAAGATTAACCGATTGGGCTATCATCGCCTTTGGTATATAATAGTCAGTACCCGAACCGCTCTTTATATCAGATGCATCAAATACGGAAACATAGCTTATATTCATAACACTTTTTTAGTTAATACAGAAACCAAAAATACGTAACAATTGTTCTAAATGTTACCAATCTTTAACAAAAAGAAAAATATTTCCCGTCACAAAGCTAACATTTTCCGGTTTTTTGCGTAATAGTTAATCAGAAAATATTTTTTTATTATCTTTGTTAAACCTAAATCAGGGATTTGAAATGATAAAGTATATATTTACAATAAGTACCGGAAGGACTGGCACACATTATCTTAGTAAACTCTTTCAGCACATTGAAGGAGTTAAGTCGTATCACGAACCGATACCTATTATGCATGCCAAAGCTATGAGACAATTTTTAAAAGGCAATACTCGATTAATGGAGAAAAAAATGCCCGAGAAAATTGATGCGATCAAAAAACTAAGCGAGGGTGCTAAAGTCTATTTTGAATCAAATCATATGTTTATTAAAGGTTTTGGATGGTATATTCCCGACTATATTAATCCTGACGAAATAGGAGTTCTTGTAATTACAAGGAAAAAGGAAGAGATTGTTGCAAGCCATATTAAGCTGGATGCCACACCGTTACACTACAAAGGATGGGACTGGACCATAACTCCGTTGGTTGACTATAATCTTGCTGACTTTCCCAAAGAATTTAAATTTCAAAAAGCTCGCTATTACTTCTATTTTCTTCAGCTTAAAACTATGTACAGACCCTGGGTAAATAAACTATTTGGCAGGAAGGAAGACTTTAAGCCGGAATACATTAAGAAATATGAAAAAGCAATGCTTGACTGGTATATTGATGAAACATTCAAAAGAGGAGAGCAGTATTTCAAAACTTATCCGGATATAAAACATCTTGAATTTGACATTACAGAACTTAATGATCCTAAAACAATTGAAAAAATCATCAAAGAGTTTGATTTAAATGTAACGATTAAACCATCATTTTATGAGGCTCTTAACAAACGGACAAATCTTGACCCTTATGCTAAAAATAAATTAAAAATTGCTTAACCGTAATACTATGAAAAGAATAATCCTGTACCGGTTCCATAATAAAATTGAGATTTGCAAGAATCGTATAGAGTTGTTACGAGGACTTAATCCCGGAGTGCCCATTTACGGGTTATACGGTGGTAAAGAGGATGAATTTGAATTATATGCCTTAAATCTTGCAGCTGATTTTGATGACATATATTGTATCCGTAATAAACCCGACGAGTGGAAATGGAAAAACAGTGACCTTGCAATAAGGCTATGGCATAATGATTTCGGGCGTTCAATAGATTATGATATGGTTCACATTATGGAATGGGATCTTATTCTGCTCGACTCACTTGACAACCTCTATAAGCATATTCCTAAAGACACACTGGGAATAACCGGACTGGTACCTCTTAAAAAGATAGAAAAAAAATGGTTTTGGATTCGTGATGAAAAACAGAATGCACAATGGAATAAACTGAGGGAATTTGCAAAACGGGCACTCAACTTCGAGGGTGAAGGATACGGTTCACTCGGTCCGGGTATTTGTTATCCTAAAAGTTTTCTGGAAAAATACAATCAGATTGATGTACCCGACCTTTGTAATGATGAGTTAAGACTGCCGTTTATAGCCAAAGCACTTGGTTTCGATTTAATGGATACGGGATTTCTCAAGAAGTGGTTCTCAAAAAAAGAACTTAAATATTTTAACTGCAATAATATTGAGGTGGATTTTGACACTATAATAAAACAGTATAAAAAGAAAAACGGAAGAAAGGTTTTTCATCCTTACCGCGAGTTGATTGATCCTGAAAAATTCATATAGTTTCATAAACAAAAAAGCCCGGACGATCATCCGGGCTTTTTTGTTTATGATCAAAGTCATAGGTCGTTATTCCACAATAGTCATCTCTTCAATCAGATTATGTGCTCCGGCATATTTATCAATGATGAACAAAACATAACGCGTATCAACACAGATAGTTCTTTGAAGTTCAGGTTCAAAGGCTATGTCTCCGCTCATTGCTTCCCAGTTACCGTCGAAAGCAAGGCCTATTAATTCGCCATTACCGTTGATAACCGGACTACCTGAGTTACCACCCGTGATATCGTTTGTTGTCAAAAAACATACATTAAGGGTATCATTTTTCCCGTACCTTCCGTAATCTTTAGATTCAAACAGCTCTTTCAATTTTGGAGCCACAACAAATTCGGGGTTATCGGGATCTTCTTTTTGCATAACTCCGTAGAGATGGGTCACATAGTCATAATGAACTGCGTCGGCAGGATAATAATCTTCAACCTTACCGTAAGTAAGCCTCATCGTAGAGTTGGCATCGGGATACCTTACCATATTGGGGTCCATTTTACGCAAGCCGTCAACAAACAATCTTTTGCCGTGTGACAATGCTGTTTGTGCACCCTGATATCCTCCTACTGCTCCCATTAGCGCACTCATAACTTCATTTGCAAGTTTGTAAGCAGGGTCTTTTGCCAGTTTTTTTGCGCTTGGCTTGTCGAGAAAAGCATCCACCTTTTCCTGACTTGAAAAGATTGATTTTTCAAATATTTCGGCAGCAAACTTATCAAAATCACCTTTGTATTTTTTATTAATATCCTTAAAGAAATCCGGCCATTGTTCCTCAGGCACATCCGTTGCATACATTTCATATAACCCGGCAAGAATCTTTTGGTCTGTTGGAGCATTATAATCCTTGAAATGCTCCTTTGCAGATTCACGTAAACCCTCGGCTGTTTGTTTCGGTGCTTCGGGGTTATCCTTAACATCCTTCAGCTGCTGTTCATATTGCGAGAAACCATTTGCATATCCGATAATATCGGCACCCATAAGTCCCAAATTGATATAAAGCAACGGTCCGACCGCTTCGCCGGCTTTCAAATATCCCTCTTTCAACTCGTTCAACACTCCGCCATATTTTTCTTTTCTTGCTTCATCGGCATCAACCCAATTTGTAAAACGGTTTTCTATTTCCCTCTTTTTGGTAATAACATCCAGCTTTTTCAAACCTCTTGATTGTCCAATATAATATTTCCAACCGTTTGCTGTTGATGCATAAGTAGAAGCATATTTAATTCTCACTTCCTGACTTGCATCCATATCTTCCTTCATTATCTCCAGTTTTTTTCCAAGAAGGTCAATAAGTGGCGGTGCAAGTTTATTCATATTGAAATCAACGCCATAGGATGTCATATACCTGTTAGTGCTGCCGGGATATCCCCATATCATAGCAAAATCATTTTTCTCGACACCTTTAATTGAAACGGGAAGATAATGCTTCGGCTTTAGAGGAACGTTATCCTCCGAATATTTAGCAGATGATCCGTCAGGTGCGGTATAAACACGAAAAATGCTAAAATCACCGGTATGGCGGGGCCACATCCAGTTATCGGTATCTCCGCCGTATTTTCCTATTGAGGAAGGAGGAGCACCTACGAGACGTACATCTTCATAAACATTATATACAAACAGATAATACTCGTTACCTCCGAAAAAGCCCTTTACAACTACATTATACTTTCCGTCTTCGCTTGCCTGCTTCTTAAGTCTGGCTGATATTTCCCCGACTTTAGCCGACCTTTGACCTTCACTCATTGAATCATTAAGGAAAGGAATAATACTGTCTGTAACATCTTCCATTCTGATCAGAAAAGAAGCTGTGAGGGCGTCATTCGGCAGTTCATCAGCCTTTTCCATTGCCCAAAATCCATCCCTGAGGTAATCATGTTCAAGTGAACTATGTTGCTGAATAACATCAAAACCGCAATGGTGATTTGTAAACATCAACCCCTGGTCGGAAACGATCTCGGCAGTACAAAAATAACCGTTTGGTTTGCTTTGGGTTGACAACCCAACAATAGCATCTTTTAAACTTGAATTATTAATACTGTAAATTTCATCGGCCGTCAGATGTAATCCCATCTTTTGCATATCAACATAGTTCAATCTGTCAACAAACATTGGCAGCCACATACCCTCGTCGGGGGGTGTAAAAGCGAACAGACTTGTTCCGAAGGAGACAAGAACCGTAAATAGTAAAACAAATTTTTTCATTTTTTAAATATTAATTATTTTGATTGATAAATTCAATATTAAACCGGTTTACCTATCGAAAAGTATGCCATCTACTGCAAACATCTGATTAAATATCAGTTAACAAGCAAGCTACAGAGATATTAATATCAATTTTGTTCGTATGCATACAGGTTTATGTTCGGTTATGAACAATTTTAACTTACAGTCCAAGGACATCAGGTCCCTGTTCAAAGACTATATCAACGGGTATTCCGGCATTTGCAATTCTGTCAAGATCTTTTTGCAAACCGGGTTTAATAACTCCATATTCTTTAACAAGCTTCTTAGCTCCTTCATAATCACCGTCACCTTGAAGTTTTAATATTAACCGGGTCAATTCGGTTGAAGCCTTTTTCATTTTCTCAATGTCTATGGAATAAGTTCCGTTTTCATTTCTTTTGAAGGCTCCTTTTTCCTTAAAAAAGTTAAACCTTATCATATTAGCTTTTCCGTGTGCACTTGAAGCTCCAAAGCGAACCGAACGGAAAATACCCGCCATAAAAGTAACATAATTATCCATTATGTTTGTTTCGGTAAATTCGCCCATTTCATTGAGTTTTGTAACAAGATATAAACCGAGAATATCCGCTTTTCCCTCTTCAATAGCTGAAAATTGTTCTTTAAGTACTTTCCTGACGGCACCTTTTCCCGTAATTGTTTTCTTTATTCCCATACCGTGCGCCACTTCATGAAACATTGTATTTGAGAAGAAAGCGTCAAAGGTTATATATTCTCTTTGCTCAGGAGAAATCAACAGGTTTGCAATCGGAACCACAATATTATCGAATTTTGCTTTCATTGCATTTTTAAGTTGCAATTTGCGGGTTCCTTTTTTCAATTGAACCTCTTCATCATTCGGCAAATTGATGGCTATGGTTTTTCCGGCCATATTGCAGTCTCCTGCATAATAGACCACATCATAGGCATTCAGGTCGGCATCCGAGCCGGGTGTTTCCATTTTATACTTCGGCTCCACCGGGAGTTCCTTTTGAAGCTGAGGAAGAAACTTCGCATATTTTTGAAGTTTCTCACTCCATACCTTATCCTTAATCAGGATAAAAGACTCGTGTGCTGCCTTGTATCCGAAAAGCTGGTCGGTATAATTTTCAATAGGTCCTATCACAAGATCAACACTATTGTTTTTCATATCCAACCAAGCCATATCGCTCGGTTGATAATTATCGGTCAGAAGCGCTTCCGATCTTAGCTTAAGATAATTGGCAAATCCCTTGTCTTCGGCAAGAGCAGCAGCCTCCTTCAAATATCCCGCCGCCTCTTCAATTTGACTTTTAAAAGCCTCGTGATACCACACACATTTCAACTTGCCGTTTTCATCCCTTTTGATAATTGTATAAAGGCTTGACTTATTAGGGTCGCTGAAATTTTCAAACTCTTTCTTTGTCATATCGTGAGGATAGAAATTGGCTCCTTCCGGCTTTGGCCCATAGCCTTTTATGAAAGGCTTCAAATTATCCATTTCATCCCAAGGTCCGTAGTTGATAACGGCATATTGTCTTTCGTATGGGTCTTTTATTGACGATAAAAATTCATCCTTCGGCCCGATGTTCTCTATCCAGAAAATATTATCCATTATTCCGGCAGCCTTAAACAGCAGCTTTAACATTTTCTTCTGATTATCGCTCAAATGAGAGATATCGGAAGTTAACCCGACGGTTTTGTACATTTCAACTTTCTTTTGTATTGCCGACTTTACTGCGGTTTTTTCCTCCGTTCTCCTGGCTTCATTTTTTTTAGTATTGCTATTACAACTCACCGAGACCAAAATAATTACCGTTAATGCGATTGATGCAACAAATATATTTTTTATCATTTTAATAAAATTAATGTGATTACTGCGCCGCAAAGTTACCAACTTTACTTTTAATACCAATTAATTATGATTTTTTTTACCAAAGCCGGACTCTTCCATATAACAAGTTGTATCTCAATCGCTTATAAAGCAAGTTATTCTTTTATAATTCTGGTCGTAATCGTTTTACCGTTCATTTGAATTCTTAAAATATATACTCCTTTTTCAAAGTCCGACAAATCAATAGATTCATTTTTCCCTGTTATTTCTTTTTCGATTACCGTTTTATTTGTTATTGAGGAAACGGTTATTGTTTTAGCCTTAAGCGTAGAACTTTCAATATGGACGAGGCCCTTTGTAGGATTGGGATAAACAGAAACTTCCGAATTTGAAAAATCCGATATGTCGGTGAAAGGATTATTATATACCCTGACCACACCTTGATTTATAGCATTAGTACTGTTATAGGGAGCTCCAACAGCCACAACCGACCCATCATAACTCAAACTCACCGACTCTCCGCTCTCTTCATATGCAGTTTCCCCTTCAATATCTTCTCCAAATTGCACCCAATCTCCGTTTATATTTTGATATACACGAACCCGTCCTTTTTCCGAACTATAATATGGTGCTCCAACAGCAACAACGGATCCGTCTTCATTTAAGCTTATTGATCTGCCGGATTCATCTCCCGATTCTCCGTAAATATCCTGTCCTACCTGTAACCAGGAATTGACGCTAAAGTAGTATATGCGGGCCAGACCTGCATCAGTGCCGTTCACATCATTTCCAAAAGCCCCCATTGCCACATAATCTCCATCCGCACTCAAGCTAACGGACCATCCTAAAAAATCACCCGGTGCATCTCCGACAAAATCCTCTCCTATTTGCGTCCAGGATCCGCCTAAGTTTTCATAAACCCTGACCCGTCCCGTTGATTCATCGTGAGCATAAGACCCAATCGCGACAACATATCCGCTGGCACTTAAGCTAATTGATGATCCGCATAAATCCCCGTCATCCCCGTTAATATCCTGTCCGAACTGGGTCCAACTTCCCCCGTTGTTCATAAAAACACGTACCTGACCGGCATCAGAACTTGTGCCATTTCCACAATTCCATGGAGAACCGATTGCCACAATATTACCATCAGAATTTATACTTACGGTTGAACCGCAGTAGTCAAAAGCATTTACGCCAAAAATACTATCTCCAATTCGTATCCAGCCTTCATTGTAGTATTGATAAATACAGACAACACCTTCATTGGGCATATCGCCCCCATCCCCTGTAAAATAAGGAATCCCTATTGCCACAACAGAACCATCCGAGTTCATACTTACAGATGTCCCCAATTCGCAATAGTTTTGTTCTCCTACAATATCCTGTCCGATTTGCGACCAATTATCATTTACATTTTGATATGTTCTTACCAGACCATCACCAGAGCCGCCTCCATCGTTTTCCGGTGTGCCAATAGCTACAAAAGAACCATTGGAATTTAAGCTTACGGAACTGCCCGAATAACCATATTCGGAATCCCCGTAAATATTTTGCCCTATTTGTACCCATTGAGCCTGTATCACAGAAAACGTTAAGATAAATGAAATAAATGCAAGTGTTAAATTTTTCATAATGATAAGTTTTAATTAATAAAATTTATTTTTTGATTATTTTTTCAGCAAAGATAAGCCGGGTTTTTATAAAAGACTTGCACTATTCAGTCAAATCCTTGCACTATTCTTGCATTTTTGCACTTTTTTTGCCGTTTTTGTCCGATTCCGGACATTTTTCGGTAAAATGAGTGATTTTTTTTTGCGGAGGTTTTTTTTATTGAAAATTTTTCAACCGGAAAACAGAATTCCGCTTTACGAATTAAATGGTATTGTTCGAGGGATAGCAAAATATCTTTTGGGATGTTGAAATGCGGGGACGTTGAGACGCACGGCCGTGCGTCTCTGCCTGCCGTGGTCTTTCCCTGTCGTGCGTCTGCAAACCAATATCACCTAAAAAATGCCCCGCATTTTATTGCGGGGCATTATTCGGATATTAATTGCGAAAATGTTTTTTAATTTGATCTATATATTTACCTCCTTTCTTTTTTTAGTTTGGTACTTTTGTTTGTTCGGTATTGTTTCCCGTCCAAACATCATTTTTATCTTTGTTGTCAACCTGTGAATCCATATTAAAATCTGTAGATTTATAGCCTGTTGTTCCGGCAAATGTGGTCCATTGATTTTTGTCGTTTGTTTCAATGCTTCCGTTGCCATCGGCATCGCCGCCGTACATTACGGCTTTGCCGTTAATGCTTTTTTGTCCTGATTGATAGGCTTTTGCAACGGCACTGGTAAAGTCATAACTGTATATCCCACCTGCAAGCGGTACTGCCGTGGCGGACATTATGCCGAGATGGTTGCGATGCCAGATGATGGCAAAGAGGTTGCTGTTCACCGAACTGTTGAATTGCAATATGCTGCTACCGTCCGTGCCTACCACAGAGCCGTCTTTGAGGATAAATGCCGCCTTTCGTGCCAGCCTTGTGGAAGAAGTTGCTGCCGAAGGTGTGGCTGCATCGCGTATCTCCACCAAGACCCAATCCACCACATTAGCGTTGGGAATGGTGCCGACGCTTTCGGTGCCGGCATAGTTCCAGGGTGCCGTGTTGTAGGGTTGGTTTAACGGCAGCAGCGAAGGATTTAAGGCCGTGTTCATATCCGTGCCGTTGAAAGGTCCTTCGAGCAAGGCTTTCAGGTTGAGCGCAATACCTGCCGAAACCGACTGTGCCTCATAGCTGCCTATGTCCACCGTGTTACCGTACATTCGCGGGTTTTCCGCAAGGTCAAACTCCCCGAGATTGATAGAACCGCCGTTATAATATAGTATCCAATCGTTGCCCGATTGTTCCACATAAGGATAGGCGGAGCCGCTTGTGCCCATGGGCGTGCCGTTGTCAATGCAGGGCGAAAAGCCCGAAAGGCTGAAATTATCCGCTGCGGCATTGGCAAACAAGGGGTCGCTATCCATATTGTTTGCATTATCGTAATCGAAACCGTAATTGCCGCCTGCACCGGCACCTCCGAAGCCGGCTTTGCCCCCTTCCACATCGCAGTAATAAAATTCGGGCTCGGTATCATCGTTTTTAAGGTAAACCGTATACTGTCCGCTATTGTTCCAGACAAGGGTATTGAACAATTTGACAGAGGCATAGCGAAAGTATAAAATCCCATTGCCAGAAGCTGAATTTTCGGTGAACGTTGTATTGGCAATTGTCATCCCCGAGCCTTGATCATTGAAGATAGCCCCACCATTGAAGGCTGAATTATCATAAAACAAGGAATTGTTGAGATGGATAGTATTGGTGGCATTGTTCAGGTTGTATA
>JALSSR010000139.1 GCA_026984135.1 Bacteroidales bacterium
AGTTTTTCGATATAATCTTTACTCACGGCAGATGGAGTTTGTGGTTAGCGGAGATACTATGGCGATAGCAAATCCTTCAGAAATAAAGAATCTTACAATTGGTGACAGGAAATTTGTTTTTGAGAAGTTTGTTTTTAATGGCGAACCAGTATCGGACTGGATTGAAGTACTTGTGGAGGGCAATTACAGTCTCTATTTATACAGAAGAATTGTGTACAGGTATGTGGAAAGCCTGAGCGAATCAAATACCGAAAACGACAGGTTTTTTATGACCGAAAAGTATTATGTCGGAGATAATAGCGGAGCTATTGAACCATTACCAAGCGGCAAAAGGCAAATTATAAAATGTTTGTCCGAGAAGAAGCCCGGTATAGAGTCATTTATAAAAGCAAACAAATTGAAATTGAGTGACGAAAAAGATTTGATCAGGTTGATGGAGTACTGTAATGAGAATGTAAATTAAGTCATTATAAGTTTTCCGGCTAATTTTTTGAGCAGACCTTTAGCATTTACCCCACCATCACGGATGTTTTTGCATACTGATATTTGCTGCTGATAACTCTGCGGCTTAATACCATTGCTATTGTCAGGATACCGATCCTGCCTACAAACATTGAGAGGATTATAATTATTTTTCCGGCTGCCGAAAGAAAAGGTGTTATTCCGGTAGATAAGCCGACAGTGGCAAAGGCTGATATTTCTTCAAAAGCAAGCTTCATAAATCCCATATCAGGTTCTGCAATGGTGAGGGCAAAGATTGATGCACTGATTACGGAAAAGGCGAATAGTATTATTGAGTAGGCCTTATCAACTATTGAAAAGGGAATGTTTTTTTTAAAAAAGTCAACGTGTTCCTTACCTCTGATTGTTCCTATAGCCGATTTAAGTGCAATGGCAAATGTGGAAACTTTAATACCACCGCCCGTGGAACCCGATCCGGCACCAACAAACATCAGAATCATAAAGAAAAACAATACCGGTTTTGAAAGCGAGGCTATATCAACCGTATTAAACCCTGCGGTTCTTGTGGTCATTGACTGGAAAAAGGATACAACCACCGAATCAGTAAAGTCTTTCCCGCTTAAAGTGTTATTTCTTTCGAGTAAGAAAAAAACTATTGTTCCGGCAAGCAAAAGTATTCCCGACATTCGGAGGGTGATTTTTGTGCTTGTATGATAGGTTTTCCATCTGAAATTCAGCCTTTGCTTAATATTTGAAATCCCAAACATATCTTGCAGAACAAAGAAACCCAGACCGCCGGTGATTACCAAAAGGGAAATAATAAGCTGAAACCCAATAAGATTATTTTTGCCAACTTCATACAGATTATCGCTAAAAAGCGAGAATCCCGCATTATTAAATGCGGAAATAGAGTGAAAGACGGAGGAGAAAATCTTCCCTTCTTCGTTATGAAACGGGATTACATTTTCCCAGGAGAAAAAAAGTAGGATGCTGCCGGCAAGCTCAATTGTAAAACTCCATTTTATGATGGAGCGTAAAAGTTTTCTGGTGTCGGAAAGTTCGGCTGTGCTTAGCAAATCTTTTATTATTGACTGGTATTTCAATCCTCCCGTTTTTTGTGAAAGAGTTACAAAGAAAGCTGCAAATGACAGAATGTTGATACCTCCTAACTGGATGAGAATCATTATGATAACTTTGCCTTTTACGGTAAAGAAGGCGGCTGTGTCAACAACCGTAAGACCTGTAACACAACTGGCACTTGTCGCCGTGAAAAGTGCATCAAGGAAGCGTATGTTATGGGCGGTTGTCATCTCGGGTAGCATAAGCAATCCTGCTCCTGAAAATATCAGTATCAGGAATGATAAAACCAGTAAAGAGGCCGGTCCTATTTTGAGTTTTGCAAGGTGCGATGCCGTATGTCCGGTTTCGAGAAAAACAATAATTAGAAAATAAAACTGAAAAATCAGCAATGAATGCGACCTGATCAGGGATTTAATTGATGATATGATAAAGACCTCCTGAAATGCCGCATGAAAAACGGCATCAAAGAAAAACAGCAGCAAAATTATTCCCTCAAGCCATCTTTTTTTAAGAAATTCCGAGGGGTGAAAATCAAAAAAGAGATGAATGAGATATCTTATGAAAAAATAGATAAGGCTGACTCTTACAATGATGAAGTTGAACTTGTATGATGCATCCGACTGGGGAAAACCATAGTAATAGATGGTTGCGGCAAGAACAAAAAGTGTGATAATGACGGTAAAGTATCTTAAAATATTCAGAACACTTTTTTTTGAATCGAAAAGTATCAGGTTGACTTTTTCTCTTATTTTAAAGAGTTTATTGGTCATTTCTTACCGGTTTATTTCGATAAATTTTTCAATGTCGCTATCCTTGCCGAAGACGAGCATATTGTCGTTTTCTCTTATAACCGTAGTTGATTTGGGAACGCCCGCAATATGAAATTCGGTTTTTTTCTCTTCGCTGTCCGATTCAACCTCCGATTCACGTTTAACGGTGATGAGATTTATTCTGTATTTGTCACGTAATCTGATATCGCCGAGTGTTCTCCCTATAATGGACTTAGGAGGTGTTATCTCGGCAATGGAATATCCGTCGGGAAGCTGAAGATATGATACGATACTCGGGTTCATTAGTCTTTCCGCCACAAGAGCACCAACTTCAAACTCTGGCTGAAAAATTTCTTTAATCCCCAGTTTTTGTAATATCAGTTTATTTGCATCACCCTTTGCACGGGCAATAATCCGCCCTACCTTCAATTCAATCAGATTGACGACGCAAAGCAGAAGTTGTTCAAATTCTTCACCGATAGATACGACTACAGCGTCGAAATCGGTGATATTCTGCATCATAAGTGCATTCTTGTCGGTTGCGTCAAGTGCAACGGAATAGGAAACATCGGAAGAAATATAATCAATACGTTCCTGACTTGAATCAATTGCTAATACTTCAGCTCCTTTTTTTGAAAGTGATTTGGCGATAGCTTCGCCGAACTGTCCTATTCCGATAACCGCAAACTGCTTTCTGTTCATAATAAAAGCCATTTAGTTAGAGTGCAAATATAAACACAAATACTTAACACGGATTTTAAATTGAATTTAAATAATTCAACAGCTTTTTAACAGCTCTGCCTCTATGACTTATTTCATTTTTTTTATTGATATCCATCTCGGCAAATGACTTGTTATAACCATCCGGCATAAAAACGGGGTCATACCCGAAACCTGCTTTTCCGTGCCTTTCGGTCAATATTTTTCCGTTTACAATCCCTTCGAACAGAGTCTCTTTGCCATCAATAATAAGGGACACGACTGTCCTGAACCTTGCTTTTCTGTTTGAGATTCCTTTTAATTCCGAAAGTATTTTGTCGATATTTTTTTCGTGATCGTGCCCCGGGCCTGCATATCTCGCTGAATAAACTCCGGGTTTGCCTCCGAGAGCATCTATTTCAAGTCCGGTATCATCTCCAAAACAATTATATCCGTATTTTTCATATATGTAATGTGATTTTTGGGAGGCGTTACCCTCAAGTGTTTCAGCTGTTTCCGGAATTTCTTCATTACAGTTTATGTCTTTTAGCGAAAGAATTTTGAATTTTCCGCTTGTAGCTTTTACTACCTCTTCCAGTTTATGCTTATTGTTCGTTGCAAAGACTAATTCTCTCATAATTGAATATTGTAAAAAAAACTCACGCAAAGTTATAAAAGAACTATGCGTGAGTTATGAAAATTTTATAATGATAACTTCTTACGGAAGATCGTTAGCCTTATAGTTTGTAACACTAACAGTGGGCAGGTTTGCACCGAATTTACCATTGATTGCCATAATAAACTGATTGGCGACCAAGGCATATCCCTGTTGTGTCAGGTGTACTCCGTCGAGCGAAAAGGCATTACCTGTGATATACTTTGTGCTGAAACTGACACCGTCATAAATAACACCGTTTTTGATTTCATCAAAATAGCTGTTGATATCTACCAGAGCAAGGTCGTATTGTTGTGCAAGGGCAGCAATAGTAGCGTTATATCCCTCAATTGCATCATTAACATTTGCAATTTCCTCCAGAGTTAAAACATACTGATCGGGAATTGGCACCGGAGCCATTATATTTGGATTAAAGCCACCCCAGTAAGCACATTTCAGTGAGTCCTGAGGAACAGTCAAAAGCAATAATTCACCTTTAACCATTTGTCTAAACCCGAGCGGAGCTGTTGCATCGGCAATGATAAAATAGTTCGGGCCAACATTGTAACTAAATCCGTACTGTCCGAGGAACGTATTAAGTGTATCTGCCTGTCCCTGTCTTGTTAAAACATAGCCGTTAGGCGGAACCGTATTAAAAAACGGGGCACCTGAAATATCAGGCAGATTTGCAATTACACCTTTAGCTCCTGTGGAAGTTAATGACTGCAATATTAAATTCATATAGTAAGCGTATGATTGCTGTCCGGTGATAGTATCTCCAATGCCCCCTGATGAAGCATAGCCGAGAACATCATTATTGCCAATCCAAAGTGAGAAGAATGTAGGATTCTTTGCGACGGCATCACCAATAACAGTGGCATCATCAGCAGTTGCAAAACGTGCGAAATAGGGATTTGCCAATCCAACGGGAACACCTGCAGGATTACCATATCCGGGAGCAAGCAAATGAAATGATTTTGCTCCGGGAACGCCCATATTGTTAACCGTATAGCCTACCGGGTCATATCCTTCGGGTTGTCCCTGAGCAGGTACAGGTCCCATAGAGGTGTTTCCAAGACAATCAGCTTTATAACCAAGTTCCAGTTTGCCGGGTAAAACGCCATATTCACTGTTTACAACAGGTTGAACAAAGTCGCCACCACCTGCTTTTTTCATTTGTGCAGCAATAATGCTCGGATATGAATTAGCCTGACTTGAATGATATAATGCACCGTTAGAATAACCGGCAGTCAGAGAATTTCCTACTGCCACATAGGTTGAGAAGTCGGCATTGCCGGATGAGTATGTAAACTCGTCTTTTATTTCGGGCTGGCAAGCAAATAGCAACCCTAATAAACTTATAAATAAAATATATCTGAATTTCATAATTGTAAAATATTAAAGATTAGAAACTATAACTTACACCAAGTCCGGGAATAAATGCCATTGATTTATATGTGCCGCCGAAATTATCGGGTTCGTACATTTTAACGGATTCTTTTCCGCTAAGTTGTAAATAACTGAGGTCAATACTAAGCCCTTTGACCGGCATAAATGATAAGCCCACTGTCCAGCCAATCTGGTCAAGACTAACTGTTTCGGGACTGAAATATTTTTCGTTTGTGGGAGTGGGATCATAATAAACACCTGCTCTTGCAATGATTTTGTCCGAAATATTATACTGTCCTCCAAGTCTGAAAATAGTACTGTTTTTGTACTCTCTGGGGCTTCTTGAATCGGCAAGAAGTTCATTATTCTCTTTAAAATCAATAATGAGTGAATCATAAGCTCCCCAGAATACATAATCGAATTCAAATGCAAGCATCAGTTTATCGGTTACTTGATATGATAATCCGATATCAAGGTTTGCCGGTAGCGGCAGTGTTGCATCAAAATTTCCCGAAGCTGGGAAATACGGCTGAAGTGACTGAGGTATCTCAGTGAATTTGGTATCGCCGTTTTCAACTTTCATATTTATTTTTGAACGGTAATCAACGCCTATATTGAATTTTTCGGTTGGTCTGAAATGAACACCAACATTAAACCCGAAAGCTACGGTTGAGCCTTTTAAATTAAACTCTCCGTTTACCGGATCAGGTAAAGCTTTGTTAATCTCAACACCACCGGAAACAATATCAAGGCCGGCTCCAATACCAAACTTATCTCCAATTTTGTAGGCGATAGTCGGCTGGATGTAAATAGCTGCCAATGAAATGTTTTGGATGAGATAGCGTCCGTCCCAGTTGTCGTCCCAAACTGAAGAACTCCCGTAAGGTGTGTTAACACCAAGGCCTACACTAAGGTCGTCCGTAATTTTATATGCCCCGTAAAAATAGAATGGAGTACCCATTGGATTGTCCGTTCTGGCCTGATAATCTGAGTTTTTAGCCTGAAAGACAACCTTTGAAAAAATACCGCTGGCTCCAATTGAGAAATCAGCCTTATTAGGCATGAACGACAATGAGCCGGGATTGTAAAAGATACTACTGGCACCGAAGGCAAGCGGGGTGCCGATTAAACCGATACCTGTCTGTTTCTGGCCCTGAAGCCTGACCTGGTATCCACCTGCAAATGAACTGGCTGCTACAAAGGATATTAGTAGAGCCAAAAGTGATAATTTTCTCATAAAATCTGATTTTAATGATTATTTTTATACGGCAAAGATATAACATTTTGTTTAAATAATTAAGATTGGATAAAAATAAGGTGTTTAACAATTATTAAAAACAACATAAAACTGTTTTTGCCAAGATAATATGGAAAATTCAATCACAAATAAAAATCCTTTGTGAGTGTTTTGTATTCAGGGGTATATGAGTTGTCATCATTGCGAATAGTTATTTCTTCATTGAGTACTATTTCCCTGTTTGAAAAGCCAAACTCCAAAATAACTCTTGATGCAGGTTTTGCAGGTTTTGGGAAAACCGTTAATTGCCTGATTAGAAATAGCCCGCTGTTTATTGATAAATCAATAATTTTGTCAAAGTCATTGGCAGGAATTATAATGCAAAAGTTTCCTTTTTCGGAAAGAAGTTGCCCCACACCTTTTATTAACTCTTCATAGGGAAGCAGGTCATTGTGCTTTGATATGTTCTTTGATTGTTTTGGCGATTTCAGGCTGTTTGTGAAAAAGGGAGGATTACTGACAATAAGGTCAAATCTGTCAGTACATTTAGCAGCATATTCCTGAAAAGAAGTATGTACTGCTTTTAGCCTTGTTTTCCATTTGCTTTTCAGGAAATTCAGTTTTGCATCTTCTGTTGAGGGTTTGTGTATGTCAAGCCCTGTTATTAATGCTTCCGACCTTTGTCCAAGCATTAAAGCTATCACTCCCGAGCCTGTACCAATATCCAGAATCTTTTCTTTGCCTGCGCAATTAACCCAGGCACCCAGAAGTACGGCATCAGTGCCAACCTTCATAGCACTGTGTTCGTCCGAAACATTGAATTGTTTAAAATTGAAGGGCTTTCGCTTATGAGAATTAGTACGGGGCATAAGGGTTTAACTTTACGAATACTTTATTCGGAACCTCCCATCAACCATCTCATAGCAGCACTCTCTGTGTGAAATACTTTGAATTTATACTTTTCTATCTGTATCAGCCTCTCAAACAATACTACAAAAGCAGTCTCATAGGGTTTATCAACAAGAATAGCCTCTTTAATCCAATCGTATTTACTGACAGCCGTTTTAACTTTATTATAAAAGATCTCTATTTCATCCGGTTTTGTAGTGCAACCTGTACCGCTGCAATTTATAAGCACATTAAGTTTCCTTGGTAAGGAATCGGATTCAATTATCGTATTGTAATGCCTTAGCATATCTTCAATACCGATAATATCTCCCGTTATTGTTCGTAAGATATTATTTTCTTTATCAAAACTGAGTTCAAGCATACTGTTTTTATATTAATCAATAAAAAACCAATATCAAAGTTTAGCCTTTTCAGAGTGGGGATAACTTAACCGACGGTTGCAAATGTAGTAAAAAAAATAAAGATAGTAAGGGAATTATAAATAAATGTCAATTAATCCTTCCGGTGCATCAATTTTAATTGTTTTGTTTTTCCTGTCAATCACCTTAATTATATCATCGGAAACAGGAATAAGAATCTCTTTATCATTATTTTTTATTACAAATAATGCCTGAGCGGATTGTTCGATAAAACCATCTATTTTGCCTATATTTCCGTAATGTTTATCAACAATATCAAAGCCTGTAACTTCATGATAATAGAATTTATTTCCGGTAAGAGGAGGCAGGTATGTTAGCGGTAAAAAAAGATCATTGCCTGTGAGAGTAAAAGCCTGTTCTTCATTATCAATATCTTCCAGTTTGACAAATGCGGTTTTACTGTCTTTTATTTGCAGTCCGTTAATGGCAAACGGAATCAGATCATCATTTATTTCAACAAAAACAGCTTCAAGGTCTTTGTAATATGAGATGTCGTCAACATCAAAAAAAAACACCAGGTTACCCTTGTAACCTGATGTTTTGATTATTTTTCCGAGATAGTAAAAGTCGTCTTTGTTCATAACCGAAGTTTTTATTAAGATTCTCCGGTAGTAACTTTATTCACCTTTTTTCTCTTCTTTCTTCTCCTCTTCAGCAGGTGCTTCCTCTTTCTTTTCTTCTTTTACGTCCTCTTTAGCTTCAGCTTTCGGAGCATCTTCTTCCTTTTCCTTTTTCACCTCTTCCTTCAGCTCTTCTTTAGCTTCTGCCTTGGGTTCTTCTTTAGCTTCCGCAGCTTGTTCTGCCGGAGTTTCGGCAGCCGGCTCATTGTTTTCGGCAGCCTCTTCGGCAGTTTCCTCAGCCTTTTCTTTTTCTTCAAGGCCAAGTTCGGTAGCTCTCTTTGCAGCAAGTGCTTTAGCCCTCTCTTCGTTTACTTTTCTTTCAGCTTCAAGGCGTTTTTTCTTGTCATCTTTTTCGGAGAGGACGTTGTTTTTAACCTTATTGGCAATTTTTTCCTGCTTTTCTTTCAGCCAGGTCTGGAATTTTGCTTCAGCCTGCTCTTCCGATAAAGCGCCTTTTTTAACTCCTTTTAAAAGGTGATTTTTATACAAAACCCCTTCGTATGATAAAATAGCCCTGACAGTGTCAGTAGGCTGGGCACCGGTTTGGAGCCAGTATAAGGCCCTGTCAAATTGAAGTTTGATGTCGGCAGGATTGGTGAGTGGGTTGTAAGTGCCAATATTCTCAATGAATTTCCCGTCACGTGGTGCACGACCATCCGCAATTACTATGTGATAAAAAGCTTGTTTCTTTTTACCTCTTCTCTGCAGTCTAATTTTTGTTGGCATAATCTAATGATTAAATGTTATTTAATAAAAATGTAAAAAAATAATTCCCCTTTTTAAAAGGGGGTGCAAAAGTCTGAATATTTTTTGATTTAACAAAGAACTTATTTGATTATTTTTTATGCGAGCAGATATGGCCTCATAATCAGGGCGACTGCTATTCCCAGAATGGCTCCGACCAGCACCTCAATGGGTGTGTGGCCAAGCAGTTCACGTAGGTTCTCCTGCTGGAATTTATTCTCAAATAATGAGTTTAATGATTCGGAAAGTTTATTAAGCATTCCTGCCTGCTTGCCGGCAGCACGTCGTATTCCGGAGGCATCGTGCATCACTATTATGGCAAAAATTGCTGCAACTGCAAACAGAACTGACGAAACTCCGTAGGTTATTCCCACGGCTGTCGCAAGAGCCGATACGGTTGAAGAGTGTGAACTCGGCATCCCTCCCGTTTCAAACATTCGCTTTATATTGAATTTTTTATCAATAATTATTGAACTAATTACCTTATAAAACTGAGCAATAAACCAGGATATTGTTACAACATCTAATATTTTGTTTCCGAGAATAATACCTGAGTGCATAATTTGCTATTTAGCTGTTTTTGCAAAAGTAAACTATAATTTTACTTTTTAATACTATATGTTGCCACAATTCCAACGATGCCTGCAACAACAAATGTTAATATCCTTGAGGTAAATACCTCTTCCATTCCGCTACTTATCCAGACAATTGTAAAAAGAACACCGAATATTATTGTTGCTATTGCGGCTTTTCCATGATATTTTTTCCAGAAAAGCGAATAGAGGATAACTATTGAAAATGTTCCACCTATGCCTGACCACACATAACTGACGAGTGTAAAGATAAAAGCACCGTCGCCAATGGCATAAGCCACTCCAAGGGCGATAAATGCAAGCAAAGCCGTTATTAACCTTGAATGTCCGAGACTTTTTCTGCCTGAAATATTACTATTTTTTGATAATGGTTTAATAAGATTTTCAGAGAGTTCCGTTGCCGAAAGAATAAGCAGCGAATCGGCTGTGGAAATCATTGCGGCAATGGCTCCCGTAATAAGTACGGCAGCAATGGCCGGAGGAAAAATTTCGAGTAAAACACGAGGCATTACAAACTCACGGTCGGTAAGCCCGGTAGGTCCGAAAAGTGCTATCCCGATCCAACCCAGTGAAAGTGCGCCGATATAAGCAATCAGTGTCCAGGCTATTCCTATATTTCGTGCTTTTCTGCCCTGCCCGGGGTCTTTAATAGCCATAAATCTTGTACTTAGTTGAGGCTGGCCGCCAAGGTAACCGAAAAACCAGGAGAAACCTCCCACAATAACAACGCCTGCCCCAAATCCGGATGTTGCCTGAATTATTGATGTGTATTGCGGGCCTGCTTTTTCTAAGGCTTCCGGAATAGATTGTGCAAAAAGTTCAGGATGATTTGCAAGATAAATAACCCCTACAATCGGACCTGCAACAAGTGTTGTTATCATTATAATTGCCTGAATGACATCGGTATAAACCACACTTCTGAATCCACCGTAAATTGTATAAGGAACAATAATGGCTGCCGTGATAAGCATCCCGAGCTTTGCATCAATCCCGAACATCGTGTGAAGGGTTTTTCCACCACCGAGAAACTGTGCACCGACATAGAAGAAAAAGAAAAAAACAATGGTAAAGCTACTGATTATCCTCAGCCATCTGCCTGCATCGCTGTGACTTTTGGCAATATAGTCGGTAAAGGTATTTGCCGAATATTTCTCAGCTTCGTTTCTCAGTCGCCAGGCTATTGCAGCCCAGGCGGTTACTATTCCTGCAACGCAACCGACTGCAGTCCATATTTCAGTAATCCCGGTGGCGTAAGCAGCTCCCGGCAGCCCAAGCAACGCCCAGGATGATTCACCCGTTGCCCTTTCCGAAAGAGCAGCAGCCCATCCGGGTAAATTGCGGCCTGCAATAGCATAATCCGCATTCGATTTAACCTTTCTTCCCTGATATAGTCCCCATAATATTAATAGTATCATATAAGATACCATTACAACGATTAACTGTGTATTAGCTTCCATTGTTATGAGTTTTAATAATTATCCCTGATGTTGCTCCCTTAACAAGTCATTAACGGTTTTAACCGGATTAAATGTGCTGATTGGAACTTCCACAAAAATCGTAATCCAATAAGCCATTGCACCGTTCCACAAGCCCGGCAACTCCTGCGCCTTAAGGCTCCTGCCGTCCTTCGACTTTATTGATATAAAGCCGGTTTCAGGGTCAACGAATTTTTTTAGGTCAAAACGTTCTCCTCTGTGATTTTTTATTCCGCAAACCAAATCAACAGGATTGAAATGTGTTGCTTCCTCCAGAATCTTTTTTTGTGTCGCATTGTTTTGGTCAATTTGCGATGATTCCACAATTTGAAGTGATATTTCACCCTTTGAATTCTTTACCCAGAAAGGTCCTCCGCCGGGCTCACCTTCATTTTTAACCATCCCGCAAACACGAATGGGCCTGTCCATCTGATTAATAAGGAAATTCCTTTTTTCTCCCGCGCTATAAACGTTATAATTATCAGGAAAAGTAATATTTAACTCCTTTTCTGCAAATATTTCAATTTCCTTAAGCAGCTCAGTCTCAAAATTTTCGTTTTTAAGTTTTTCAATATAATTAAATGTTTGTTCCTGTACATTTAATAATAAACCGGCAAGCACTTTTTTATATTTTGCAGTATCTCCCTTCATCCTGTCAGGTACAACATTATCAATATTCTTGATAAAGACAAGGTCGGCATCAAGTTCACTCAGATTTTCAATCAGTGCTCCGTGTCCTCCGGGGCGAAATACCAGATTGCCATTCTTATCCCTGAATGGATTATTGTCCATATCAACGGCTATGGTGTCGGTTGACGGTTTTTGAACGGAGAAGGATATATCGAAAGATACTCCTGTGGTTTTTTCATATTTTTTCTGTAACAGATTAATCTCATTTTTGAATTTGTCAAGGTGCTCGGGTGAGACGGTGAAATGGATGAATGCATTATTTCCCTTTGACAAGCCATATTCTATTGATTCAACGATATGTTCCTCAACCGGCATCCTGTGACCGTTCTCATGCTTGTGGAATTTAAGGAGTCCTTTGGGCAGCATCCCGTAACCGAGGCCTTTTTCATTAAGAAAATAGTCAAGAATTATCGCATATTCCCTATTCTTAAGTTTCTCTTCAATGTCTAACCCGTCTTTCTTCATAATGGTTTTTATGTCCTCATAGAAGGCAAAATCTTTTATATGCTCAAAAAAGTTTCCTGTTGAGTGGAAGCCGTCATTTAATGGCTCGTTGCTTCCCTCTTCAAGAAAGGAGAAGAGGTTTTTAAACATCCGGCTGGCAGCTCCCGAGGCCGGTACGAATTTTATTATTACCTTATTTTTGGATTCTCTTTCATAGAATTTAATTAGTTCGATTGCCTTTTCTTCATCAACGGCAACAATACCGTCACCAATTGTAGCAGGTTTAACAAGGTTAGCATAAGGAAAACCGTTTTTGAAATTTTCAATCTGCAATTTTACTTTGTTGATATCAATTCCCTTTGATTTTATTTGCTTAAGGTCTTCATCAGTAAACATAATTATCAGGTTTTTAAGTTTTTATATATTAATTGAAATATGATATTTCTTTGTATTTAATCAATTGGGCAAATGTAATAATATTTGGTAATTGAGCTTTGTGAAACGATAAAAAATAAATATTTGAAAAAAAAATATTTTTTTTAGGATTTATATCGAAAATAATTACTTTTGCACTCCGTTTTTTTGCCCAGGTGGCGGAATTGGTAGACGCGCATGGTTGAGGGCCATGTTCCTGTTCGGGAGTGCAAGTTCGATTCTTGTCCTGGGCACAACAAAAAGACGAATTCACGGATATTTGATCCGTGAATTTGTCTGTTAGCCCAGATGGCGAAATTGGTAGACGCGCTGGTTTCAGGGACCAGTTCTCGCAAGAGAGTGCAGGTTCGAGTCCTGTTCTGGGCACAGATTTCCTCTTTAAGTTCTCCTTTAGATTTTTGCGCTTAGGCTTTTGCTGAGTCATCCGTTGAATTGCCCGTGCTTTGGCCGTTGCCAGTCCGTTGATTGGTAGACGCGTCCGTACGGATTCTCGCAAGAGAGTGCAGGTTCGAGTCCTGTTCTGGGCACAGATTTCCTCTTTAAGTTCTCCTTTAGATTTTTAAATGACGATAATAGGTAGACGCGTCCGTACGGATTCTCGCAAGAGAGTTGCCATCGCTCTGGCCTGCGTCGAGTCAACGGATGACTTGCCATTGCTTTTGGCCTACGCCGAGTCATCCGTTGACTTGCCTTGGCTTTTG
>JALSSR010000140.1 GCA_026984135.1 Bacteroidales bacterium
TGAGGGATCAATATTTCGATACCGATTATAATATGAACGGTCAGGTTGATAATACCGACAAGGATGATATCTGGTTCCCGGGCAACGGAATGCATTCTCAAATACCCGGCAGTAAAAAATCAAACAACGGAATTGATAAATAACACGTTCTTTTAAATAATCCGTCCTAAAAGACGGAACACTAACATCTTCGCAGATGATTATTAATAGACCTGACGGGAAATTTCCTGTCAGGTCTTTTCTTTTGCCTGTTTAATCAGATCATTTTCATAAAAAAATCTATAAAGGAAACCATTTGTAGACCTGTTTTTTTTTGCTACGGCAAATTAATAATGTTTTTTTGCACAAAATCATTGCAGAAAATTTATTAACTTAAATAGATACGTTATGAAAAAAGTTTATTCTTTAATGTTTATTGTCCTGATTTCATTTTTGGGAGTTTCGGGGCAGGAAAATCTTAAAATATCCGGTGATATTCCGGATGACGGCAGTCCGTCAAAGAATGTCAAAGAGGGTAAAGCCACAAATACGTGGACAGGTTCTACTAACCATTACTGGCATAATAACGGCAATTGGTCTTTGGGACATATTCCCACTTCTACGGAGGATGTGGTTGTGGCCAATGCCGGTTATCAACCTGTGAAGGTTGACTATTATAATGAAGAGTGTAACAGCCTTTTGATTTCGGCAGATGCGGATTTGCAATTGTTTGACCAGGTACTTGTAGTAAACGGGAATCTGGATATTTACGGGGAAATTGAATTCCTTTATTTAGGTTGGAAATTGATAGTGCAAGGTGATGTATTCTGGCATGCCGGCTCATCATATAACAGTACCGCTGCAGGTAGTTTCCGTCCGTATGGAAATTGGAACTTTTTAAACGGAGCGGACATTGATCTTGATAATGTGGGAATCAGATTTTTAGGGAACGGTACTTCATGGGTCAGGATCTATAGCAGTACTTGCAGCTTTTACAATCTCAGTAATCAAAAATCCGGTGGGGGAAAAGTTGTTTTCAGTAACCTTTCCACCTACGATTTGATCATAAACAAATTATGTTATTTATATCCCGATGCCATTTTTGAAAGTTATTCATATAAAAATATAGTTTTCAAAGATGATTTTCATTATGAAGGAACAGCTGATTTTACAAAAAACAGTAATACCGGATCCGTTGTTTTTGACGGTGATGCTCAAACTATTGATGATTATGGTAGCGGAACGGCTTTATTTAACAATGTCATTCTTTCTCCGGCAACTTCCGTGAAAATACTTGGCAATAATCTGACAATTGCAAGTAATCTTACCATAAACAGCGGCACATTTATTCAAAACGGAAAGCCCGTTTATGTGGGTGGTAACTGGACAAATAATGTCGGCACCAATGGATTTACAGAAAGCGGAAGAGTGGTTTTCAACGGCTCTTCCGGTCATCAATATTGTTCTGACGAAACATTTGACATCTTGGAGATTAATAAGGCTGCAGGGGCGTTCAGAATGAACGGTACCGATGTAACCTGTGCCGCTTACGATTGGACTGCCGGTGCAGTGGATGTTCTTTCGGGTAGTTTTACTACCAATGATTTATTGGATAATGCTATTACCGGCGCTTTTTATTTGAATACAGGTGGTACGATAAACCTTAATAATCCGGGCGGCTGGGCTGACCTCAAAGGAGACTTGCATATTTACGGAGGTACAATGAATGTTAGTGGCACGGTAAGTTACTGGCCATACGGAGGCAATGCTTCTATAGAAATGAGCGACGGGATATTGGACTTCTCTTGCGGAATAACAATACATAATACCGCATCATATACGCTTACTGAAAATATTACCGGTGGGACTATCAGAACCGGCTCTTATTTTAAAGGAAACAGAGCCGACTTTACTCCTGCCGGAGGTACCATTGAACTATACGGTTCTTCAGATTATTATATCACGCAATCCAACGGTTGTACATTTCACGATATTAATATAAACAAATTTTCTAAAGGAGCTAACAATCTTCCTCTTATTCTCACCGACCCGCATTCGGGAGAAAAGGTTTCCGGCGGCGGTAAAGCTAATAGTATAGCATTAAATTCGGACATTACCGTAACCAATGACCTTACAATAACTTCCGGAGAGTTAAAACTCAACGGACATTCTTTAAATGTAGCCCACGATTGTGATGTTTATGGTACATTTACGATGGATAATGCTACTGATATTTTGAATATCGGTCAAAGCTATTCTCATTCTTTGACTTTCAATTCCGGATCAACCGGAAATTTCTCCGACGGTATTGCCAATATTTACGGTTGGCTAAAAACTATGCCGGGAAGTTCTTTTACTGCTTCAAGCAATAACAAAGTAGTGTTTGCTGGACCTAACGGAGGAGGACCGGATCCAAAAGAGGCTTCAACGGTTTATGCAAACGTGGAAATAAATAAAAACTCCGGAGCCAGAACATATATTTCCGCATCTGCAACAGTTCCTTTTGTGGTAAACGGTACTTTTACTATTTTCCCGGATAATGAATTCGAAATGCAAAACAACTCAATGATTCTGCACGGCAACTTTGTTGATAATACAACAAGTAAATTATTTGTTTATAATGCTTTCAAGTCGGCGGGGCCGGAATCGGGAGGCTATCCTTCCGGGGGCAACAAGGCAAAAGGCGGTTTGCTCGAAATGGATTTGGATTTCACTTTAAACGGCCTTATGGATTTAGGTACCGGCACTGTTACTGCTCACGGCCTTATTAATCAAACTTCTACCGGGATACTGACTATTGACGGCGGCTCTTATATTTGCGATGCCACAACTTCAGGCTTTAACGAGCTTAACGGAACCTATAATCTATCTTCGGGTTTACTTGAGTTTAACGGTTCCTCTTGTAAATTTTTCGGCACTTCAAATATTACCGGTGGTACGGTTCGGACAAACGAAACATTATGGGCAAATGACGGCGGTTTTCAAGCTGACGGGGGAACACTTGAATTGAACGGTAACTCTAACGGATATTATATCTTTTTTACAGCCAACAATTATATTAACGATTTCCTGTTTAACAGAACGGGAAACTACATTGTTTATCCGCAAAATTCTACAGACCCTCTTGTAATAAAAGGTGATGTCGCAATAAATTCGGGAACTTTCGATCAGAATGGCTGTACAATTTATGTAGGGGGCAATTGGTCCAATAATGCCGGTGAAGCAGCCTTTGCAGAAGGAGGAAGAGTGGTTTTTAACGGCACTTCGGCGTACCAATATTGTTCCGATGAATCATTTGATATCCTTGAGGTTAATAAAGTAAGCGGTGCTTTCGGAATAAACGGAACGAATGTTACCTGTGCCGCTTACGATTGGACTGCAGGAGCGGTGGATGTCCTTTCCGGCAGTTTTACTGCCAATGATTTGTTGGATAATGCTATAGCAGGTGCTTTTTATCTTAATTCCGGCGGTACGATTAATCTAAACAATCCGGGTGGTTGGGTTGACCTCAAGGGCGATTTGCATATATACGGAGGTACAATGAATGTAAACGGTTCGGTAAGTTGGTGGCCATACGGAAACAATGCTTCCATAGAAATGAGTGGTGGGATTTTGGACTTCTCTTGCGGTATAAAGATATATAACACACCAACATATACTTTAACCGAAAATATTTCCGGAGGGCTTATCAAAACCAGCTCCTATTTTATAGGAGAGAGAGCCGACTTCACGCCTACGGCTGGAACGTTTGAGTTTTACGGAAGTTCGGATTATTACATAAGTCAAGCTAACGGAAGCACCCTGTTTGATGTTAATATAAACAAATCTTCCAAAGGAGGGAATCTCAATCTTATAGTCACCGACCCGCATTCGGGAGAAAAGGTTTCCGGAGGCGGTAAAGCCAATAGTATAACATTGAATTCGGACATTACCGTAACCAACAACCTTACAATAACTTCGGGAGAGGTTAAACTTAACGGACATACTTTAAATGTGGCTCACAATTGTATTACCTTAGGTACATTAACCATGGACAATAGTGCCGATGTCCTCAACGTGGGGACAAATACCGGTGATATGCTTTATTTCTTAGGCGGTTCCACGGGAAATATTACCAACGGTACAATTAACCTTGCGTATTCCGCTTGGTTTGATCCGGGGTCATCTTTCACAGCAACTACGGATAATACTTTATACTTTGGAAACACTCTTGATTTCGGTGGGATTTATAATGCCTCGGCAAATACCCAAATAGGGAACCTTATCGTGGATATGGCTCCGGGGAACAAATGGGTCATTAGTGCCGGAAGTACTTATCCTGTTGTGGTTGCCGGAGACTTTACCACAAACCAGGATAACAAAGTGGTTATTTCCGAGCAATCATTAGTCATCAACGGCACATATCATGATTATTCATCTTCCGAGTTTTATGCATATTACACGACAAAATCGGGGAAAAACACCCTTTCAGATGAACCCGTGAATCCAACCGGACAAAAATCCAAAGGCGGTTCTTTGGAAATATACAACGATTTTACATTGCACGGATTGCTCGATGTGGGTGACGGCAATGTTTTGATACACGGGAAATATACCGGAGAAGGAAGCTGTATTCTAACAATAAACGGAGGTTTGTTCATAAATGATCTTAACAACACTTCCATTACCAATCAATTGCAAGGTATTTATAACATTTCCGATGGAATTATGGAATTTTCTAATTCGGATATAGCTTTTTATGGAACATTAAATATGGATGGAGGGACAATTCGGGTAGGCAGTTCTATAACTGCCTTTGACAATTCTTTTCAACCAAACGGGGGTACGCTGGAACTAATCGGCGGAAATGCAACTTCCACTATTCTTTTTTATGACAATAATTATATATCCAACCTGACTATCAATAAAACAAGTTTGGTCTCCGTAAGTCCTCTTACAGGAACCTTGACGATAAAAGGAGATGTTTTAATTAATTCGGGTTCATTTAATTCCTGGGACAATACCATTGAAGTGGGAGGAAATTGGACGAATAATGTGGGAAATAGCGGTTTTTATGAGTATGCCGGAACAGTTGTTTTTAACGGTAACGGACCGAGTATCATAACTACCGATGAAACATTCTATAACCTTACCCTTGACAAAACCTATGGCTCTTTTGATGGTTTGGAATTGAACAACGGAATAACGGTTAATGCATTGAACGACCTGGAAATAAGTGACGGCACAATGGAAATGAATAGCAATTCCACTCTGGATGTTAACGGGAATGTTCATATTGCCGCCGACGCCGGCTTAAATGCATATCTTGATACCGGACTGAAACTTTATATCGGCGGTAACTGGACTAATGATAATACGGAGCACAATACTGTTAAAGGTTATACTCCGGGTACGGAGGATATTACATTTAACGGCAATACAGATCAAGTCCTGACAACAGTTGCCCCGAGAGAAGAGTTTGGTAATCTTATCATTAATAAAAGTGCAGGTCAATTCAAACCTAATGCTACTCTTGATATTACCGGTGATTTATTAATTGTTAATGGCGCTTGGGATGATAATGTATCCGGACTTACTCATTATTTTGAAGGTGATTTTCAAGTCAACAGTACAGGTGGCTACCATGGTACCGGAACGACTACCGTTTTCAAGGGCAGTCTGGATCAGGATATTACTTTTAATAGTAGCACATATCTTACGGATATGACTATTGATAAATCTGATTGGACTAAAAAATCTTTTAGTGGAGGCGAAGAAGGTGGAACTCCTGCACCAAAAAACAAAGATGCTAATAGTGTTGTACGTTTATTGACCGACTTAAATATACAAAATGGAGACTTGGTAATTGACGAAGGAATATTTAGACTTAACGGACATACATTCCTATCCTATGGAGACAGTTATGTGAATTCGGGCGGAACGCTTTCTTTGAACGCCGGTTCTACGCTAAAAATCGGACAAGGTAAATCCCTTGTCATTAATTCGGGAGGTACCTTTGAAGCCATCGGAACGGCTGCAAATAACGCCAGGGTTACAAAATTTAACTATGATGCAGGCTTTTATACATTTAGCGTAGAAAACGGTGGGACAATTTCATCGGAATATACTACCTATGAATATATAAATGGTCAAAGTTTATTTGTAAAACCCGGTGCTTTGGTAGATCCTGCCAAAGCTTTCAATTATTGTACTTTTAAAAATTCACAACCCGGCGCGGGAAGTGGTATGCTTGGTCTTTTTAACGATCAAGCCTTAACTTGTACGGGTGTTACTTTTGAAGACAGTGGAGCACAATTTAATGTAGGAATGTCCGGTACGGGGACAAATGATGTATATATGGTAGATGCGCAAGGTGATTATGCCGGTCCGGAATACGAACTTGATGCCAACGGTCACCTGCATTGGTCGGATATGGATGTTGAGCTTGATTTGAAAGTTATTTTGGCAGGACCCTATAACGGAACGGATATGAACACCGACCTCAATACCCTCGGACTTATTCCTTTGAATCAGCCCTTTAACTCTGTTACAGGTGCAGACTGGTATTACAACGGAACGGAAAGTGTAAGCTCCATTCCGGCCAATGTTGTTGACTGGGTGCTTGTTCAAATCAGGGATGCAATTGATGCCACTAACGCCGGTAGCGGAACGGTTGTTGCCGAGCAGGCTGCTTTTCTACTCAACGACGGAAGCGTTGTTGACCTTGACGGAACAAGTAATCTGTCATTCCCCGGCATTACCTATACAAGCGGCCTTTATCCCGTGGTTTGGCACAGAAATCACCTCGGAGTTATTTCTGCAAACAGGATGACCAAAAGCGGCGGTGTTTACACCTATGATTTTACGGCAGCAGGTTCGGCTTATAGCAATAGCAATGCCGGAGAAACCGACCTCGGTAGCGGTGTTTACGGATTGTGGGGCGGTGACGGTAACGGCTCCGGTTGGGTTTGGCAGAACGGTGAAGACATCTCTTGGTGGAAAACCGAAGCCGGTATGAGGGATCAATATTTCGATACCGATTATAATATGAACGGTCAGGTTGATAATACCGACAAGGATGATATCTGGTTCCCGGGCAACGGAATGCATTCTCAAATACCCGGCAGTAAAAAATCAAACAATGGAATTGATAAATAATACGTTCTTTAAATAACATCTTTGTAAATATTCTGAGACTTGATAGATTTGCGAATCTATCTTAGTCGAAGATATACCGAAATACAATCGTTCTTTATGAATTGATTGCGGTATGATAAGGCTGTTTCTGAAAAGGGACAGCCTTTTTTTATGGAATAGCCGATGTTGTAAATAGGCAGTGAATTACTATTTCTTGTTTGTTAAATATCTGTTAAATAATTATCAGCTGACTATTTTCATTATATTTTAGCCAAATAAAACAATCAAAATATATTTATTCACTAATAAAATTTACTATGAAAAAGGTTTTACTATTTTTACTATCGTTAATTTTCTTTCTTGGTGTTAACTCTGTTTTTGCACAAAAGAGAGTTATTTCGGAGGAAGAAAAACAGGAAAAAGAAAGATTGATAAAGCTTTCGGACAAGTTTAATGAGAAATATAAAGCTCAAAGGGCTGAAGTTGAAAAAGTGGCAAAGGAGAAGGGTTGGTCTGTTCGTGAGGAAACCGATTCTTATGTCAGGGAAATTGAATATATTGATAAAAACGGAATGCCTCAGTACAACATTACAACCAATTTGAATGCTGCCCGTACCGTAAATACTGATGATTTGTGGACAGGAGGCTCTTCAGGATTAAATTTGGACGGCACGGGTTTTCTGATAGGTGAATGGGATGGCGGCGGAGTACTCACAACACATCAGGAATTTAATGACGGCAGTGGCTCCAGAGTTACCCAAATGGATTCTCCTGGCTCAACTCACTGGCATTCAACTCATGTGGCAGGTACGCTTATTGCCGAAGGGCAAGTGGCTTCGGCTAAAGGTATGGCTCACGAAGGAGTGCTAAATGCTTATGACTGGAACAACGATGAATCCGAAATGGCAACGGCTGCTTCAAACGGATTAACGGTTTCAAATCATTCTTACGGATCTATTCGAGGATGGTATTATAACAACTCCAATGGCAATTGGTATTGGTATGGTGATGCTTCCATAAGTACAACGGAAGACTATCTTTTCGGGTTTTATGATGCAAGTTCCCAAGATTGGGATAATATAGCTTTCAATGCACCGCAATATCTTATAGTAAAATCAGCCGGCAATGACAGGAATGATAGCCATACGGGCGGTCACTATTACTGGAGCGGCGGCTCCTGGGTTTATAGCGTTGCATCCAGAGACCCCGACGGTGGTACCGACGGATACGATTGTATAGGACAGAAGGGTGTTGCAAAAAACCTTTTGACTGTTGGTGCCGTCAATGATATTACAGGAGGATGGACTCAACCCTCTGATGTCGTTATGAGTTCATTCAGTAGTTGGGGACCGACAGACGACGGAAGAATCAAACCGGATATTGTGGCGAATGGAGTTGATCTATACTCAAGTACAAATACGGGTAATGCTAATTATACCTATTCAAGCGGCACTTCAATGTCTTCTCCGAGCACCACCGGAACATTGGCGCTTCTACAGGATTACTATCAGTCGTTGCGTGGCGGACAAATGAATGCAGCCGCACTGAAAGGTCTTGTTATCAATACTGCCAATGAAGCCGGTCCGGCTGACGGCCCCGATTATATGTTCGGATGGGGCTTGTTAAACGCTACCGGAGCAGCCGACCTGATTACTTCAGATGATACGCAGGGCGGACTTATTGTTGAAGGTATCGTTTCCGACGGGCAGGTGATTGATTATACATATTATGCCGACGGAACATCCGATATTAATGTTACTCTTTGCTGGACCGACCCTGCAGGAACTCCCGTCGCAGCATCTCTCAATCCTTCCGACCTGATGCTTGTTAATGATCTTAACCTTAGACTTTATAACGGCAGCGTGTCATATTATCCCTGGAAGCTTAACCCCGCTTCACCTTCAAGTAATGCGTACAAGGGTAATAACAACAGGGATAATGTCGAGACGGTTAATATTCAAAATCCCATAGCAGGTTATTATACTATTCGTGTTAATCATAGCGGAACCTTGACTAACGGAGAACAGGCCTATGCCTTAATTATCAATGGTCTTTCAACGCCTCCTTCCGCATCGTATTGTGATTCAAGACATAGTAACTGGAAATCCTTTGAATATATAAAAAATGTCTCTTTCGGAAGCATAAATAACAATTCGGGACGCTCATCCGGTGGTTATCACAATTATACGGGGCTTACCGAAACCGTTAGTAAAGGTTCGTCTTTTACCGTTTCCGCTACCATTAACGGTTATTCGGGAGACCAGGGAAAAGTTTGGATTGACTGGAATATGGATGGCGATTTTGATGATACCGGTGAAGGTTTTGACCTTGGCTCCGGTGCAGGTCCGGTCTATTCAACAACAATAAATGTTCCCTCAAGCGCTATTTCAGGTTATACTACAATGAGAGTTTGCCTTACCTATAGTTCAACTCCGACCGCTTGTAATAATTCATCATACGGTGAAACCGAAGATTATTCCCTGTACGTTCTCGGAACTCCAGGACTTTGGACCGGAATTGTCAGTTCCGATTGGCACGACTCCGGTAACTGGGATGATTTGAGTGTTCCCGTAAATACAACTAACGTAACAATTCCCTTCGGAACCCCAAACGACCCTGTAATTAATAGCGGAGGATATGCATATTGTTCAAGCTTATATATATCTTCCGGTGCTACTTTAACTCAAAATACCGGTTCTTTCTTTTATTGTTACGGAACCTTTGATGCAGGTTTCGGTCAGTTTACAATGACGGGAGCAAGTTATTTGTATCTTAGCGGTTCAACTAATACAAATTGGTGGGATGATAACCAAAATGATACTTACACCAACGTCCGTATTTTGAAAACGGATCCTTCGGCAATAGTAACAATGAATAATAACATTACCTGTTCGGGTACTTTTGAAATAAGAGAAGGTGTTTTTCAGATGAATGACAATAAATCCTTAACGGTAACAAGTTTGGCAAGCGGAGCCTTTCAGGTGGAAGATGGCGGAAAACTTATTCTTGACGGCAATAAAACAATTGATGTTGACGGAGGAATTGTTTTCTATGACGGAAGTCAACTCCAGATGACATCAGGTTATTTGAAAACGGGAGGAAATTTCAGAGTTGAAAGCAATACTTTATACGACATCCATTTCAACGGAGGATGGCTTGTGATGGACGGAGCGGGAACTCAGTACATTCAAGACCTGGACGGTGGAAATCTTCAACTTTATGCTATCGCCGTTAATAAGCCCTCCGGCTCTTGTTATATTTCAAATGCCGATTTGGATGTTAACGGACAGGTGCAAATAAATGGTGGTACGTTAAGCTGTAGAAGTGATTTTGGTTCGTCAACAGTTTTTAATATTTATGTCGGTCTTAATTGGACAAACACAGTTGGGGATGCCGGCTTTGACGAAGCAACAGGACGAGTTATCTTTGACGGTGGTGCCTATCATCAATATTGCTATAGCGATGAAATTTTCAACGAACTTGAGGTTAATAAGCCCTCGGGCGGAGCTTTTCGTATTAACGGAACAAATGTAGTATGTGCTTCCTATGATTGGACGGCAGGTGCTGTTGATGTGCTTTCCGGCAGTTTTACGGCAAATGATCTTGCGGACAATGCCATTCAAGGACATTATTATCTGAATGCGGGCGGTACCATAAACCTTAACAATTCCGGTGCAATAGACCTTAAAGGTGATCTGCATATTTTCGGCGGAACTATGACTGTTACCGGTACATTTTGTTATTGGCCTTTTGGTGAAGATGCTTCTATTGAAATGAGCGGAGGTGTTCTTGATATTGATAATGCACCTTTTGGAATTAGGATATATAATACTTCATACTCCTTGACGGAAAATATTACCGGAGGTACCGTTAGAACTTCAGGTCCTTTTTCCGGTGAAAGGTCTGATTTTACTCCTTCTGCCGGAACATTTGAGTTCTACGGTAGCTCCGATTACAATATTAGCCAATCGAACGGCTCAACTCTGTTCAATGTTAATATTGATAAAGCCGCAAAAAAGGGAGTGGAGAACCAAAATGTCAAACCTGTTATTGACGAAAGAAGCGGAATGGTTTTGGGTAAGGGTACTATGTCCAACACCTCTTTGCTTGGAAGCGATTTTGTGATAACAAATGACCTTACAATTACTTCCGGAGAACTAAAGCTAAACGGGAATGAAATGACAATTGGGCATAATTGTTCAACATACGGTATATTGACATTGGACAACTCAAGCGACATCTTAAATGTGGGACAAACTTATGTTGATAGATTATATTTTTATTCCGGATCAACCGGTAATTTTTCCGATGGTATTGCCAATATTTACGGATGGTTAATCCCCTATGCCGGTTGCTCATTTACGGCAACCACCGGAAACACCGTCTATTATAAAGGAATAACCGGTGGCGGTCCTTCTAATTATGAGCCGAGTGCTACTTATGGAAATATTGTTATTGATAAAAATGTCAATCAAACAACATTTATTGATAATTCCACTACGGAACAAATCGTTGTAAACGGTTCATTTACCGTTAATCCCGATAATATATTTGAGATGCAGAATAAATCAATGGTTGTACATGGTGCTTTTACAGATTATTCTTCAAGTAAATTATATGTTTACGATGTGGTTAAGTCAAGTTCTTCCCAACAGGAAGGTGAAAAAGGTATCGGACAGGGCAACGGCAAGGCGGGTGGAGGTACTCTTGAGATTTATCCGGCTTTTACCATAAACGGATTGCTTGATGTGGGTGACGGAGATGTGTTGACACATGGCTTGATAAATGAAAGTAATACAGGTACTTTAACTGTCAGCGGAGGTTCATTTACGTGCGATGCAACAACTTCGGGGTTCAATACACTTTACGGAAATTATAATATTTCATCGGGCCTTATGGAATTTACAAGTTCACACGTTAAATTTTTTGGAACCTCAAATATAACGGGAGGAACAATACGTTGCGGAAGAACGGTTATTGCTTCCGACGGAGCTTTTCAAGCCGGCGGTGGAGTATTTGAGCTTATCGGAAGCACCACCGGTAATTATATGAGTTTTTCAACTAATAACTATTTTAATGACTTTCTGTTCAACAGGACAGGAATATATATAGTTTATCCCGCCAATACGGCTCCCGACCTTACCGTTAATGGAGATGTTACAATAAATTCCGGCATTTTCGGCTCAAACGGCAACAATATTATTGTCGGAGGAAACTGGACAAACAATGCCGGCAGCAGTGCATTTGACGAAACAACCGGAACGGTAACATTTAATCTCACAGGTGATATTGCAATTACAGACGAAACATTTTACAATCTTACAATAGAAAAGCCCTCAGGTGCCGATTGGGTAGTCCCGGCAGGTGATATAACGGTATTGAATGATTTTAATGTTAACAGTGGTGCTTTTTATTCTTCATCCAATACTGTGGATGTCTCGGGAAATGTAGGAGTTAGTTCCATTCTTAGTATTCAGGCAGGAGGAACCTTAATGGTAGGTGGCTCGGTATATGCTTCTGCCGGATCATATTTTGCCCTTATCGGCTCTCCATCAAATTTTGCCACACTAACACATTCGGGTACTGGTCGGTACGGATGTGATATTTACGGAGAGATTGGTGCCAATTATGCCGTGTTTGAATATATGGACGGAAACGGTATTTTTCTGCAAGCCGGAGCAACGGTTAATAGTACATATTCTTTCAATCATTGTATTTTCAGGAACGGAGCGGACTCTCCTTCAGCCTTACTGGCGCTTTCTTCCACCGACCCTTTTACAAGTACGGGAGCATATTTTGAAAATACATCCGGAAACACAGGATATAACGTATGGAAAAACTCAAGTAGCGGAGCAGTTACTTTTAACAACTATTCCGGTGATTTCTCCGGTCTTGAATTTGAATACGACCCCAATAATTTGGTTAATTGGGGTGCTGTGGATGTGGATTTGTCTCTCAATGTTATGCTCGCCGGGCCATACAACGGTACGGATATGAATACCGACCTCAACACCCTCGGACTCATTCCGTTGAGCCAGCCATTCAATAGCAATATAAATGCGGATTGGTATTATAACGGCACTGAAAGTGTTAGCTCTA
>JALSSR010000141.1 GCA_026984135.1 Bacteroidales bacterium
TTTACAATACACGAAAATTGATTCAACCGGGACTTCTCTTTGGAATGCCGTATTTACACGATCAAAATGAAAAAATTAATTTTCATATTGTTTCTTCCTATCATCTTTTCATACTCTTGTAACAGGGATGACGAACCGGAACTTATTCCCGTTTACACACCTACACCTTATAAAATAGAAGTGCCCTACGGTTTTCCGACGCAATTGAATATACCTGAAGATAATCCGATGACCGTCGAAGGTGTTGAGCTTGGGCGTTATCTGTTTTATGACGGTCGGCTTGCAGGCAGAGCCGATGAGGACAAATATATGAGTTGTTCCTCCTGCCACTTGCAGGAAAACTCTTTTATTATCGGGCAACCCCGCCCCGCACCTTTCGGTCTTGACGGAAATTCGACCCACCATGTAATGTTGCCCCTTATCAATCTGGTATGGAATCCGGGACAATATGGCTGGAACGGAGGCATCCCCTCCATTGAAGAAGACGTGCTTGGCGTAATAACCGCCCCAAATGAGTTTAACAGTACTTATCAAAAGGTTGAGAATGTCATCGGGAATATTCCGGGATATCCCGAACTGTTTAGAAAAGCATTCGGCACGAATGAAGTCACCGTTGACCGGATAGCAAAAGCCATTGCACAATTTGTGAGAACGTTGATTTCGGCGGACTCAAAATTTGACAGATATTTACGTGGAGAAATACAACTTACATCCTCCGAACTGAACGGATTTGTTTTGTTTACAACGGAAGAGGGTGCCGACTGCTTTCATTGTCACGGTGGTGCCGGTAATCCGCTTTTTACAACCAACGGGTTTTACAATAACGGTAAGGACATCATTTTTGATGATCCTGAAGACCGCTATTCCGTTACCGGAAATCCGACGGATCATGGTGCATATAAAGCCACAACCTTAAGAAATATCGAATATACAGCTCCATATATGCACGACGGCAGATTCAACACATTGGACGAAGTTATAGATTTTTACAGCTCCGGCCTTGTTTGGTCGCCTTACATTGACCCTTTGATGCATCATATCGCCACAGGGGGAAATATGCTTACTCCAACCGAAAAGGCTGATTTAAAGGCATTTCTTCTGACACTTTCTGATACAACCTTTATTAATAATCAGGAATTTGGGAAGCCTGATAAGTTTCCTGATGAGAATCCGTTCTAACCTTTCAGGATGAGAAACCGCCTTGAGCGTCGGCAATCCTGAAAGGTTGAAAGCCTCATAGGCTAGAAAAAGCAGGGTAACAATTATATCTTTTCTCAATCTTTAAAATCGCAGTCACACAGGGCTTTGCTCGACTTGAAAGGTTTGTTCCGTTCTAACCTTTCAGGATGAGAAACAGGCTTGAGCGTCGGCAATCCTGAAAGGTTGAAAACAGCGGATGCTATAAAAATACGGCTAACAGTTATATTTTTTCTCAACCTTTCAAGTCGCAATCACACAGGGCTTTGCTCGACTTGAAAGGTTTGTTCCGTTCTAACCTTTCAGGATGAGAAAAAGGCTTGAGCGTCGGCAATCCTGAAAGGTTGAAAATCTAATAGGCTAGAAAAAGCAGGGTAACAATTATATCTTTTCTCAACCTTTCAAGTCGCTGCCGCACAGGGCTTTGTTCGACTTGAAAGGTTTGCTCCGTTCTAACCTTTCAGGATGAGAAACAGGCTTGAGCGTGGGCAATCCTGAAAGGTTGAAAACAGCGGAGCCTTTAAAAATCCGGTTAATAGTTATTTCTTTTTTCAACCTTTCAAGTCGCAATCACACAGGGCTTTGCTCGACTTGAAAGGTTTGTTCCGTCCTAACCTTTCAGGATGAGAAACAGGCTTGAGCGTGGGCAATCCTGAAAGGTTGAAAATCTCATAGGCTTGATAAAACAGGTTAATAGTTATATTTTTTCTCAACCTTTCAAGTCGCAATCACACAGGGCTTTGTTTGACTTGAAAGGTTCTATTCACAATACCTATTCAAAAATGTAACTGTCTATACCCGGCTTAATCTTGTTTTCATTATGGAAAACAATAAAATCATTAAGTGAGCCGAAAAGGCCAATAACAAACTCTCTTTCTACTTTTGTAGGTTTATTTGTAATGAATGCATTATATGAAGAGTATTTCCATTTTGAAAAATCATTGACCATTCCATGATGAATGGGATTTCTATGGATATAACATATTAAAGAGATAAGATAATCATCTTTGTCAACCAATATCTTTTTGAAAGGATAAACAAATAGTCTCCCCATTCTGTTTTGAATCTTGTTATATGATTTGGAATAGCTGTTGAAAAAATTGCTAAAAGACTGGATTATAGGGTTTCTGTTACTATCAAATGATTTTTTTCTTAAATTTTTTTTAATCTCATCTTCATCTCTTGTGTAAATAAGTAAATGGAAATGATTTGGTATTAAACAATATGAGATAATCTTGGCAACAGGTAAAATGAATCGGTCAATTTTTTTAAGGAAGAAGAAGTAATCGTATTCGGTTTTAAAAAGTAACTCTTTGCCAATAGCTTTATTGTAGATATGATAAAATTTACCGAAATCTAAATACTCTTGCCTATTTACAATTTTATGTTTCATTTTGATTAAAAAGATTTTGAGGTAAAGATACAAAATTTATCATATTCTTAAGTAATAAGTTTTTTCTAACCTTTCAGGATGAGAAACAGGCTTATGCGTCGGCAATCCTGAAAGGTTGAAAGCCTCATAGGCTAGAAAAAGCAGGGTAACAATTATATCTTTTCTCAATCTTTAAAATCGCAGTCACACAGGGCTTTGTTCGACTTGAAAGGTTAATGGTAAAATTGAAAAGCAAAAAGCCCGGTGAACACCAGGCTTTTTACCATTGAGAATTATGAAGATAGAAGCAAGAAAATAATTAACCGTTTGGTTGGATAACTACCATAGATTCGTTTTCCCTTCCCGGAATATCATTCCTGTAATTCTGGTACGACTTGTCCAAAATAAACGAATTTGGATGATCATCAAGATTTAATGCCCAGTAAAAATCGTTTTCTTTATCGGCAACCACATAATAGAAGTCTTTCATCATTCCTGCTGCCAACATTTTCAATGCTATTTCGTCAAAACCTTTTTCCATCACCTTATTTTTTTGTTTAGTATGGTTTTATTACTTTGGCAAAAACTATGCAAACCGTTAAAGCATTGATAATGAGAAGTGATTGATTTTGTTGCTTTCTCAATTTTGGAAAAAAAGTATGTTTATGGGACGAAATTACTTCCCATCATACGCATGACGTCTAAACAAGCGTAACCGAAATAATTATGATCAATACGGTGTTGTTAATCTTCGCTGCCATTCATATCGTTTACAAAGTCACGATGTGATTTTAAAGCGTTTACAGCATACAAGACCAAGTTTTTACTTTCAGAGAGAATATTCAGATACAGCAGGCTGTTTTTTGTACCGGCTTCATTATTTTTAATCCTTTTCACCTGATTTTTACGAGTTTCTTCAATAAGGTCAAGAATAATTTTCTGTTGAGTCAAAATATCATCTAACAATTTGAAATCTTGTTTTTTAATAGCTTTATTGATTATTTTTAACAGTTTGTTAATACCGTCTTGAATCATATCCAATTCTTTAATTTGATCGGACAAAAGACCTTTATGATGATTATCAACATGTTCAACTACCGGATAAACAATATAAGTTATGGTATGCGCTATTTCTCGCAGATAATCAAGAACCTGAACATAATAGTATCCTGATTCTATTGAGCTCTCCTCAAGTTTTTTAATTGTTTTATCTATATTGTCTTTTGATTTTTTAGTCTTTTTATTGACCTTTTCAACTTCTTTACTCAGCTTTCGAAGTTTCTTGAGGTCTTCATTGGCAAGAGCCTTAAATGTTCTTTCAATAATAGCTCCTACATCTTCCAAAACAGCTATAACGTTGTCTGAACTTTTCGCTACAAAACTTCCGTTAGTCATTACTTCCTCTTCCAGTTCTTTTTCAATCTCTTGCTCTTCAACTTTACCTTTATGGATTACGTGAGTTCTATAAACCATAAAAGCGGCAAAAGCAAGAAGACCAAAAATGGCAACATATCCTCCGTAAAAGATAATATACCCAAGTATGAAGGCGGAAGTAAAAGCGGCAAGGGCGGTAAAAAACCATCCGCCTATTACAGAGAGAACACCCGAAATACGATAAACAGCACTTTCGCGACCCCAGGCCCTGTCTGAAAGAGAGGTTCCCATAGCCACCATAAACGTAACATAAGTAGTTGACAGGGGAAGTTTCATTGAAGTACCGAAAGCAATGAGGATACTGGCAACCACAAGGGTTACCGACGCACGTATCATATCGAATGCAGGGGCATCTTTTCCCAGTTTCTTTTGTTTTTCAATAAAAGGAGTCTGGTCAAAGTTCCTGTCAATTTTTTCATTCAGGTTTTTTGGAAGAATTTTTTCAAAAAAGTTAGCCATATTGCTCGAACCTCTCACAAGAACCCTTGAAAACCCTGTTGCCTCAAAGCGTTCGTAACCTTCTTCCTGTCTTCCCAGGTCAACGGATGTTTTGATTACGGATTTTGCCTTTTTTGAAATCCATAATGTTAACACCATTATTAAACCGGCTATCAGCAAATATGATGTAGGTGTTTTTATTTTACCTGTCAACGATACCATCAGGAAATTATCGGGTTGGGCACCGGGATGTGCAATAAAGTCTTTGTATGACTCAAATCCTGCCAGTGGCACACCTATAAAGTTTACAAGGTCGTTGCCTGCAAAGGCCATTGCAAGTGCAAATGTGCCTACCAAAACTATGAGCTTCAATATATTAAGTTTGAAAAGCCACGTTAAAATTTGAAGAATAACTGTCCAGGCAATAAAGCTATATACAATAATGAGAAATGAATTTTGATGTATAAAATCCTTTGTTTCGTCCGACATAAAAGAGGCACCTTTTGCTCCTTTAATTAGAATGAAGTATGTGATTGCAGTAATGGCAAAACCGCCCCACAATGCTCCCCACCGTTTTAATCTGCGTTCATAGTCAAATGAAAAAAGAAGTCTGCTGAAATATTGAATAATAGCACCGACAGTGAATGCGACCACTACCGACAACAAAATACCGGCAATGATTGCAAGGGCTTTGGCCGAATTAATATATTCGCTTAAGGGCAAAGCATCGGGATTATGTGTTATCTTTATTAATGAAACGGCAACTGCCGCACCCAATAATTCAAACACAATTGATACTGTTGTTGAAGTCGGTAATCCGAAAGTGTTAAACAAGTCAAGCAGAATGACATCCGTAATCATCACAGCAAGAAAGATGAGGATTATTTCAGAAAAATAGAAATGCTGAGGATTGAAAATTCCCTTACGGGCAACCTCCATCATACCGCTTGAAAATGTTGCTCCGAACAAAATTCCAAGGGCTGCAACTACCATTATTATTTTAAAAGATGCCGCTTTTGAACCGATTGCGGCATTCAAAAAGTTAACGGCGTCATTACTTACGCCAACTATCAGGTCGGAAATTGCAAGTAGAAAAAGAACTACGATAAGAGCAAGGTAGATATGTTCCATAATTAATAAATTTTTACGCCGGCAATATTATCAAATAAAACCGGTTCAAAGGTCGGAAACAAATTTAAAAATAAATTAATTTAATGTTAAGTTTATGTTAAGGATTCGATTTTAGAGAATTCTTCAACTCGAAATGCCGTAACCTATTCCTTTAATTGTCTTTATTATTTTTTTGTCGAGTTTTTTTCTCAATTTCCTGATATGAACATCCAGCGTCCGGTCGCCAACATAAACATCATTTCCCCAAATACGGTCATAGATTTCTTCCCTGTTGAACACTCTTCCGGGATTGGAAGCAAAAAGTGTTAAAATATTAAATTCGATTTTTGGCAAAAAAATCTCCCTGTTCTCGAAAATAACAACTCTTTTTTCCTGATCAATCTTTAAATTATTCAGTTCGATAGTGCTGTTGCTTAATCCTTTATTGTTTCTTTTGAGCAAAGCTTTTACACGGGCAAGCAAAACTTTGGGTTTTACCGGTTTCGTAACATAGTCGTCAGCACCTGCATCAAAACCGGCAATTTGCGAGTAATCTTCTCCGCGTGCCGTAAGAAAAACTATTAGAGTATCTTTGAATCGCTCGTTTTCTTTCAGCTTATTACAAAGCTCAATACCATCCATACCGGGCATCATTATATCAAGAATGATCATATCCGGTTGGGTTTCAAGTGCTATCTTTTCACCTTTAAAGCCGTTTGATGCAGTATGTATAATGTATCCGTGCTTTTCAAAATTATATTTTAAAAATTCAAGGATATCCGGCTCATCATCAATTAATAATATTTTAAAACCTTTCTTCATTATGAATTACAAAATTATCTTGTTTCGGCATTTGCAATGTTAAGACAATATTAAGTTTTATCATTTTTTAAGCCCGTAAGTTAATATAAAATTAATGTTTCGTTAATATCCAGTTATTAAAATACAACTTGCTTTGCCGGCATAAAGTTTATTAAAAATAAAACGAAAAACAATGAAAATGAAAAAGATCAATTTGTTACTTGCGGCAGTTTTATTTACTGCATTTGTTTTAAACTTGTCATCTTGTACAAAAGGTGACGATGAAGGAGATCAGCCTCAACCCGGCCCGGATGAATATACCATTAAGGATAATGGTTCCGGAACCGGTACTGTAACGTGGAAATCCGGTAAAACCTATCATCTTGACGGTTTTGTCTTTGTCAACGACGGTCAGGTTCTTACAATTGAGCCCGGATGTGTTATTAAAGGATTGCCCGGACAGGGTGAAAATGCCAGTGCTTTGATAGTTGCTCGCGGAGGTAAAATAATTGCCGAAGGGACAAAGGAAAAGCCTATCATCTTTACTGCCGAAGGTGACGACCTTAACGGTTCCGTGGGTATGTCGGACAGAGGTCTCTGGGGCGGTTTAATACTCCTTGGAAAAGCAAAACTCAACTCATCACCCGGAGAATCTCAAATTGAGGGTATCCCTACCAATGAACCCCGCGGAAGATATGGAGGTGTGGATGATAATGATAATTCGGGAGTTATCAAATATGTTTCGATACGTCATGGAGGAACCGATATCGGAGACGGAAATGAAATTAACGGTTTAACACTCGGTGCTGTGGGTTCAGCTACCGTTATTGACTATGTGGAAATACTCGCAAATAAAGATGACGGAATTGAATTTTTTGGCGGCAAACCGCGTTTGAAACATATTCTCTCTGCGTACTGCGCCGACGACAGCTTTGATTACGATGAAGGTTTCCGCGGTTACGGCCAATTTTGGGTTGCTATTCAAGACCCCAACGAAGGTGACAGAATAGGCGAACACGACGGCGGTACCGATCCCGAAACGGGAACTCCCTATGCCGAGCCTAATATCTGCAATGTAACATACATTGGCCGTGGTACCAATGCCGGCAAACGGGTAATAACTTTTCGTGACAATGCTGCCGGCCACTATATCAATTCGATTTTTGTTAACCAAACAAAAGGTATTGATATTGAAAATCTTGCAGATGATCAGGACAGCTACAAACAGTTCCAGAACGGAATTTTAACAATTGAGCATAATGTCTTTTGGAACGTTTCGGACGGAACACCCGGAGGCATCTTCAAAATTTCCGGTTCGGGTGCCAATGAAGCCGACTCTCTGGCTGCGGTACAAGCATTCGCCGATTACTTTGAATCTGCCGGTAATGAAGTATCCAACCCCGGTATAAGTGCCGATAATCCCGTTCCTTCATCTCCTGTAACAGGAAATATGAGTGAATATCCTGACGCTTGGTTTGATGCGGTAAACTATAAAGGAGCTTTCGGCAGTGAAAATTGGGCAGCAGGATGGACAGCGTTCTTTAAAAACAAATAGTATCCGAATTTTAGTTAGCAATGTACCGGCAGTGCATAATATTGTACTGCCGGTTTTTACGAATAAGTAAATATCTAAAAATATTATTTGATGAAGAAAACTATCCTATTATCGTTAATAATCTTGTTTTTGCAGGGGTTATCAATTGCACAATCGGGAACTCTGAGAGGAAAAATCACCGACTCCGAAACGGGTGAAGAACTTATCGGTGCTTCCGTGATGGTTGTAGGAACATATCTGGGCTCTTCGGCCGACCTCGACGGTAATTATTCGATTACGGGAATAGATGCGGCTAAAGTGCAGTTGAAATGTTCATATATATCCTACGAAACCCAGATAATAAATGACGTTGAAATTAAAGAAGGTGAAACATCCGTCTTGAATATCAAATTAAAACCTGTTTCAGTCGGTCTTTCGGAAGTAGTTATCTCGGCCAAAGCAGTTAGAAATACCGAAAATGCCATCCTCACAATGCAAAAAAAATCGGCCGGTGTAATTGAAGGCATCTCTTCGGAAGAAATAATAAAGACGGGTGACAGCGATGCGGCGGAAGCCGTAGGACGAATATCGGGTGTTTCTCTGGAAGGTGGAAAATATGTCTATGTGAGAGGCCTTGGCGACCGGTACAGCAAAACGACACTTAACGGTGCCGAAATACCATCTCTCGATCCGGAAAGAAATACTGTTCAAATGGATATATTCCCGACTAATGCTATTGAGAATATGATCGTGTATAAAAGTTTTACACCTGATTTGAATGCTTTTACCGGTGGGTTGATTGATATAGTTACAAAGGATTTTCCCGATAAATTTAAAGTGAGTTTTAACGTAACATTGGGATATAACACACAAGCTTCATTGCGAAACAACTTTTTGACGTATCAGGGAGGTAAAACGGATTGGCTTGGTTACGATGACGGCACCCGGAATTTTCCGGTAAAACCGAAAAATATACCCATTTACCCTTCCGACAGAGATAAACTGGATGATATAACAAAATCATTTAATAAAATAATGGAACCTGTTGAAAATAATTCCTTTTTAAATCAAAAATATACTTTTTCAATCGGTAATCAGGTTAAATTATTCGGAAAACAATTGGGTTTTAATATAGGGCTTATTTACAAAAACGACCTTAATTACTTTGATAACGGGAGTAGAGGTATTTACAAACTTACCGGTGCAGATGCAAACAGTTTGAATAAAGAGCAGGATTTTACAGAACGAAAAGGACAAAATGAAGTTTTGGTTGGTTTTCTCGGAAATCTTAACTTTAAGATTAATGAAAATAATAAGCTTGGATATGTTTTGCTATACAACCATTCCGGAATAAAAAGTGCCGTATATGATGTCGGCGAACGTGCCGAAGATGAAATAGGTATGATAATTCAAAGCCGTGAACTCGGATTTATGGAAAGAGCAATTTTTGCTAACCAGCTAAAAGGTGAACATTTTCTTGAGAGGATGGGAAAGATGAAAATAAATTGGGTTGTATCATATACTTTATCAGACCAGAAAGAGCCTGATCTTAGATTTTTCACCAATAGCTTCTATCCTGATGCATCAGGTAACGCACAATACGAAATCAACCCCTCAAAGTACAAAGTTCCTTCAAGATACCGGCGTACAATGGATGAAAATAATCTTGACAATAAAATACATTTTAAAGTTCCTTTTACATTTCTCGGAAGCAGCTCGAAACTGAAATTCGGAGTTTCATACAATTATAAGTACAGGGATTTTAACGAGAGCAAAATAGATTATAACACTCAGGTGCAATATTATAACGGTAGTGTTTCGGATTACTTATCGGATGGTAATATCGGGCAGAACAATCCGGCATATAATCCGGTAACCAAAGAAAATTACGGTTTGTATGTTCAGAATGCTACGGATTTGCGCAATAGTTATTTCGGGTACCAAAATGTGTTGGGTTCTTACATTATGGTTGATATGACTTTGGCGGAAAAACTCAGAATGGTGACAGGTGTCCGGTTTGAAAGCAATAAGATGAAAACAGAAAGTAAAAAAGCAGGAATAGAAAAGGGATATTTGAATGACAATGACTTTTTGCCTGCCATAAATCTGACATACGGTTTTTTTGAGAATATGAATCTGCGGCTTGTATATACTCGTACCCTTTCGCGGCCGACATTCAGGGAAATAGCACCTTTTGCATCGTTTAGCCCGGTGGCGCCCACAATTGTCGGAAACCCGGATTTGAAACGAACCCTGATTGATAATTTCGATTTAAAATGGGAATATTTTATGAAAGCCGGAGAAGTTGTTTCCGTAAGTCTTTTTTACAAAAATTTTATTGACCCCATTGAAATGGTTGATAATCCCATCGCCGTTAATCCCGAAATATCATTTCAAAACGTTTCGTCCGCCACAAATTACGGTGTTGAATTTGATTTGAACAAAAAGCTTGATTTTATTGACTTTTTAAAAAACGTAAGTGTTGGTGTTAACTTTTCACTGATAAAATCAATTGTTGCCATTGATTCATTGGAATTGCTGTCAATTAGGGCGTTAGACCCGGGTGCGCCGGATACGCGACCTTTGTTCGGGCAGGCTCCTTATATTATCAATGCTATGCTTGGTTATGCAAATCCCAATTCGGGGTTAACTGCTAATCTGATATTTAATATGACGGGAAAAAGAATATCCCTTGTGACCAAAGGAGGTACTCCCGAAGTTTATGAATATCCTTTTCCGAAATTGGACTTTAACGCCTCAAAAACATTAGGAAAAAACTTTATCGTGAGTTTTAAAGTGAAAAATATTCTAAACCCCGTAAAAAACAATTCTTATGAATATAAAGGAGTTAAATATCCTTTTAATATCTATTCAACTGGAACAATTTTCGAGTTGGGATTATCCTATGATTTTTAGTAACTTTGTAAATAAATTCAATAAAAATATTATGAAATATAAGAAATCAATAGTAACAGTTGTTTTATTTGTTTTGGCATTTGCCGGATATTCGCAAGATTTGGAATACCGCGACGGATATTATTATAAAAAAGGGATGTTATATACCGGTACGAATGTAGAGTATTATGACAATGGCAATCCGAAAATAGAACGAAACATAAAGAATGGACTGGAAGACGGTTTTGTAATAGTTTATTTTGAAAACGGTAATAAAAAGGAACAACGTTCATACAAGGAAGGGAAAAAGGACGGATTATGGATTACCTGGAACGACAAAGGTGTTAAAACGGCTGTTGCCAACTACAAAAATGATATGAAAGACGGAGATTGGATGATTTGGAGCGACGACGGAACCTTGTTGTATGATATGCATTATAAGGATGGTGAAAAAACCGGGGTATGGAGAATGTATGATAAAAACGGGAAACTGTTAAACGAACGAAAATATTAAAAAAAAGGTTCGCAACTTGCGAACCTTTTTTTTTAGTTGTATTAAATAATTATTTTGAAGACTGCAACTTAATGGAGATTTTATCACTCTCCGGGGCTGCTTTGAAATTTTCAATCAGACTTTTATCATACGAAATGTAGGAAGCTATAATATTGTATTTGCCTGATTTAACGTTATTAAAACTGAATTTACCGTCGAAGTCGGTATATGTTTTAGTATCGGTTCCTTCCAATTTAACTTCAACACCCGTTAACGCTTCACCGGTTTTAAAATCAATTACTTTTCCGGTGATGGATACCGTTTGTGATGCCGGACTTTTCGCGCCGTTGGATTTTGAAGAGTCTTTGTCTGCAAATGCAATTCCTGTCAGCAGAATAAATGCCAATGCGATAATTTGTTTTTTCATATTTTTAGTTTTTTTAATCTGCCGCAAATGTAGCTTCGGTTTGTTATCTGAAAATTACCCGATAGTTAAGTTAATGTTAAGTATTTGATGCTTTTGTGAAAAAATTGTTAAGAAAAATGGTAATTATTACATATTTTCGCTGACCGTATCAATAACAGTATCTGGATATGGGAAATAAAATTTTACTTTTGTTTTTTTTTCTGACCTTCTTAACCGTCAATCTTTTTACACAAAATTATACTGACAAAGATTTTAACATAACGGATAAACTGATAATAAAGTCCTTTATGAATTTTCACGCCGATTTGAGCGACAGGGAGGTCAAAAGAACGGCATTTGAAATTAAACGGGCATATTTCGGGTATAGCCACCGGTTTACGGATAACCTTGTGGGGCAGGTTATTCTTGATGTTCAGTTAAATATTCTTGCCGACAAATATTACGCTTTTCTGAAAATAGCTTCCTTGACATGGAATCCGGTCAAAGGTCTCAAAATTAACGGCGGAATGATATCGCCGAAACAGTTTAAAACACAGGAACGCTTTTGGGGCTATCGTTATCTTTATAAATCATATCAGGATGAGTATAAAATGGGACCCAGTGCCGACCTTGGAGTCACTGCGGAAATTAAATTCAATGACTATGTATCCGTTGACGGTGCTTTCCTTAACGGAGAGGGCTATAAACATGTTCAAGTAAGATTTCCCGACTTTAAACTTGCCGGCGGAGTTACAGTGCATCCTGTTAACAGTTTGACAATCAGATTATATTACGACAATATGGATAATAAGGATACTTCACTTACAGCCGATTACAGAGCAAACCAATCAACATATTCGGCATTTGTAGGATACAAATTCAAAAAGAAGTTCAGAATCGCAGGAGAGTATAATTATCAAAAACAATTTAAGAATGTGGTTGATCACGACCTTTTCGGTTTCTCATTCTACTCGACTTATGCCATTAATACAAAGTTTGAAGTCTTCGGAAGGGTTGATCTTTTGAATTCAAACAGGCCGGAAGGAGAGCCGGAGAATTGGTTTTACAAAGGCGAAGGCACATTGTATATGGGCGGCTTGCAATACAATCCGGTAAAAGGTGTCAAAATAGCCATCAACTACCGTAATTGGACTTTCGCCAAACCCGAACAAGCGGAACGAAAGAACCCTCTTTCAATGATTTATCTGAATCTGGAGTTTAAGTTAAACTAAAAAACCTCTGATACTCAGAGGTTTTAGAGGTACCGAGCGGATTCGAACCGCTGTCAAAGGTTATAATACCCTCATTTGTATAGACCATTATTTCCTATTTCTTAGTTGAATTTTATTACTCATTTATTTAATTATTTTTTTGTTTCTTTCTTTTTTTTAAAGGGAGGGGGAATGGAGCGGAG
>JALSSR010000142.1 GCA_026984135.1 Bacteroidales bacterium
CAAAAGCAGCTAACAATCACATGCACTCGGACAGCAATAAGCGCCGCTCCTCGTTCCTCGTCGCTCTGCTTTTTGCTGCCGGTGATGTGAGGCGTTAGCCATAAGAGAGAATAAGGGAATATGAAAAGAACAATATCTCAATTTGAGCTATACCGATATCAACTGTTACCAATCGATAGATATTTGCAGGGTGACTTATGGAGCGGCATCAAAACAGTTGATGAACTATTGTCCAAGAAAAATGAATTGTTTAGTGCTGCGCTCTTGGAAGTTGAGAGTTTTTATAATTCAAGGACTGAGACTGTAACAAAACGACTCTATTGCCAGGGTGATTTCTTTCTGTTTCGTATTGCAGCAAATAGATCTCTACATCGAGAAACAAAAGAGTTTACCGATGAGTACATTGATAATTGGCCGTCGGTCTTAGTGGCTATATGGAATGATCCGGAGAAGCAATTATTTGCCGTCCAAAGAAGAACTACCGCGTTTAACAGCACTGAAGCAGTTGTAAAATTAATTCTAGATACTCTCAGGTCAGTGTTGTCTCATTATCATCTTATAGCGCTTTACGAGCCATTAGTTGAAAAACAGAAATTCTGGGATCTAATAGAGAGATATAAGGGAAGAATTCAGAAGCTAGAATTTGAATTTATTACTCCAAACATGGCAAACATATCTGAAAGTTTGCCAGAAAACCTCAAAGAGTTTGCTAAGGCAACGAATTCGGTAAAAAACAAACTAGATATTGAATCAGATCCTGAGTCGAGCCTACACATCGAAAAGGATAACAGCACGGTCAGAGCACTATCTGATTACACTGCCGAGGGCGGAGGCAACGTTGCCATTAAGGTCAACGGATTATCAAAGAAAATTCACACATCGAAGACTGTAAAGCATATTGAGGTATCAGAAGTAGAATTGCAGGGCACCGCAGAGGAAGTTGTTGGAATATTAAAAGAAATACTGAAATGATATCTCAAGTTCTAAAAACTTTTATTATGTCAATAGGAATAGGGTTTCTAGCGCAGATTTTACAGTCGTCTTTGGAGACTAATTATTTGAATAATTTCCTTTCCCAAAACCTCATAACGATTCTCATAGCTCTTTTAGCAATAAATTCGGCTACCTTGGGTATAGTTTTAACTAAAATACGGGATCTTGTGGAAAGGCATGGTAATGCGCAATGTTTTAATAGCACAAAAAAACAAATGATCTTGTCTATAAAGGAGCAAATCGTATTAATCGTATTTTCTGTAATCTTTCTTACAGTGGTCAGCTCACGGTTAATCTCTGGGCATGAAAACTTAAAAATGCTTTTTAATACAACGGTTATTGCAATATTCGCATATGCGCTATTTGTTCTTTATGACACGGCAAAAGGTGTTTTGATAATTATTGATTTTGATATAAAGGAAAATGGCTAACAAGGCGCTCGTTCGGACGCAAACTACGCTGCGCTTCGTTTGCGCCGCACAGCTTGGTCGTTATGAAGGAAGAGAATGAGACACAGAGATAGAAATTATCTGTTTGCAGATTTCGATTTGGCGGACTCGCTCAGAGCAAAACAATCAAGCATTCAAGAGCAAGTTGATAGCATCAATAAGGATCAATTTCTTGCAACACCATATGATGATTTAATCGAATATATCGTAAACCGAAACACTATTGATCCTATTACACTCTACGAAGATAAAATTGTGGCCTCTGAGCCTTCGGAATGCCAAGTGGATGTTTCTGGCGACCCACGTAGATTTATCAGAGACACAAGCCGTCCATGTTATGTGCCGGGGCATGAAATATCTATCGAAATTCCCTTTTCAGGGGATCATAATTTGTTAAGAGCCAAAACAAGCACATGGAGTTCTGTCTTTCCTACGGGTCAAATACGGCAAGGTCGAGATGGTATAGGGAAAATTGTTATGGTATTTCGCCAACCCCATGATGCGGACCCGAATCAAATTAAATCTTCCTTCGAAAGCAACCTTAAGACAATCAAACAATATTTGGGTTGGTCAAAAACACAGGTAGATGCTTATAACCAGTCTCTTCCAATGTTAGTTAAGCAAGCTATAGATTTCAGAAGGGAAAAGTTGAAAAAGCAAAATTCTCTTTGTGATATTCTCGGAATACCATTGAAACAGAAAAATGGGGCGCCAACGCTTGAGCCTATAAAAGTAAATAAAAAAATCACAAAACCACTTCCACCCCCTCCTAAAGAAGGATTTAAGGCCGAGCCAGGCATAACTGATGGTGACTACGATAATATCATTAAATTAATTCGTCACAGTGGTATTAGTTTTGAAAAAACTCCAAAGACATTCAGCGTTCATGACGAGGAAGAGCTGAGAGATATTATTCTGTCGCAACTCAATGCAATTTATGAAGGAGACGCAAAGGGTGAGACTTTCAACAAAGCAGGTAAGACAGATATTCTTATATCGGAGAAAGGGCGTTCTGCTTTTATTGCGGAATGTAAAATATGGCGTGGTAAAAAAAGTTTCACAGATGCCATTGATCAGTTATTGAGTTATTTGACTTGGCGTGACTGTAAAACAGCTTTAATTGTGTTCAACAAAAACAATAAAAATTTCAGTCAGATATTGGAGTCGGTCGATGATATTGTATCGGCACATCAAAATTTCATATCTAGAGTGAGCCAAAAAGATGCAAATGAATGGCTTTATAAAATGAGGGCACAAGATGACGGGACACGAGTAATTAAAATGAATGTCATGTTTTACAACTTATACTGCCCGGACAAATGAATACAGATAATTTCATAACAAGGCGCTCCACCTGGCCGCTATTCCGCTGCGCTCCATA
>JALSSR010000143.1 GCA_026984135.1 Bacteroidales bacterium
CCCTTTAGATTTGCAAAATAAAAAAATAGAGTTCTTTGAAAATATAATGATGTTGTAACAATTTCTTTTTTTGTTACTTTTTTTCTTTGTTAATAACTTTAATTTTGTTAATAACTCATTGAACCAATAGGATGGGGTGAACTTTCCGTACTACCAGCCTTAAAGGGCTATTATGCGCATAGCCCAACCGTTGTGCCGTATTAAAAAATATCAGCAATATAAGAAAAGGAATGTATTTTTGATAAATGAATAAGTCTCAAATTAAAATATACAAAACACCGGAAGGAAAAACTTCGATTGAGGTAAAACTTGAAAAAGATACGGTACGGTTAAGCCTAAACCAAATGTCGGAACTTTTTGAAAGAGATAAATCAGTAATATCAAGACATATAAACAATATCTATAAAGAAGGTGAATTATAATAGTTATGATCAGGCAAAATTCACAATTATTATGCAATCACTTCATAAACAATCATATTATTGGATTTATTTTTAAGTTTCACATCACCGACTTTATTACAATGAAATGAGTCTTTTACTTTCTTATAGGAATTCTCACTTATTATAATCTGCCCCGGGTTAGCTTTCACCTGTAATCTTGCCGCCGTATTCACAACATCACCGATCACGGTATAATCAAGTCGCTTCAGGTTTACCGAGCCAATATTTCCCGAAACAACTTCGCCACTGTTTATCCCGATGGAAACGTTCGGCTTGAATGTCATATTTTCCAAAACAGGAGAAAGGCTTGCAATTTCCGATCTTACCTTAAGGCAGGCTTCAATGGCCCTGTCGAGATGAAAATCACCTTTAAAAACAGCCATAATGGCATCACCGATAAACTTATCAATACAACCTGAATGGTCTAAGATATTTTTCACCATCATATCAAAAAAACTATTCAGCAATTTTACAATGGTATCCGGTTTTTCGTTTTCACTAATTGAAGTAAAACTACACAGATCAATAAAAACCACGGTAGCATCTACCATTTCATTCTCCATTAATGAAGATTCAAATTTACGGGTATTCATAAAATTGAGTACGGTTTCATCCACATACATTTTCAGGATGTTGTTTTCCTTAATGGCTTTGAGTGTTTGCTTCACCTGATTAACATGTTTTAATGTCTTCTCAATGGTCAGTTCCAGATCCGTGAAGTCTATGGGTTTTGTTATAAAATCAAAAGCACCTCTGTTCATAGCCGTTCGTATATTTTCCATATCGCCGTAAGCCGAAACGATCACCGATTTCAAAACGGAATGGGTTTCGTTAAGTCTGGAAAGCAAAGTAAGCCCGTCCATTTCAGGCATATTAATATCACTTAGCACAACATCCACATCGGTGTGCCGCTGCAACTGTTCGAGTGCGTCGTGTCCGTTTACCGCAAAGACAAACTCATATGAATGATCACGAATTTGTTTGCGAAACTTTTGTTTTATTAGAATCTGAAGATCCACTTCATCATCCACTACTAATATTTTAGCCATCGGTTATATTTTTATTTTCACTTCCATAATTTATCATCAATCACATTTTTTATTATGCAATCTTTAATTCTATAATAAACTCCGTTCCCTCGTTTTCCCGTGAGTTAACCTTCAGTTTGCCACCGTGCCCCTTGGTTATAATATCAAAACTCAAACTCAGGCCTAAGCCTGTCCCCTGCCCCGAAGGTTTAGTAGTAAAAAAAGGCTGGAATATCTTATCCATAGCTTCCGCCGGTATCCCTATTCCATTGTCTTTGATCCTGATCTCCGCAAAACCGTTTTTTTTTCTCGTAGTCACAAAAACAAAGGGTTTATAATCCTTTCTTAAGGTTTCATCCATTTTTTTTCTCTTCTCATTTACAGCATAAAAAGCATTATTGATCAAATTCAGGAATACGCGGCCAATATCCTGCGGGACTACAGTCAATTCCGGAAGCGACTTATCAAACACGGTTTCAAAACTTGCTGCAAACGATTTATCTTTAGCCCGATAACCATGAAAGGAAAGACGCAGGTACTCATCAACCATTTTATTAATATTAACTTTCTCCTTTTGCCCGCTTCCTTTCCGCGAATGGTCAAGCATACTGTTAACAATGGAGCTTGCCCTGTTCCCATGCTCCATTATTCTTTCCATATTTATCTTTAAATTTTCAATCAGAATTTTTACTTCATCAACATTTCCTTTATTGATTTCCTTTTCAGCATCTTGTATCATATCAACGCTCACTTCTGAGAAGTTTTTTACAAAATTTAAGGGATTTTGTATTTCGTGTGCTACACCGGCAGTCAGTTCGCCAAGAGATGCCATTTTTTCGGAGTGAATCAGCTGGCTTTGTGTTTCCTTCAGATTCGACAGCGTAAGATTGAGTTTATCATTCAATCTTTTCTTCTCCACAAAACGGACAAATAATATTAAGGCAAGGATGAAGATTATGCCCATTCCCAATAAACTGAAATTACGTGTAAGTCTCTGACGTTCAATCTCCGACTGTTTAATCTTCATCAGTTTATCGTGCCTGTCATTAAGTAAAGCCTGTTTGTTTTCAAACTCAAGACGGCTGGTGAGAATAATGATCTTTTCAGCATTTTCAGCCTTAAGCAACGAGTCCTTCATTTGGCTGAATAAGACTAAATGTTTGTATGCCAATGCATAGCTACCCTGTATAACATAAACATCAGAAAGCTTTTTATGGATGGGAGTGAGTTTGTTGAATGCTTTGCGCTGGGCATATGAAACGGCTCTTTTATACCAGGTAATCGAAAGTGCATATTCCTTTTCACCAAAATAAATATCTCCAATTGCTTCGCAAGACTCGAGAGATCCTATCCAGTCCTTCCTTTCCTTGCTAAAGCTATAGGCTTCCCGGTAGTTTTCCATTGCCAGATCATTTTGCCCTAACCGGTGATAAACCTTCCCCAACTCAAGTCGGCTGTCAACAATATTCATCGAATAGCCTGATTTAACAGCGTATTCGTATGATTTAACAAAACTCTCCAAAGCCTTTTGGTAACGCGATTGTTTATTATAAATACTTCCAAGATAAAAATAAGAAGAAGAAATGGAAAAATACTCTCTTATTTTCTTCCTTATTGCCAGTGCAGCCATATGATTTTCAATAGCTTCATCAAGGCTGTCCATAGCATACAGTGTAACTCCTATATCGCTGTAAGCCCTCGACACTCCCGAAGAGTCTTTCATAAGAATCAAAAAATCGAGGGCTTTTCTTTGATAACCGAGAGCCTCTTTCCATTTCTCGACCTTGAGATAGGTAAATCCAAGAGCCAGAAGAGTCTCTTTTATTGTTAAGCTGTCTTTCGTCTCCTCACCGATTTTAAGAGCTTGCATCTGACTTTCGAGTGCATCTCCATAATTGCCGGTATATCGCTGGCAAATACCAATAAGTGACAACAGAAATCCCAACTTCTTTTTGTTTCCTGTTTCTTCAAACAACGATTTTGCAATTTGATAATGCTCAAGTGCAATATCATATTGGCTATTGTATTCATAAATCCAACCGATTGACTGATTTATCAGAGCTATTCCGTCTTTGTCGCCGGTTGCTTTAATAATTTCCATTGCCAGATTCAAAGAGTCTATAGCATCATCTTTATTGAACCCTTCAAGTATCAGTGCTGAATTCCTGATAGTCATTGCCTTAAGTATTTGACATCTTCTGTTGTATGCCGAATCGGTTTTAACTTCGATATTACGAAGCAGGTTATCAATAAGATCCCGGCTTAAATTATTGAATTTGATGCAACTATCGAGTTGTTCTCCAAAATAATATGCTTCGGAAAGCGAATTAAGTATTCTGACTTTTGCAGTATCATCCTGCATTTTATGTAGATTTTCTTTCAGCCTGATAATTGCATAGGAATCACCTCCACGGCATGTAAGCATAGTGGTTATTTGCAGCAGGATTGTAGCTGATAATACATAAACAACTCTTTTCATACAATTAAATTAGTTCCGAATATTTCCGTTTGTCCCTGTTTGGTTATACGGAATTTCAACATTTCCTTTGGCATTCACAAATCCGGTTTTAGAGAAATCAAGGTGCTTTTCCTCAAAAACATTAAAAATAAAAAGTAAAAATTGCTGATCTTTTGGTTTTGAAGAGAATTTACTATTAACCTAAATATATGTGCAGGTCAGAGATAATAGAGCTATAACAAAATTAAAGCAAAAGTGTTCAAATGACTTTGAAGACCAGTCAATTATTTTTATCCTGATTTGGCAATGGGAGTTTTGCTCCGGTCTCTTTTAGCCATACATTAAGTTTATTTTCCAGTTCTTTTCGTTTTTCAGGGTTTGTGGCGGCAAGGTTTATTTCAAAATATCATCAAATCTAAATTATTTAATGTATATTTGCTTCCCATAATTTATTTAATCAAAAAATGGATATCATACTTATCAGTGGCGCCTTACTCTCCTTATTTCTTGCGGTCTTTTTGCTGGTAAAGAAAAAGAACAGGCAATATCCGGACAAAATACTCGCTTTCTGGCTTTTCTTTTTTTCAATTGATTTCATACGGTCGTATTTATTATTCTTTAGCGGCAAGATATTTCTTATGGGATTCGGTTACACACTCCCTTTGCTTTATGCGCCCTTGTTATTTATTTATGTAGTTAGCCTGTCAAAAGGTTACAAAAGACTTAGTTATAAGTTTCTGTGGCATTTTGTACCATTTATACTAACCAATGTTTATATGTTTTTCTACATTTACACCAAACCCTATGATTGGCGTGCAGATTTTTTCAACAACACCACATTCGGTTCGCGCCCTTTCATTTTCAACCTAATACTTGTAGCAACATCATTGGTATATCCTATTTACATCTTAGTGATTTACAGGATATTAAAAAAGTTTCGCCAATCCATTACAAAGAGTTTTTCGTGCCGCGATCAGATAGACTTATTTTGGGTCAACTACCTGTTAATCAGTGTTACCGTGTTATGGGTGATCAGTCTTTACTCAAAATTCGCAAGCGGATACTTCCATAACCTCAAGTACAGTGATGCGACAATGGCAGTCTATTTTTTCGAGTTGATAATCATTATGATAATCGGTTATTTCGGATTTAAACAGGGTATCATCTTTTTGAATGTTCAGGAAAATCCGGTTACTTCAAAATACAAAACCACAGGACTAAGCAGTGAAAAAGCCAAGGAACTGCTGCCCGAACTGCTGAATTATATGGAAAAGAACAAACCTTATCTTGACCCTAAGCTAACCATTTCGCAATTATCCGAAAAGACGGGAATACCGGCTCATCATATTTCACAAATTATCAACGAACATCTCGATAAGAACTTTTTCGAATTTGTAAATTCTTACAGAATTGATGAGGTAAAACGAAAGATATCGCAAAATCTCAATAAACAATATACACTTCTCGCCATTGCTTTTGACAGTGGATTCAACTCAAAATCCTCTTTCAACAGCATATTCAAAAAATATATGGGCATCACACCTAAAGAGTATGCAAAGCAGGTTGTAACTTCCTGAATATATTCCTATTACAACACTTTACCAAAAGATATTAAAAGGTTCAACTTTATAACTTAACACCTTATATTCCTAAGAAAACAAATCCCACATTATAAGTTAGGACGACCGGCATTATTATTATAAAGTCCTTTGCCGCTTCAAATCAAATATTAAATTTTATTACTATGAAAAAAAGAATAAAATGTTTATTGGTTGACGACGAGCAATACTTTTTAAACTACCTGAAAATACTGTTTGAGCTTCATAATTTTGAGGTTCTTACATCTCCGTCTGTAGATGAAGCGCTGGATATTTTGGAAAAAGAAAAAGTGGATTTTATAGTCACGGATATTCAAATGCCGGATAAGGACGGATTTTGTTTAATTGAGGAGACACAACACAATAAAAGGACTAAAAACATTCCCATTGTTGTTGTATCTAACAATGACAGCCGTGATGTGGTTAACAAAGTAATGCATACGGGAGTTGCAGGATTTTTAAGAAAGCCGATTCTTAAAAATCACATAGACAAGATTATAGAACTATTGGCAGATAAAGATGATGAATCTTCGAGAATAGTAATATAAAATATATATTCCCGGTTTTTATTCGGGTACACCCGAGGCTTTTCCGCCGTTGGGATCCCAGTAGTTTAAATCATTTGAGTCAACAATTCCGTCAAGGTTAAAATCACCCGGCAAATATCCTGTTGCAGCCTCATCCGGCTCCCAAACATCATCCTTATCTTTATTATCAACTTCACCGTCGGCGTTACCGTCGCCGCTCATCATTCCCCACACGCCGGATACCAACTCCTTATGTGCAAGACCACCCCCGAACACCTGATTTTCGGAAGTTGAAAAATCATATTGATAAACACCGTTGGTTTCAGATAACGAACTACCTGACAATACCGATACATGATTTCTATGATAAAGGACAATGAACATTCCCTGAGAAAGAGAGATATTAAAATCAAGATTTGCACAGGCATCAATATACTTAATACTGCCGTCCATCATCAGAAAAGCAGCCTGACGTTCAACCATCGTTGAGGGTAATGCCAGTCCCGCATTCTTAGCATCCCTAACTTCAACCAAAACCCAGTCAACAACACCTTTGGGTATGGAGCTTACCGATTCCGTTCCGGAATAGTTCCAGGGTGCTGTGTTATAAGGTTGCGTCAAGGATATCAAATCATTGTGATAAAGGGTAGTATCCATATCAGTACCGTTGAAAGCACCTTCGACAAACGCATTCAGCGCAACAAATTTTGATGTCAGATCGAAATAGAGTTTAAAACGCTTAATACAATCGTCAGGAGTAGCAGCAAAGGTGTACGTTGATGAGGTATTCATATTTACCACCACATTATCCTTACTATCAATAAGATAGATTGTAGTTGACGGATCAAAGGTATCAATACCGTCGAAAGTGAATGTATAGCTTGTTGAAGCTCCAACACTGAATCCCAGCTGAACAATATAGTTCGTATTGAACGTAGGAAGAACATTAACGGCAAGATGACAACAGGGAATAATGGAATACAACTGTGGAGCTGCATATATTCCCGGTAACTTATATGCATCATACTCCGAATCGAAGCCTTCGGTAGAAGGTCCGTAGAAATAGACAAGTGTCTGGTCACTGTATCCGTTACCGTTAACGGTTATTGACAACAGACTGTCGGCATCCTTCGAGCCTTTTAAAAAATCCTTCACAGCATTTTCTTGTGCTTTAAGTACAGACGACATTGTCAAAACGAAGAAAATCATTACAAGGGAGATAGTTTTTACAAAGTAAGATGGATGTTTTGTTTTCATAGATATTTAATTTGATTTGAAGATTTAAAATAATTGAGTCAAAATTAGTACTTTTTTACAAAATAACAAAAAATACGTAAATAATATTTAAACACTAAATCCGGTTTTAAAGTTACAATGCGGGCTTAATAATCTCCTTTGTGTCTTTTTCGAGAGTAACCTCAAATTCAAATTCGGTTGAGAGATATTTATCGAAATTCCGTATCTCCAAAGTATCATTACCGGCAAACAATTTACCGTTCGTTGTTATTCCACCATTAAGCCCTTTACCGTAAACCGCATCGCTTCTGTAATCATTAAACGGACCTTTAGCCCAATCCGGAAACCTATGAAATTGTTACCAGAAAAAACTCTTGAAATAAGAAATTCTCCTTCAAAGGATATTTTAAATCCCTTTTCCGGACTTTCGATACGATAAGTCAGCAAACATAAAAAGGGTTAATGATTCAACTTTCGCAATTAAAATATTATGGATATAATAGTCACGAATGCACGAATAAAAATATTAAATAATGTCAAATTTTACTTTTTCACCTTTAGTAAAGAAAGGAAAAATTCATTACAATCAAGTAAAAAACATATACAATTCGTCTATTCGTGGCAAAATCAATGAATAGTGGAAAAAAACAAATAAAAAACCCGTAAAATCAAACTTCACTTCCCTTTCAGGTAATCATTAGCGCGTTTCAATCCTTCCTCGGCTTTTTTATATTTGGGATTGAGTTCCAGCACTTTCTCATAATCTTTTTTTGAGTTTAAGGCATCTTTTTTCATTTCATAACTAAGTCCCCTGTTATAAATCGCATCAATATAGTTAGGATGCAGGTCAATGGCTTTCGTAAAATAATCAATGGCCACATCAAAATTTTCAAGGTAAACGAGATTGACATAGCCGATGTTATAAATTGCAAAAACATAATCCGGATTTTTCTCAAGAATACGTTCATATATGCTTAATGCCTTATCATAATTACCGGTTTCCTGATAATACATTCCGAGGTAATATTTTGCTTCAATACTGTTGGGATCAATGTTCAGTGCATTGTTGAAATAGTCAACGGCCAACTTATTTTTTTTCCCAAGATAAAGCAAACCGAGTTGATATTGGGCATCAAAGAAATCCTGATCAACTTCAAGTGTTTTCTGAAAATTCTTAATAGCATGAATGGTATCACCCGTTTCCAGCATTACCTGCCCACGCAAAAAATATGTCTTCGGGTTCAAATCGTCAATCTTCATTGCCTTATCAATATATCCCACAGCTTTACGATACTCCTGAAACACAATGCTCATTTCGGCAAGTTTAAGCCAGGCATCCGTATTTTTCGGATCCAGTTCCACTGCCTTGTCGAGTGCAACAACAGTATTCTTCAACTTCCCCGACTCAAGATAAATATCTGATAAAGTAACATAAAATTTCGAATCGGAAGAATCTATTGAAAGAGCTTTGTTTATATCTTTAAGAGCTTCATTAAGCTGCTTGTTTTGGTAGTAAAATTCTGCTCTTTCCCGGTAAAGATCGGCATTAAGCGTATCGGCTTTTATTTTTTTATTTATCTTGTCAAGTTCGGCAAGTACCGGGTCAACGGTTTGCTTCGTCTCTATACTTTTGTTCTTTTCGTCCGTTTTATTATTATTACAAGCGACAAAACCGACAATAAGTATAAATATAAATAAATAAAATCTATTCATCTCCCTTTTTTCCTAACCGTTCCTTTTCTCCTCAATTTTTTCCCTGATCAGGTTTTCAAGTTCATCCGACAGTTCGGGATTATCTTCGAGAAGGTTTTTCACTGCATCACGGCCTTGTCCCAGCTTAGTATCACCATAGCTGTACCAGGAACCGCTCTTCTTAATAATACCGAATTCCACGCCAAGGTCAATTATCTCACCGGTTTTGGAAAAACCTTTTCCATAAACAATATCAAACTCGGCCTTTTGGAAAGGAGGCGCCACCTTATTCTTGACCACCTTCACCCTTACACGGCTACCTGTAACGCTGTCCCCCTCTTTTATCTGACTTATTCTTCTGATATCAAGCCTTACGGATGCATAAAACTTCAGTGCATTACCACCGGTAGTTGTTTCCGGATTCCCGAACATCACACCTATCTTTTCGCGCAGTTGGTTAATAAAAATACAGCATGCACCAGTTTTGCTAATGGTTCCGGTAAGTTTTCGCAGTGCCTGCGACATCAAACGAGCCTGCAATCCCATTTTGGAATCACCCATCTCACCTTCAATTTCACTTCTCGGTGTAAGAGCGGCAACCGAGTCAATCACTATAATGTCAATGGCACCCGAGCGTATTAGATTTTCCGTTATTTCAAGAGCCTGTTCACCGTTGTCGGGTTGTGAAATAAGCAGATTAGCCACATCCACACCGAGATTTTGAGCATAAAACCTGTCGAACGCATGCTCCGCATCAATAAATGCCGCAATACCGCCCGCTTTCTGAGCTTCCGCAATAGCGTGTAAAGCAAGCGTTGTTTTCCCCGAAGATTCGGGGCCGTAGATTTCAATAACCCTTCCTTTGGGCAGACCACCGACTCCAAGTGCAGCATCCAAACTTATCGAGCCCGTTGAGATTGCCGGAATGTTCTCAATCGGATCGTCACCGAGTTTCATTATTGCTCCCTTGCCGTATGAACGCTCAAGCTTGTCAAGTGTCAATTGGAGAGCTTTTAGTTTTTCCTTTGCAATATCCTGTTTTTCCTTAGCCATTGTTATAAATTTTATTGGTACCGATTAATTTTCATATTCTTTTAATATTTGTTCCGTATGCTCCTTGGTTTTCACCTTTTTAAACACCTTTTCAATCTTTCCGTCTTCGGAAATAATAAAAGTTGTACGGAAAATACCTTCATACTCCCTACCGTAATTTTTTTTCAACCCCCACACGCCGTAGTCCTTTATTATCTTCTTGTCAACATCGGGTATCAAAGGAAAAGGAAGGTCATACTTTCCGGCAAAGTTCTTCTGCCGTGTTTCGTTGTCGGCACTCACGCCAATAATTTTAAATCCTTTGTTCAAAAGGTCTTCATAATTATCCCTCAAATTACAAGCCTCGGCAGTACAGCCCGGAGTATTAGCTTTAGGATAAAAGAAGACAATTACCTTGCTCCCCCTGTAATTCTCAAGATTTATTTTATTGCCGTTTTGATCAACCGCATTTATTTCCGGCGCTTTATCACCGGGTTGTAAGTTTGTCATAATATTAATTTTTTTAAGGATAACAAAAGTAATAATTTTTTGTTTCGGGAATATTTTTTATCGGATTAACTTATTAACATCTATTCATTCCCCGAATTATAAAATTTGCAAAACTCTTTCACTCCGCATTCCTCACATTTGGGTTTTCTGGCAAGACATACATACCTGCCGTGAAGTATAAGCCAGTGATGAGCAATGGGTATTTTTTCCTCGGGGATATATTTCACAAGTTGCTGCTCGGCCTGCAAAGGGTTTTTTGCATTTGTGGTAAGACCCAATCTTTTTGCCACTCTAAACACGTGTGTATCAACTGCCAAAGCAGGTTTATTAAAAATAACGGAAGCAATGACATTGGCCGTTTTCCGTCCGACACCGGGCATCTTCTGCAACTCGTCAACATCCGACGGAACAATGCCCCCAAACTCCGAAACAAGCGTTTTGGCCATACCTATCAAATTTTTGGCCTTATTATTGGGGTATGAGCAACTTTTTATCACCTCGTACACATCATTAACATCGGCACGTGCCAAAGCTTTCTCATCGGGAAAAAATTTAAAAAATTCCGGGGTAATCATATTAACCCTCTTGTCGGTACATTGTGCCGAAAGGATAACGGCAACAATCAACTCATAAGGCGAGCCGTATCTAAGTTCCGTCTCCGCAACCGGTACGTTTTTCTCAAACCAGTCAATTATCTTTTCAAATCTCTCTTTCTTTCGCATAATCCGCAAAAATAAAAAAACCTGACAACTCTTTGAAGTTAGCCAGGTTTTCCCGTTTCAAATACTCTTTTTAATTCATCAACAGGTTCACCATTCCGGCACTTTTGGTTTTAAAAACCGCCAACGCCCTGGAATAACCGAAGATGTTGTCAAGAACCCGTTTGTCGGGAGAAACCGTAACACTGTTTAATATATTCTTTCCGGTTCTCATTTCTTTCTCCTTGTTAAAAAAGTTCTCTGCCCATGAATCCGAACCTTGTCCTGTGATTCCGGATTCATTAAAAAAGAGATTAAAATCATTTAGCGTAAAAGTGTTTTTCATAGGCAACTTTCAATTTAAATTAAAATTTCAGTTACCTAACGCCAAGTGAAGCATATTTATTTTAGAACAATGAAAAAATATCTTCCGAAGCGGTATCACATTAAACCGTCAGCACCACGTTATTCTCCTCAATTATTTTCCTCAAATTTATAAGAGCATAACGCATTCTACCGAGGGCGGTATTGATGCTTACGTTTGTTGCTTCCGCAATATCCTTAAAACTCATTTCGGCAAAGTGCCTCATATACAACACCTCACGCTGTTCATCGGGGAGGTATTCAATGAGCTTTTTAACATCTTTATGTATCTGCTCCGTTATCATCCTGTCTTCAACAGAAGCATCTTTAACATCAAGTGTATCAAAAATGTTATAATCGTTATCCTGACTGTTTTCAATTACCGGAATACGTTTCGACTTTCGGAAATGATCAATGATAAGATTATGGGCTATACGCATAACCCATTGCAAAAACTTACCTTCCTCATTATATGTACCACCTCTAATGGTATTTATAACTTTAATGAATGTATCCTGAAAAATATCGTCGGCAAGTTCCTTATTTTTAACAATCATAAGGATATAACCGTAAATCCTGTTTTTGTGACGATGGATAAGTATTTCAAGGCCGTTATGGTCGCCTTTCAAATATCTACTTATAAGCTCCTTGTCACCAAGTGTTTGAGCTTTCATACTATTCTCTTTTATTAAAGTTTAGCGTAGATATTTTACTCTATAGGCAGCCTCCTTTTTGTATTTATAATTACTTTTTTTACTATTTTGAATTGCAAAAGTATAAAAATAATTTCAAAAAGCAAGTTTTTTATTAATTTTATTTTTCTTTAACCTTGTACGGGAATTAAATTTGTGCATTCATGGCTTCTTTTGCGGATGTAAAGTGTTTACCGTATTGTTACAATTTTTTCAAATTAATCTTGCTTTTTAAATTTTCTTTTCTAACTTTGTCCTGCACAAAACTTTATAAACCTTGAAACATCTTTCAACATATAGCATTAACCGCTACTTGTCTCCGCAAACCCTTGTGGCCGTGGAGAGAGAGAGAGAGAGAGAGTCCCGATAGTTTTCGGGAGAGAGAGAATAAAATCTTTTTCAAACAACAAAAAGGTTTTTGCGGAAATATTTTCATTTCGTTTCTTTTTGCTTTTTTACTGTTACGTTATATTGAACTTTTGTTTTATTTCCCTTTACGGCTGCTTAATGCAGTGCAGCCTCAAATTTCTTTTTGTTTAACCTTAAATATTATGAGTATGAAAAAATTCATCTTAAAACCGCCGTAGCAAAATAAAAATTACTATTTTTATCATTTTAAAATCAACGGTTTAATTTTGTCTGTTATGAAAA
>JALSSR010000144.1 GCA_026984135.1 Bacteroidales bacterium
TGAATAATGGATATAAATTGAAACTTGATGGGTTAATGGGATATGAATTATTATCCAAACAAAAGACATTAATAAGTTATCGTAGAAAAGAGATGATATTTATAGAATAACTATGGACAACAATTAAGCATCGTGTTGCGTCGGAGTGAAAGCGTAGATGCAATATCCGTCTAAAGCCGGACAGGTTGTACTGAATAGCCTGTCCTCGACAACTTTTCTTGTCGGGATTGAACTAAACGTGGATTATTGACTGTAGGAGGTTTTTATGCCGAAAGAAATCAAGATTTGAAAATAATATTATAATTTCTTTCGTGCATTAACCGGTTCTAAACAGGTTTGATTGTTTTAAAAAAATTTCAATATCGGGTTAGTCGTTCAAACCTGTCAAGAACCGGTAAACATTATTATACTGTGGAATCAATTTATTCCGGTTTTCGAGTCTGGACTTTTGCGTGCCGGTCTTCCCGGCTTCTTGTATTTTTCTCTCAATATCCTACCTTTCAAAACTTGTTTCCGGATGCCTTAGTGGTTCATAGTGTCTTTGAGCCTTAGTGGCAAAATAGCAGACAATTAGCCACAAAGACACCAAGGCTCAAAGAAAACACAAAAAAAAATTCACAAAACTGGCAAGAAAATCATTTCTCATGGTTTGAATGCCCGTTGTTGAACTTTAAACCACGACAAATAGAAAAAAAACTAAGTAGGTTTTCCGGAGTTTAGTTCAACAAAAAAAGAATAAATTATGATTGCAAGAATCTGGCACTGAAGAACAAAAATTGAGGATTTTGAAGAATACACGGAACTTATGAAATCCAAAGCAATTCCCGATTATCGGAAAACAGATGATTTTGTAAAATTAACAATTCAAAGTTTCACTTCAATCTTCTTTGCTATCTTTGCAAACGAAAATGAACAAAAAGCCGAAAATATTATATGTTGAAGATGACCTTGATCTGGGTTACGTAACGAAGGATAACCTTGAACTCAAAGGTTATGAAATAGTCCTGATAAAGGATGGCGGGTCTGCTTTGAAAGCATTTGAAAACGGAGACTTCGATATTTGTCTTCTTGATGTTATGTTACCCGAAACCGATGGATTTACCTTAGCTCGTAAGATAAGGGAGAAAAACGAACATATTCCCATCATCTTCCTGTCGGCCAAATCATTAAAAGAGGACAGGATTGCCGGACTTGTTGCCGGAGGCGATGATTACATTACAAAACCTTTCAATATTGCCGAGCTGGTTTTAAAGATTGAGATTTTCTTAAAAAGAAATAAAAAATCAAACTCCGCAAACGATAACGGCAACATAAAATTCGGACAATTTGAATTTGATCCTGCCAATATGAAATTATCGTCAGGTAACACAATGAAAAGACTGACTTCGCGTGAAGCGGAATTACTGTTGTTTTTTTTACAAAATAAAAACAGAATCCTGAAAAAAGAGGAAATATTAAAAGCGGTTTGGGGTGACGACAGTTATTTCAACAGTCGCAGCCTGGATGTTTTCGTCTCAAAATTACGTAAGTATTTAAGAAGTGATAAAGCGGTTAATATAAATAATATTCACGGGATCGGGTTTATCCTGTCGGTTGATGACAGATAAAATCGGGATTCCGACATATATGAAAAACATTGAATAACAAATGAATATATTGAACTTCATACTGGCGGTAATACTTTTCTTTTTTATTTTCCTGATAGGGATAATTCCGTTGCGTATCCTTTATCTGTTTTCCGACCTGGTCTATTTTTTCTTATATTATATCTTTGGTTACAGAAAGAAAATTGTTTATGATAATATCAGAAGGTCATTTCCCGAATTACCGGAGAATGAGATAAAACGGCTTGTAAGACTCTCATATAAAAACCTGTCCGATGTTCTTGTTGAAGGTATCAAGGGTTTTACAATGACGAAAAGTCAGTTAAAGAGGCATCACAAAGTTCTTAATCCCGAAGTACTGGATGAGTATTACGATAAGGGCATAAGCATCATAACACTTCCCAATCACTACGGCAACTGGGAATGGGGTGCGATGTCACCGGCATTACAAGCCAAACACAAGATTGTAGCATTATACAAACCGCTTAGCAACAAATATATTGATGGTTTTATGCGGAAAAACAGGTCGCGCACAGGCTCATTTCTCGGCTCAATTTATAATACCGGTCGTATTTTTGAGGAATATACCGAAAACGGACCTTCACTATTCATTCTTGCTTCGGACCAAAGTCCTTCCAATGCAAAAAAGGCATACTGGGTAAAATTTCTCGGCAGGGATACGGCTTTTCTTCACGGCCCTGAGACTTATGCAAGACGCCATAATCTGCCGGTGTTCTTTGTTGATATTCAGCGTGTAAAACGAGGGTTTTACGAACTTGATCTTATTTTGCTTACCGAAAACCCGAATGATCTGGCACCGGGCGAGTTAACTCAAATGTATGCCGCAAAACTGGAATCCGTAATCCGTGAAAAACCCGAAAACTGGTTATGGTCTCACCGGCGGTGGAAGCTGAAAAAGGAAAAGGAATAGGTTATTTCCGATATAACCTTGAAGTATAAATTTTATGTTTTGCCAAAAAATGTCTGACGGAAACTCCCAAAACACCCAACCCGTATTTCATACTTCTTTTAAAGTTTATGGATGACGCTTCGGGGAAATATTTTGTGGGACATGTGATTTCGGCAATTTCATAACCTGCAAAAAATATCTGCGAAAGCATCTGATTGTCAAACACAAAATCATCCGAATTTCCATTATATTTAATATTTTGAAGAACTTCGGCAGCAAAAGCCCTGTATCCCGTATGATATTCGGAAAGTTTTTGACTTATCAAAATATTTTGAAATAATGTTAAAACACGGTTGGCATAATACTTATAGGCAGGCATCCCGCCTTTTATGGCTCCGCGCCCCAAAATCCTTGAACCGAGTACCACCTTATAAACATCATTGGCTATAAGATAAGCCATAGAATGAATCAACTTCGGGGTGTATTGGTAATCGGGATGAAGCATTATCACAATGTCGGCATCGAGTTCCAGAGCTTTGTTATAGCAGGATTTCTGATTGGCGCCGTAACCCAAATTCTCATCGTGACGGATAATATGATTAATACCAAGTTTTGCAGCCACTGCCGGTGTGTTGTCATTACTGAAATCATCAACCAAAACAACCTCGTCAACAATATCAAACGGAATTTCGGCATAGGTCTGCTCCAACGTTGATTCCGCATTGTAAGCGGGCAGCACCACAACTATTTTTTTATTTTCAATCATCCGGCAAAAATAATAATCACTGTTTCACATTGACGTTGAAACCGGAATTTAAAGATATGCTCCCGGTTTTTACATATAAAATTCCATTACGGTCCTCACTGTTGAAATACCACCCCTCCCCTGCCGCATCATAATCTTCCTTTGTCTTCAAATCTTTTAGTTTCAGTGACTTATCCGAAACAAGTGAGACTTTTCGTGGAGCATTCGCGAGATGAATTTCAAAGATATATTTCCTTTCCAAAGGCATTCCTGCAAAACTCCCGTTTGCAGGTCCAACATCAATGACCGTGTATTCCCCGTCTTGGGTCACTTTCACCTTCATTTTGGAATAGGCACCATCGCGGTAACTTTGCGTATGTCCGTCATCCTCATACAATTCAAATTCACTTTCCCCGGAAGGATAAATATCAAATGTGACAGGATCTTTCGGTTTCTGTCCGTCATAAAGCATCTCGGGATACATCGGAATAATGGCTCCTGCTTTCACGAACAGCGGCAGTTTGTCGAGAGGGGCATCATAACCGTTCAGCCATTGTGCTCCTTCATAAGCAGTTCCGTCCCAATAGTCTATCCACTTACCTGCCGGAAAATAGATACTGTCACGTTTTTCTTCATCTTTGTAAACCGGTGCTACAAGCAACCACTTGCCCAGCATAAACTGATATTGAGTACTGTTATCCAAAGTTGTTTTATCCTCGGGAAATTCAAGCAGCATACCTCTGACAGCAGGAGTTCCGCTATCATAAGCCTCTCTGCAATATGTGTACATATAAGGAGTAAGACGCATTTTCAACTTCAGATATTTTCTGTTTATGGAAGTATAGGGTTCACCGTAAATGTAAGGTTGCTTCATTTTAGGCGCCCAGCCCGACATACTCATCAAAACGGGTGTAAAACATTTCCATTGCAGGTCGCGGGTATAGGTTTTGGCACTACCCCAAAAGATACCGTCAATATCGCCCGTGGCAGCATTAAATCCCGACAGTCCGGAACCTATAACGGTAGGAATATGAAACCTGATATATTCCCATGTTCCCTTTTGATCACCAGTCCATATTGTGGAATAACGCTGTGTACCTGCCCAGCCCATCACGGACCAGACAAATCCGCGTGAATCGCTGTTGTTTTCAATACCTTCGTAAGCCGTCTTGCAGGCATCAAGGGCAAAATCATAGCCTCTGTAAACCCAGGCAACATCCAGTTTACACAGACGCGATCCTGCAGTTCCCACTTCCCATGCTATCTTGTCAACACCGTTCTCAGTCCAAAGTCCGGTATAAAATCCCAGTTTGTGCAAACCTTTCACCGTTGAATCCAGGTCGGTGTATCCGCAGCCATAACCGTCGTTCGGCAGTATCCAGCCGCCGGGCATATCATGTTCCCTGTATTTTTTCGCAATGGAATCAATCACAACGGGCGTTGTAACACCGTTTCTGTTATAACAATTGGCATCACCCATCTCCAATTGCCATATTGCAGGCATAAAAGGCCGTCCGGTAATGGTAGTGTATCCGTTCAGAATATCTTTAAGCGTTTTACCGTAAAAATAGTAACAATCAAACCGGAATTCATTGTGCGACAGTTGGAAAGAGTACTTCCCGGGTGAAAAAGTATTACGGAAAGCACCATATCCCGCAGTACTCATATAAAAAGGAGCTGGATTCGGTCTTCCCCCGTCATCCCAGCCTCCGCCTATCTCAATCAATATTGTACTGTCGCGATGAGAAAAGTATCCGTTCTGCATTCCTCCGCCGTAAAAATATTCATCATCCCCACGCTTAAGCTTTTGAACGGTAGAAGCACCATACTCAAGACTTTCGAACTCTTCCCAGATCATTTTTTCATTTTCCGCATCATACATTGCAAAGCGCAAAGGATTCTTATACGCCCTGAGAGTAACTTTTCCCGTTGACATTTTATAATATTCGCCTTCATCCGTAAACTCAACTCCTACCGGGTCAAACCTGTTTTCAACGACAATCTTTCCGTCTGTCGGATCGGTAAACTCACCAAGGGGAGCCAACTGAATTCTGAAAATTTCACCGGTCAGAAAGTGTACTTTAACTTTGGCTTCATAACTTGAAAACAGGAAAGTTTGATCGTCAAATTGTTTCTCGGATGTAATCTCTTTCAGCTTCACAGGCTTGGAATAGACCGTAAAACTTTCCGAATTATTAGTAGAATCCTCATCCGGCAGATAATTGACAATGATTTCGATATTATGCGAAGCCTTTTCGTACAAATCGGCAGGAGGAAAACTTATACGCCTGACAGTATTGGATTTTAGAGGGTTGTTTTTAGCAAAAAGATGAGTTTTTACCGTATCCGAACCGTCAATCACACAAACAACCTCAACATCCTCATTCAACACGGAAGACCCGAGATTTTTAATTGTTGCTTTTATGGTATCTTTCTTACCAAAGACATTATTTTCATTAAAGGGATAAACCAGTTCCTTGACAGCAAGGTCTTTTTCAAATCCCTCCACAAGTTTTATGTCGTCCACCATCCAATACCACGCAAAGTAACCCTTCCAAAAGAAACGTATATAAACCTCCGGTTGACCGGAAACAACATCTGAAACATTCAGCTCAACATCCATCGGGTTGGGACTATCTTTTCTTCCCCTAACACCTTTGCTTACGCGATAGCTTTTCCAGTTTTTCTCGTCATTGCTAACTTCAACATATAATCCCGCATCTCTTGCGTGTCCCCAGGGATTAAAGCAAAACTTCTGCTGAAACCTGAGCAAAGCCGATTTCAATCCCGAGCAATCAATGGCATCCGTCATAAAATATCCATTGGGATAAACGCCCTTGTTTCTCCACTTATTGATATTCGTATCAACAGCCACTCCGGGACTGAAAAGCATAAAATATCCGCGACTGCCGGAAGCTATGGGGGGAGCCTGTCTGCGATACTGGTGAGCACCCGGAAAGGGTTGATCGGTGCATTGCCATAAAACGGTGCTGTCGCCAACACTGTTGATAACCCAGCCTGCAGGCAATTTACCGCCCGAAAAATCTTCGGACCAGTAAATATCCTCTTTTTCCTGTGCAAAAGACGGAATTGAAATAATACCGCTTAAAAGTATTATCAAAAATATAATTGCATCTAATTGAATATTAAGCATTTGCCTCTTTATCATTATTAAGGAGTTAAAATTTTCTAAAAAGCAAAAGTAGGAAAGATTATGTATCTACTGGAAAAAATAAATTTATACCTTTCAAAAAGAAAAAATGTATTTTCGCAAAAATTCAACGATAAGATGAAACAAAATAGAATAATAGTTCTTGGTTGCGGCCTTGTCGGCGGACCTATTGCAGCCGATTTGTCGAAAGACAGGGATTTTAGTGTTACGGTGGCAGATATCAATGAAGCTGCTTTGCAAAAAATTGCATCTTCTTATGATGTCAAAACCCTGCAAGCCGACCTTTCAAATTCCAAAACAGTCCTGGAAACAGTACGGAATTTCGACTTTGCAATAAACGCTGTCCCCGGATTTATGGGCTTTAAAACGCTGAAAGCAATTATTGAAGCAGGTACCGACGCTGTTGACATAGCCTTCTTCCCCGAAGATCTTTTCACACTTGACGATCTTGCCAAAGAAAAAAATGTAACGGTGATATCGGATATGGGAGTTGCTCCGGGAATGAGTAATCTGTTGACCGGTTATGCCGCAAACCTGTTGGATAAAACCGAAAAGGTTATAATCTACGTGGGCGGCCTCCCTAAAGTGAGGGTGTGGCCATACGAGTATAAGGCTGTTTTTTCGCCGGTGGATGTTATTGAGGAATATACACGTCCGGCCAGAATAGTGGAAAACGGGAAAGAGGTTATTAAGCCTGCTCTTTCAGAACCGGAGCTACTTGATTTTGAAGGAATTGGAACACTGGAAGCTTTTAACAGCGACGGACTGAGAAGTCTTATAAAGACAATTGATGCTCCGGATATGATTGAAAAAACACTTCGTTATCCGGGACATATTGAAATTATGAAAATCCTGAGAGATACAGGATTCTTTGACAATAAAGAGATTGAGGTTAAAGGTGTTAAGATAAAACCCATTGACTTTACTGCAAAACTCCTTTTCCCCAAATGGAAACTTAAAGAAGGAGAAGAGGATATTACAATAATGAAAATCATTGTGGAAGGAGAAAAAGACGGCAAACACCAAAAATTAACTTATGACTTGCTTGATAGTTATGACAAGGAGACAAAAGTACACTCAATGGCAAGAACAACAGGATATTCGGCCACTATGGCCCTTCGAATGATTGCAAAGGGACTCTACAACAGGAAAGGTGTCTCTGCACCGGAATTTGTGGGAAAATGCCCCGAATGTGTAAATTTCATGCTCGAAGGATTAAAAGAGAGAGGAGTGGTTTATAAAGAAACGATTGCATGACCATCTCTGTATTATCAAGCCAAACATCATTTTTATCCTGATTGTTTACCTGGGAATTCATATTGAAGTCGGTTGTCAGATATCCTTTTACTTCGGTCCGGTTTCCCAAAATAACTTTATCAGCAGCCAATTAATTTTCTTGATTTTGCAATTTGTAAAAAGGTTGAAGTTTTCATAATAAGTTAATTGTTTTGCTAATTGTTTTCCCATCAATTTCAATTGTTATAAAAATTTTCCCGGATCCGTCAGGCAAATCCACCTCCTCAAAATTTGAATCCCTGACAGAAATTGATTGCCTGTGGCCCATATCATCGGAAACATTGATTATCCCTTTGCTCACCAAACCATCGAGCTGGATAAATAATTTATTGTTGTATATTGTGGTGATTATCATTTTCTTTTTTTTCCGTATTAGTCGTCAGACTATTTCGCACAGGCATGCGCTGCTGGCAATGGTCAGACGAATAGCCAACACTTAAATCAACTGTGCATTTAACGGGATAAATCTTGTTTCTAGTTAGCTTAATCGTTTTAACCCCAATGAAAAATTCCTTCCGGAATTTCACGGGATTAAAGCGATTAGGCTTTAGTGCACACTCAGTCTTTTAAACAACGGACACCGAAACCGTCAGACTTACCGTGGTCGGAGTTACGGTAACTATCTGCGTGCAGGTAATGCGGGTACCGGTACCACGCATTCGAACCATTCTCGCTGGAGGTCCAAAAGGCGGTGCCGCCCGGGTAACCGAGGAATGAACCATTCGAGTCCCGGTATCCTCCGGGGAGAGCCGTGAAACCGCTTGAATTGGTTGCGCCCGTATTTGGCGATTGCCAATGGGTGGTCCCGGCTTCTTTTAGGTTGCCACCTGCATCGGTGCCCCTATATCCTGTTGTATCCCAATTGACACCTGTTGTTGATTCTACCTCTTCTTCCAGCATCATCCACTCGGCATCGGTGGGCAAGTGCCAATCGGTTGGGCAAATGCCTTGTGTACCTGCGGTGGCAATATACTGCATCATCTCATCCCATTGGTACAAACCGCCGTAAATATCACAATTGTCAGTGTTATTATTGTAACAGTACTTTTCTATGGTGCCGTTGTCGGTTTGGTTGACACTGCCATTAATCATTGTGCCTACGTTGAGGTTTTCCGCCATCCAGCATTGGGTTCCTATTTGAACGGTGTTGTATGTATTACCTTCAATATCGGTAATTTGATCGCCACAAGTAAAAATAATAACCTGATAATATACACTATCTACTTCTGTAACAGGATAATTATGGGTATTCCCATCTGTTGTTCTTATTATCATATTTGTGGTTTGAGCCATTAAACTGCTTGCAATTACGATTATTGCAAATGTTAAAAATGTATTTTTCATTGTTTTATTATTTTAAAATTATTAATTGTTTTGTTACTAAATTTTTACCGTTTTGTATTTTTACAATATAGGTCCCGGGAACTAAATTCATATTAAAACTTATAGTTCGTTTTCCGTAACTTGTATTGTCAATAATACGTTTTTCGAGTTCTTGTCCTTCAAGTGTGAATATTGAAAAGATTACAATACTTTTTTCTTCAATTTGGTAGTCTATATTAAAATTCCCTTTTGAAGGATTAGGATATACAAGACAAGAAATGTTATTGCTTTCAATATTCTTTACTTGCGTTGTTAGTCCATAATAATATTTCTGAACATTCGATGTTGCCCAGGTTAATACGTTTCCATCCGTTTTATATAATAACATATCATTTCCCGAAAATGTTACTTTCTGAACAGATGATAATGGAACTTCTGTTAGATTACCTCCTACTTCTTCAACAAATATACTTTGTTGGGCTTTTGTGCTTATAACAGCCACAAATAGCATTACTACTAAAATAATTGTCCTTTTTTTCATACGTTTTTTTTAAAATTTATAATTTTTTTTGTTCTAAAATATGTTGTTTAACTATTTGCATTTCCTTTCTTTTTATGGAGACTAGCACAGTTATAGGCATCACTGATAAAAATATTGTTTTGTCACTCAGTTTGGCAAAAGAAACATTATAAAACCTGACTTCCTAATTATTAAGGTTATCTTGAGGTTTACAGGTATGCAATAAGAGGTTTACTTGAGGTTTACTTTCGAGCTATCTTCAAATTGTAATAGTCTCATTTCCTGATGTTAATAAAATAATTAATTTTATTTTCATATAACTGACAGAAAAAGTGTACTTTACTTAATGTTTTTCGTTAACTTTGTAACCTGTAAGTCTCCTGAATAAAATAGTTTATGTATGCCACAGGAGTTTTATCATTTAAAAATCCTAAAGAATGAATGTGAGTTTCTTATCAACGCTTCTTGTACAATTAGTTTTTATTACGACACTATATGCGCAAACAGGAAATCCCGGCAAGGGAGAAATACTGATCAATGAAGCGGATAGCCTTTTGGCAGATAATCCCATCAAAGCCCTTGAATTGGCAAAAGCAGCTTTTAACAAATTTGGCAGGGATGAAAGTATTTTCGTAAATTCATCATCTATTATAGCCGAAGTTTACAGAAAAACAGGCAATTACGATTCCGCTGAATATTACACAAACATTGGTTTGGATAAGGCGTTGAAAATAAAGGATACCGTACAGATTATCCTTTTTTATATGAACAGGGGCTCGGATTATTATTACAAAGCTGATTACTCAATGGCGATGAAGGACTACGAAAACTCAAGTAAGTTTTATCACGCATTAGGACTCAATATCACATATGATAAGATATCACCCCTTGATTATGCAAAGTTGCTGAACAATATGGGAACAGCATATATTAAGACAGGGCACTACGACTCTTCGTTAATGTGTTTCATACAATCCGTAAAGGTTAAAGAAGCCAATAATGCACCTGCCGCCTCAATGATAGTCGCAGAAATCAATATCGGTAGTATTTATCTTGCCATAAAAGATTATAAAAACAGCGAAATTTGGTTAACCAAAGCTCTTTCGGATGCAAAGATGGAAAAGGATTCGGCATATATGGCACGATGTTATGCCAATTTGGGCATATTGTATAAAAGAACAGGTGATACATTGAAGGCCATTGACAGTTACCATAACGGACTCAGAATTAATGAAGGCATGAATGATTACCGTAACATCGCAATTATCTGTCAGAATATGGCTTTGCTGTTGAGTTCACAGAAAAAATACAATGAAGCTTATGACTGCTATAGCAAGGCTTTGGTGAGCAACAACAAAATACATGCAAACAACAGCCGTCTTCATCTTGCTATGGGACGCATATTTTCAGAGCAAAAAATGTACGACAAAGCAATACCTTATGGAAAACGTTCTCTGGATCTTGCAAAGAAAAGCGGAAACACAGGAGTACAATTGGAAGTTTATGAATTACTTTATAAAGCTTACGAAAGTAAAAAGGATTATGGCAAGGCCTATACAAATATTAAAAAATTCCTTATTCTGAAAGACTCGACCAACACCCGTGAAAACCAGAAATACATCGAAAACTTAAAAGCGGAATTTGAAACCGAAAGGAAAGAAAATGAAATCCTTTTACTAAAGGAGGTAAACCAAAGTGAGCATTTGAAATCGGCAGCAATACAAAGCAGACAGCAAATGATTATTATTGCTGTTTTGCTGGCATTAGCATTGGTGGTGGTAACTGCATTTTATTATTTCACAAAGAAGAAAAAGGAAAAGGAATTGTACCTCGTTGAAAAAAAACTTCTGGAAACCGAATTGGAGAACAAAGAGCTGTCGGGAAAGAAATTACAGGCAGAAGTCAACTTCAAGACCAAACAATTGACCACCCATGCTCTGAATATGCTCCAAAGGAATAAAATGTTAATTGAAATACAGGGAAAGCTAAACAGTCTGGCAAAAAGGACAGATGACCGTTTTGCGATGGAATTCAAATCTATCATTAAAGATATTAGCAAAAACAAAAAAACAGAAAAGGATTGGGACCTTTTCAGAAACTATTTTGAAAATGTAAACAAAGGCTTTAATGAAAAACTGCGGAAAATAAATTCCAATCTTAGCACTCACGATTTCAGGTTAGCGGCATTAATCAGTTTGAACCTTAATATTAAGGAAACCTCCGAACTACTGCACATCTCACCCAACAGCGTAAAAATTGCACGGCACCGACTTAGGAAAAGGCTAAATGTTAAAAGTGGTGAAGACCTTTATGTGTTTTTAAGTAAACTTTAAACACTTATTATGGAATCTCAATAAAAAAGTCCCGAATACAAATATCCGGGACTTTTTCAGTAGCGAGACCGAGAATTGAACTCGGGACCTCCGGGTTATGAATCCGACGCTCTAACCAACTGAGCTACCTCGCCATTATTTTTGAGGGTGCAAAAGTAATAAACTTATTTTTTCAACATAATTTTTTATTAAATTTTTTTGTGTTATTTTGCACATAAATTGAGTTCCGTGTATAAAGTGCCTGCAATATTCATATTATTTATTTTCTCTTTTTTCATTCACAGGGATGTAAAAGGGCAATGTGCCATCAAAGAAATTACTTTTAAACCGGGTGAGGAATTAACCTATGAAGTGAGCTATAACTGGGGATTCATCTGGATAAATGCCGGCGTGGTCAAATTCAGGGTTATTGATGATAAACAGCATTTTAAGTTGATAAGCACCGGAAGTTCATACGGTTTTTACGACTGGATTTACACTGTACGAGACACATTTACCTCTCTCGTTGACAGCTCCACGCTACTACCACTCGAATTTCACAGAAACACACGGGAGGGCAACTACAAGGTTAACAATACTTACCTTTTCGACTATAAAAACCGGCGGATTATATCGTCAATACAAAATTCCGAAAAACCTTTGACAACAGATTCGTTAAACCTCTTCCCTTGCACTTTTGATGTTTTGTCCGGAGTCTATTTTGTTCGCACTTTGGACTTTTCGGACAAAAAACCCGGACAAGAAATTCCGGTAAAAGTATTAATTGACGGCGAACTTTACGAAATACCGGTTAAATACCTTGGTAAAGAGATTCT
>JALSSR010000145.1 GCA_026984135.1 Bacteroidales bacterium
AATTCATTCTCAAATTGAACATTTTTGTTTTGAGATATAAATTCCTTCAAAGAATTTGTTATTCTCTTTAGTTCATTATTTAAGTCTTTAAAATCAACTTTTCCAATTTTAACATTAGCAATTAATGTGTTAAATGCCGAAATATCAATTCCTATGGTATGCATTCCCAATTCATTTGCCTGAACCATTGTCGTACCGCTTCCGGAAAAAGGATCAAGAATTATATCACCCTTTTTAAAATATGTCTCTTTCTTAAAATTATCAGTATGATTATCAAGAAAATATTCAACAAGCTGGGGAATAAATTTTCCTTTATACGGATGCAATCTATGGATATGTTTTGTTGTATCTTTTTCTTTCAAGTTATCAAAGGATAAAGCCCAATTTAAATCCTCTCCAAGCTTTTCCCGCCAATTTGTTTCTCGTTGTCCGTTAAAACTTTTGTAATATTTAATTAAATCATATTTATTAACGGCAGTTGTACCGTTATCTCCATATTTCTTTACTTTTCCATACTGAATTAAATAAGAAATATTGGAAGTCGTTACATTCTTTTTCAAATGATTACTTGCCCATATACTTGCTTCTTTTATTGATAATAACTCCGTCATATTTATTTCCCTATTTAGTATGTCAAAAATAAAATTATTTTTCTTTGTTGCTTGGATTATTTATTAACATTTTCATATATACCCTCTTTCACCTCCTTTGTAGAAAGTGTTTTCATCCCAAGGCTTAAGCGGTGTGCCGGCAGCAAACCTTTCCACAAGATCGGGATTTGAGATGAAGAGCTTGCCGAAGGCCACAAGGTCGGCATTTCCGTCAGCTATTATTTTGTTAGCCGAATCAAAATCAAACCCGCAGTTGGTTATGAGAGTTCCGTGGAATACTCTTCTGAAATGGGGCGTTACCTCTTTTAAATATTTTTTGTATTTCTCTTCCGGTTTCAACTCTACCATCGGCTCCAGGATATGAAGATAAGCAAGTTCAAACCGGTTTAACTTGTCAACTACATAGTCAAACAGTTCCACGGGGTTTGAGTCGAACATATCCTTATATATTCCGCTTGGTGAAAGCCTTACTGCGGTTTTTTCATTACCTATCGCATCACAAATTTTTTCCGTCACTTCCATAAGGAATCTTGCCCTGTTCTCAATACTTCCGCCGTACTCATCCGCTCTTATGTTCGAACCGTCGTGAAGAAACTGATCAAGCAGGTATCCGTTGGCGGAATGTATCTCAACTCCGTCGAAGCCAGCCTCCATTGCATTTAGGGCAGCTTTCACATAGTCGTCAATAATGTTTTTTATTTCCTGTTTTTCCAAAGCACGGGGAACAACCATTTCCTTTTGACCTTTGGGAGTTGATATCATTCCGGAGGCTTTTATTGCGGAAGCCGAAACCGGCAATTCGCCACCCGGCTGGAGTAGAGGATGAGAAACTCTGCCCACATGCCAAAGCTGAAGGTATATTACTCCGCCCTTTTTATGCACTTCACCTGTGACAGGTTTCCACGCTTCAACTTGCTTGCGTGCATAAATTCCAGGGCTGTTAATATATCCCGTTCCCTGAGGAGAAATATTTGTTGCTTCGGCAATTATCAAACCCGCCGATGCCCTTTGTCCGTAATGTATCCGCATCATATCCGTCGGGATATGATCATCTGTTGCACGTCGCCTTGTTAATGGTGCCATTACAACCCTGTTTTTCAGGTTTAATGCTTTTGATACGTATGGTGTAAGTAAGGGGTGTTTTGTCATAATCGGTATTTTGTTTTGAATTAAACAAAATGAAGTGAATTTTGTTAACTATTCCGATTCATTAATTATAAATATTTCAGAAAAATATGCCGCACTATCACAAACTCGGAAAATTACCAAGCAAGAGACACATTGTTTTCAGAAAACCGGACGGAGAACTTTACTCTGAGCAAGTTGTATCTACCGAAGGTTTTTCAGACATTTATTCAATAACCTATCATCTATATCTTCCCACAAAGGTTTTGAAGATTGATGAGCCGTTTTCGGTGGCACCCGAAATAGTATATGACAAAAATATGCAAAACAGAAGTTTCAAAGGCTTTGAAATTGAGCCTGAAGAGGATTATCTGAAAAGCAGGAAACCGGTTTTGGTCAATGACGACGTTTGCATCACCCTTGCAGCGCCTTCAAAATCAATGACCGATTATTTTTTCAAGAACTCCTCGGCTGACGAGATGATATTCATACACAAGGGGGAAGGTGTTTTACACACCATGTACGGCAAATTACCTTTTTCTTATGGCGACCACATAGTAATTCCGAGGGGAACCGTTTATCAGCTTGAGTTCAAAACTGCCGAAAACAGATTGTTCATCCTGGAGTCATACAGTCCGATGAGATTTCCAAGGAGATATATGAACGGCGAGGGTCAACTGTTAGAACATTCACCCTTTTACGAGCGTGATGTCAGAAAACCGGAAGAGTTGGAAACTTTTGATAAGCAGGGTGATTTCCTTATTTTGATAAAAAGAAATGAGGTGATATATCCCTATCATTATGCTTCTCATCCTTTTGATGTTGCGGGCTGGGACGGACATCTTTACCCTTACGCCCTCTCCATTCACGACTTCGAGCCGCTTACGGGCAGGATACATCAACCGCCTCCGGTACATCAAACTTTTGAAGGACGCGGATACGTTACTTGCGCTTTTGTGCCGCGTCTTTACGATTATCATCCGCAGGCTATCCCTGCACCCTACAATCACAGTAATGTTGATTCGGACGAGGTACTCTATTATGTTGACGGTGATTTTATGAGTCGCAACAATATCCAAAAAGGACAGATAACTCTTCATCCCATCGGAATACCGCACGGACCTCACCCGGGAGCTATTGAGAGAAGCATCGGAAAAAAGGAGACCAAAGAGCTTGCCGTTATGGTGGATACTTTTAAACCGTTGAAAGTGACTGCTTTCGGGGCTGGAATAGAGGTGAAGGATTATTATAAATCGTGGTTATAAAACTCAAAACAAAATATTCAAAAAAAAATAAAAACAATGAGCAATACATTTTTAAAACTAAACGGTACTGATTTCGTTGAATTCTACGTTGGAAACGCAAAACAAGCGGCTTACTTTTATATGACAGCCTTCGGTTTTCAACCTTTGGCATACAGGGGCCTTGAAACGGGCGATAAAGAAAAAACATCTTATGTCCTTAAACAGGGCAAAGTAACCTTGGTAATGACAGCCGCTCTTACACCGGATTCGCCGGTGGCTGAACATCAAAAACTTCACGGTGACGGTATTAAATTCATCGCCCTTTGGGTTGACGATGCAAGAAGTGCTTTTGAGGAGACGACAAAAAGAGGTGCAAAACCTTTTCTGGAGCCTACGGTAATTAAAGATGATGACGGTGAAGTTGTAAAAAGCGGTATCTATACCTACGGTGAGACGGTTCATCTCTTTATCGAAAGAAAAAATTACAAAGGTTCCTTTATGCCGGGTTTCGTTAAATGGGAGTCCGAATATAAAACGGAAGAGATAGGTTTCAAATATGTTGACCATCTTGTTGGAAATGTGGGCTGGAACGAAATGGAAAAGACGGCACAATTCTATTATGATGTTATGGGTTTCACTAAATTCGCATCCTTTGACGATAAGGATATCTCCACCGATTATACCGCCTTGCAGTCAATAGTTGTTACCAATGACAACAGAAGGATAAAATTCCCCATCAATGAGCCTGCAAAAGGCAAAAAGAAATCGCAGATTGAGGAATACCTTGATTTTTATCACGGACCGGGCGGACAGCATATTGCTCTTGCAACGGACAACATCATACATGCCGTTTCGGAACTGCGGAAAAGAGGTATTGAATTTCTCTATATCCCCGATGATTATTATGATTCCGTTCCGGAAAGAGTGGGTGAAATAGATGAAGACCTTAAAGTCTTGAAAAAGCTGGGAATACTGGTTGACAAGGACGACAAAGGCTATCTGCTGCAAATTTTCACAAAACCTGTTCAGGACAGACCCACCTTTTTCTTCGAGATAATACAAAGAAAAGGGGCGGAATCATTCGGAAAGGGTAATTTTAAGGCACTTTTTGTTTCCATTGAAAAAGAACAGGAAAGAAGAGGCACTCTTTAAATCAATAAGCAAGTAAAATTTTTAAAAAAAATGAAAAGTTGGATAGAAATAAATCCGGGAAATGATTTCCCGCTTGAGAATATTCCCTTTGGAGTTTGCAGGGACAAGGTATCGGGAAAAGTAAGATGTGCCACAAGAATAGGAAATTATGTTATTGATTTGAATGAACTTGCCGATCTCGGCTATCTTAACGGTTTGGGTATTAGGGACATGCTTGTCTTTAAGAATAATTACCTAAATGACTTTATCAGTCTCGGAAAGCCGGTTTGGAGAGCGGTGAGAAGCCGGTTGCAGGAAATATTTTCAGAAGGAAATCACGAGCTTCAAAACAACATTTCGGAGAAAGCCGGAGTTATCAGGCATATTCTTGATGTTGATGAACTAATGCCTGTTAAGGTAGGAGATTACACGGATTTTTATTCAAGCATCGAACATGCGACAAATGTTGGAAAGATGTTCCGCGACCCTGCCAATGCTCTGCTTCCCAACTGGAGGCATATTCCTGTTGGATATCACGGCAGAAGCTCTTCCATCGTTGTTTCAGGCACGGATATCCACCGTCCGAAAGGGCAGACAAAAGCCGATGACGCTGATGCTCCGGTATTCGGTCCGACCAAACTTCTTGATTTTGAGCTTGAAACGGCTTTCATAACAGGTGGAAAAACGGAACTTGGCGATTCCATACCCGTTGACAACGCCGAAGATCATATCTTCGGGATGGTGCTTTTCAATGACCTCTCGGCACGCGATATTCAAAAATGGGAGTATGTGCCCCTCGGACCTTTCCTGAGTAAAAGTTTCGGCTCGGTTATATCGCCCTGGATTGTCACTCTTGATGCTTTGGAGCCTTTCCGTGTTGACGGCCCCGAACAAAAACCGGAGGTACTGCCTTATCTCAAAACAAAAGGTAAAAGAAATTTCGACATTGAACTTGAAGTGTTGATTAAGCCGGAAGGCAGCGAAGCTAAAAGGGTTAGCAAGTCCAATTTCAAATATATGTATTGGAATATGGCTCAGCAACTTGCCCACCAAACCGTTAACGGTTGTAATATCAATACGGGAGATATGTACGGCTCCGGAACGATTAGCGGCCCCACTCCCGATTCCTACGGTTCTATGCTGGAGATAACCTGGCGCGGTACAAAACCGGTTAAAATGCCCGACGGAACGGAACGTAAATTCATTAATGATAACGACACGATCATAATGAAAGGATATGCCGAAAAAGGCGGTGTACGTATCGGATTCGGTGAAGTAACAACCAAAATATTACCTGCAAAATGATTAAGATAGACCCTCTTGCCGTTGAAATACCGGAACTGCACCGGACTATTCTCGGAACAATAACACCGCGACCCATAGCTTTTGCAAGCACCGTTGATGCTAAAGGAAATCCCAACCTTTCTCCTTTCAGTTTCTTCAATGCTTTCGGAGTGAATCCCACAACGCTGATCTTTTCGCCGTCGCGAAGGGGCAGGGATAACACAGTGAAGCATACCTATGAAAATATCAAGGAGGTTCCCGAAGTGGTGATAAACATAGTTACCTTTGATATGGTGCAACAGGTAAGTCTGGCAAGTACCGAATATCCCAAAGGTGTTAACGAATTTGTGAAAGCAGGTTTCACTCAACTGGAATCGGAAAAAATAAAACCGTTCCGTGTCAAGGAATCACCCGTACAATACGAATGCAAAGTACGTGATATCATTGAAACCGGCGATAAAGGAGGTGCGGGCATATTGGTCGTCTGCGAAGTCCTGCTCATCCATCTTAACGAAGATATACTTGATGAAACGGGGAATATTGACCCCCATAAACTTGATGCCGTGGGACGCCTCGGCGGAGATTTTTATTGCCGCACTTCGGGTAGTGCCGTTTTCAAAGTTGAAAAGCCTCTGCAAAAAAGGGGAATAGGAATTGACAACCTTCCTGAAAAAATAAGATTCAGCAAATACCTCACAGGTAATGACTTGGGTAAACTTGGCAATCTGGAAGCACTTCCCGCAAAAGATGATATTGAGGAAATGAAAGAGAGGCCTTTCGTTGCAAATATTCTTAAACTCAGAAAAAACAAAGAGGAATTTGAACGGCAAATATATCTGCTTGCCAAAAACAGGCTTGACATAGACAGGGTTGAGGAAGCACTGAAATTGCTTATGATATAAAAGGATATTACGACGCAGCTTTTATTAATCTTAACTCCTAATTGTTTAAGAAATTATTTCTGATCCGTTTTGGAAAAGACTATTTTGGTTCCTTTCTGCGTAATTTCCATCTGCACTTCACGTCCGAGTATAACAGCGCTGTTATCATCCTGATGCCCGGCAGGGAAACCGAAACAAACAGGATACCTGTATCCTTTAACAGCTTCCTTAACAATTTCATAAGCCGTCTTCCCGAAAGATGTCCCGTTATCTTTCATACCGGTCATACCGCCAACAATTAATCCGGCAAGGGCTTTCAGCTTTCCGGCACGTTTCAAAGTCCACATCATTCTGTCGAGACGGTAAAGATATTCTCCCACATCTTCGATAAAAAGTATTTTGTCCTTTGTATCAATGTCCGATTTGCTGCCTAACAGACTTGTCAAAATTGCAAGATTTCCACCTGTAATGATTCCTTTTGCCTTTCCTTTTCGTGATAAGGAGTGAGGCTTCAGGTCGAAAAACAACTCTTTACCGAAAAGGGCGCTTTTTAAAGTTTCGGTTGCAAGTACCGGCTTGGCATCTTCATTGAACCCGGCGGCCATTGTTCCGTGGATAGTTTCAATTGCAAAATTCGATTGAAGATGTGAATGAAAAACCGTTATATCACTGAATCCCACAATCCATTTGGGATTATCAACAAACTTTGTAAAATCCAGCTTGTCAATTATCCTTACTGAACCGTAACCACCTCTTGCACAAATTATTGCCCTTACTTCATCATCATCAAGCATGGTTTGAAAATCGGATAATCTTTGCTTGTCAGAGGCGGAATATTGATTTTGTGTTTTGAAAATATATTTACCCAAAACAGGGTTTAAACCCCATTTTTCAAGAGTTGTAACCGCATTATCAACTTTTGCCTTTGCAATCTTTCCTGCCGGAGCAACAATTGCGATTTTATCGCCTTTTTTTAAAAATGCCGGAGTTATCATTCAATTAATATTAAATATTTGCTAACAAAAGTATAACTTTGCCGTGATATTTTAAATAAATTTTTGAATAATGAACAGCTACGGAAAATACAAGCGTCATACCATAACATCGGCTTTGCCTTATGCCAACGGCCCCATACATATCGGACACCTTGCGGGAGTTTATGTTCCGGCTGATATTTACGCAAGATATCTGCGCTCAAAAGGTGAGGATGTCATTTTTATCGGCGGCTCGGACGAGCACGGTGTACCCATAACCATAAAAGCAAGGCAGCAGGGTGTTTCGCCGCAGGATATTGTTGACAAATATCACTCAATAATAAAAGATTCTTTTGAAAAGTTCGGTATTTCATTCGATATTTATTCGCGAACCTCAAACAAGATTCATCACGAGACGGCATCGGAGTTTTTCAAAACACTTTACGAAAAAGGGGAGTTCATTGAAAAAACAACCGAACAATATTATGATGAGGAGACTAAACATTTTCTTGCCGACCGATATATCACGGGCACCTGTCCGCATTGCGGATATGAAAAGGCTTACGGCGATCAGTGTGAAAATTGCGGCACTTCGCTAAGCCACCTCGATCTTATTAATCCCGTTTCGGTGTTAAGCGGCAACAAACCTGTCAGAAAAGAGACAAAACATTGGTATCTGCCCCTTGATAAATATGAACCATGGCTCAGGGAATGGATAATAGAAGGACATAAAAAAGATTGGAAAACAAACGTTTACGGACAATGTAAATCGTGGATTGACCAGGGATTACAACCGCGTGCCGTTACCCGCGACCTCGACTGGGGCGTTAAAGTACCTTTGCCCGAAGCGGAAGGAAAAGTGCTTTATGTATGGTTCGACGCTCCCATAGGCTACATCTCGGCTACAAAAGAATGGTCGGAGAAAACCGGAAAAGACTGGAAACCCTATTGGAAAGATGAAGATACGAGACTTCTCCATTTTATTGGAAAAGATAACATTGTATTTCACTGTATCATTTTCCCTTCCATGCTGAAACAAGAGGGTTCATATATTCTTCCCGACAATGTACCGGCATTTGAGTTTATGAATCTTGAGAATGATAAAATTTCCACCTCCCGTAATTGGGCAGTCTGGCTGCACGAATATCTTGAGGACTTTCCGGGAAAAGAGGATGTGCTTCGTTATGTACTCACTGCCAACGCACCGGAAACAAAAGATAATGATTTTACATGGAAAGATTTTCAGGCAAGGAATAATAATGAACTGCTTGCCGTATTCGGTAACTTTGTAAACAGAACCTTAGTTCTTACAAAAAAGTATTTCGACGGTAAAGTGCCTGAGCCGGGTGTTTTAACGGATGAGGACAAAGCCGTTTTTGATGAAATAAAAAAGTTTCCGGTCAGAATAGGTGAAAGCCTCGATAAGTTCAGGTTCAGAGAGGCTCTGAATGAGATGATGAGCCTGGCACGGCTGGGAAATAAGTACCTCACCGATTCGGAGCCCTGGAAAATATTTAAAACAGATGAAGAACGGGTAAGGACAATCTTAAATGTCTCTTTGCAAATATGTGCCAACCTCTCGGTTTTGTCGGAGCCTTTTTTACCTTTTACGGCTAAAAAATTGTCGGAGATGCTCAATCTTCCGGAATTGAAATGGGATGACGCAGGAAGCACGGAATTATTGAATGCCGGTGAGAAACTAAATAAACCGGCCTATCTTTTTGAAAAGATTGAGGATAGTGCAGTTGAAGCTCAGGTAAAAAAGCTTTTGGAAACAAAAAAAGCTAATGCGGAAAGTGAAAATAAAGTAAATCCTGCTAAAGAAAGTATTGAATTCGACGATTTTGCCAAATTGGATATACGAATCGGAACCATAACGGAAGCCGAAAAAGTACCCAAAACCAAAAAATTGCTGAAGCTGAAAATTGATACCGGAATAGATAAAAGGACAGTGGTATCGGGTATATCCGAGTTTTATTCTCCCGAAGATATCATCGGGCAAAAGGTGAGTATTCTGGTGAATCTCAAACCGAGAAAACTGCGCGGAATAGAATCGGAAGGTATGATATTGATGGCTGAGGACAGCAACGGGAAATTGTGTTTCGTTGCCCCGACGGAAGAGGTGGATAACGGAAGTGAAGTGCGATGACCCCTCTCTCCTGCAGACATCTCCCCGGAGGAAAATTGAAGGTATTTTGATAACAAATTATTATGGCATATACATACGAATATCCGAGACCCGCATTGACAGTTGATGCCGTTGTTTTCAGAAACAACTGTGATAAGACGGAAGTACTGCTGATACAACGCGACCGCTATCCTTTTGAAGGAATGTGGGCTTTACCCGGCGGTTTTGTTGAGATGGACGAAACCCTTGAAGAAGCGGTAGCAAGAGAACTGGAAGAGGAAACCGGACTTACGGGAATCGAACTTAAACAATTGCACGCCTTCAGCGATGTAGGCCGTGACCCGCGTGGAAGAACCGTTTCTGTAACGTTTTACGGTGTGGCGGATAAAAGCGATTCAAAGGTCAAAGGTGGTGATGATGCCCGCGATGCGCAATGGTTTCCCGTTGACAAACTCCCAAAACTTGCTTTCGACCACAATGAAATTATTGAAATGGCACGGGAGAGAATGTTAAGATAATTTTGTGTTTTGGAAATTTCATAATAATTTCAAAACATAATATTAGTCATTAATTAATATTCGCATTCTTATACTGTTTATACCTGTCAATGATATCATTAACAAAATTATAAGGCTCCGAGCCGCGACAATAACCGTATTTCACTACGGAATCCCTATAAAACTCCGGTTTTGATTTATTCAAAAGATAATAATCCACATTGTTACTCCAGACATCGGGATTCTTGTTATACTTTTCGGCAAGTCTCCGTGCATCGTAAACGTGAGCTATTCCTGCATTGTAGGCAGCAAGTACGAACTTGGTACGCTCCTCCTTATCGGGAATAATATCTTTAAACTGTTCGTCAAGCAGTTTGATGAACTTTACTCCCGCAGCTATCTGTTGCTCGGGAGATGAAGTACTGTCAATACCGTATTTTTCGGCAACAAAGGGCATTAGTTGCATAAGTCCGTAAGCACCGACCCACGATTCGGCTTTTGGCGAAAATCGCGATTCCTGATAGATAAGAGAAGCTAACAACCGCCAGTCCCAACCTATCTTGCTACTATATTTTTTAATAATATCATCGTAAGGTGAAATTTTTCCTCCTCGCTGTTTATCAAGGTAATACTCGCTCCTTGCAAAATTGACGGTACGTGTATTCTTAAAATATTTATTGTAGAGATAGGCATACGTTTTTGTCTTTTTAAAAGATGCCAACCAACTGTTAATGGTATCTCTAAGACCGTCGGCTCCCGGTTTTACCGCCCAGGCAATGTTTTGCGAAAAACTGATGGCGGTTTTAGTATCAATATCGGGATAGTATTTCTGATTAACCAGTGCAATGTGTTCGTCGCAAACCGTATAATCTATTTTTCCTTCGGCAACCTGTGAAATAAGGTCTTCGACGGATTCATTTTCAGCCTCGACAACGTTTATATCCGCTCCTATTTCATCCGAAAGGTTTTTCAATCTGTACTTATATGTACTGTTTTTTTGGATGTAAACGGTTTTCCCGGCAAGGTCAATGGGATCGCGGATAAGGTGCTTTTCTATTTCATCCCAGGTTCTCATTTTACGCCAGTTTTTCGGTTTTCGCTGCACCAAGACCTGCTTTGTTTGTGTTAACGGGTCGGTAAATTCTACAATGCCCTTTCTCTCCTTGGTAACCGTCAGCCCGAGAGCTATGAGGTCGCATTTGCCCTGATTGAGGCATTTAAAACTTTCATCCAGACTATTTATAATTTTAACATTGAGTTTCACTCCAAGATGATCGGCAAAGGATTTCAGCAGTTCATATTGGTAGCCCATGGGCTCACCGCGGTAGATAAAATAGTTGGTGGAATTATAATCGGTTGTGGCAACGAGTTCATTTCTACGTAAAACCCTTTCCAAAACCGCCCGACTGTGCTTTTTAACAGTAGCCGTATCGGGGGTTATCGCTTTCTCATTCGATTTATCCTTGTTGCACGATGAAAAAGATACAACAACAAAAAGGGTCATTGCAGACAAAAATGTCCTTAAAAATGAGTAACTTTTCATAAAACCGAAACTCTACCAATTAGCCAAAGTACAAAGATTTTCGGAACTACCAAATTTTTTTGAAAGAAAATTTTATATCTGCAGTTAACAAAAATGCAAAATCCCGAAAATATTTAGAGTAAAATACTTATTTTAAAAAATCCAAAAATTTTGATTTTCAAATTATTCCCGTTAAATTTGCACCGTTTTGTTAACTTTTAAACATTAACAAAACATTTTACCGGTAACTGAAAAATGAAAAATGATTTTTTTATTAAACAATAAAAGGTGTACATATCATGACAAAGGAGACATGATATGTGTAAAAAAGGGGTATAGATAAAAAGTTGTGCTTAATGTGATACAAAACACACCACAATTTTCGTAATTGAACCTTTTTTTGTATTTTTGGGACATATTTAAATAATATGGGATTAAATGGTACATATGGATAAACTAAAAAAATTACCTCCTGAAAGAGAAAAGATTGAAACTCTAAAAATATTAAGACAGTTAAGTAGAACATCTCAATCACTTGGAGAATTGAAAGGCATTGCGAAAACGATACCCAATCAGGCAATGTTAATTAATGCAGTGGTATTACAAGAAGCAAAAGATAGTTCTGAAATCGAAAATATTATCACTACACAAGATGAATTATACAAAGCCCTTGCAACAACGGGAAAACAACCTACACAGGTCAAAGAAGTAATAAATTATAGGAAAGCCATTTTTATAGGTTTTGAAATCATCCAAAAACAGGGATTTTTAAGAATAAAAGATATTGAGAATATCCAAAAAACGATTGTAGAAAATAATGCAGGTATAAGAGCAATGGCAGGGACCGTTTTGAAGAATGATACAACAGGAGAAATCGTTTATACGCCACCACAAGAAAAAGATGAGATACTTGATTTATTGAGTAATTTTTTGGAACATTTTAATATTAATCAATCTGATCTATCCCCATTAATAAACCTGGCTGTTTTGCATTATCAATTTGAAAGCATTCACCCTTTTTATGACGGCAACGGAAGAACAGGAAGAATATTAAATATTTTATACCTGATTATTAATGAATTACTTGATATTCCTATTTTATATTTAAGTTCATATATCAATGATAATAAGGCACAATACTATAAATATCTAAATCAGGTAAACAAAACAAATGAATGGGAAGATTATATTTTGTATATGCTAATAGCCCTTGAAGCAACTGCAAATAATACGATTGAAAAAATTTGTAAAATAAAAAAGCACTTAGAAAA
>JALSSR010000146.1 GCA_026984135.1 Bacteroidales bacterium
GGTGAGTTAAAAACCGGAATCCGGAATCAATTTTCCCTCGACGATATTGTTAGTGCCATAAGAGAATATATTAAATCAATGTCGGGAGGAAAAGTGCTGTTAAGAAGTTGACGGTTGTCATAGTCTGTTTTTCAGGGATTGATTAGGAATTCATTAGAAGTTTTGTTTTGATATCGGATAATTTTAAAGAATGTTTAAGATAGAGTTTTTAGCTGCCGGATTTTTTATTTTTATGTCCTTTTCGGTTTTTGCCCAGCCGGACCAGGAAGTTGTAAAAGGTGTTGACGCTTTTGAAAAGGGTAATTATAAACTGGCACATCAGGAACTGTCGAAAGCGCTTGACAGTCTGGTCTTTCTGACATCGGAAGAGATAGCTGAGGCTTATCTTTACAGGGGAAAGTCCTCACTCGAGTTGCTTTATGCCGCCTCACTGAAGGGTGACCCCAAGGAGACTGCAAGGTACAAAAATGCTTTCTTCGATGCTTATAACGATTTCCGGAATGCTTTGAAATTTGATTCTTTGGAGTATAAATATGAGATCAAAAAAGAGATTGATAACTTGTATGAACCGCTCCTGCAAACAGGTCTTGCCCAGCTTAATGCCGTTTATGACGGCAGTTACAATCATGATGATGCCACTGTGGCTTTGATGTATGCCGGAGAGTGCCTTGTTACTGCCGTGCAAATTAAAAAAGAGTATGTGGCTTATGACCTTCTCGGTCAGGTGAATATGGAATTACAGGATACGATCAAGGCATATAATTATTTTATTAAATCGAAAGAACTTTTTGAAAAGGATGGCTCTAAAACCCCCGATCTTTTAATAGGCTATGTGTATTACAGACTTGCGGTAATTGACCTCGGAAAAATGAAAGATCCCGAGCATGCATTGTCAATGCTTAAAAAAGGTGAAGATGCGGTAAATTCCGAGTACAAAAGAATAGAAGCCGCCCCGCTTCCTGCTGACAAGCGTCAGGATTACAGTGAGTTGTATAATAGTGTTTTGCGGACTTTAGGAAATCTTAAACATGATATCTTTCTCGATTATCCGGAATTTGCAGAGCAGGGACTTACAGAGTTTCAGGAGACATTAACAAAATCTCCCGATGATTACTCCACCTTAATTGCTCTTGCGGGTCTTCTCGAAAAAACCAATGTTGACAGTGCCATTGCCGTTTATAAAAAAGCCATAGAGGTTAATCCTTCACACGAGGTTGCCTGGTTTAACCTTGGGGTTCTCTATTATAATATGGGTGTAAAGCTGAATTTGAAGGCAAAATCCGTTAATGACCCCGATTCGGCAGTGTTTTATGATAAGGAAGCGGAATTAAAATACGAAAATGCCATACCCTTTTTGCAAAGGGCTTTTGAGATTAATCCCCAGTCGCATGAAACTATCCATGCTTTGAAACAAGCAAGCCTGAAAACCTACCGTTATGACGATTTTGAAATGTATGATGAACTTGAGAAAAAACTTGGAAACAGGTAATACCACAATGCCCGGAGCCCCCACTATAACCGGAGCGTCCACGCTCGGCATACAACCTGCAATATTGAATCGAAATGCTAAAGCATACATTCCGAAATGTTGAGCCGTATTCCCACGAATTTTAACTACCCTGCCTCTTGCCGGTGTTGTTACCGACAGGAAATAGTCATCACATACCCCTTGCCTTTTGTCGGTGTTGTCACCGACAAGGAATGCTCTAAAAAAGTGGTAAGTATGAGATATTGTCACTCTACGACGCCGTTTAGAGTTACTTGGGTATCATTCTGAGCGGCGTCGAAGAATGGCTGTTACCTGCCCATTGCCATCAAACTTTACTATCCGGCATTTTCCCAAGTGCTGTTCGGGATTTCCGAATCCCGAACCGGGTATTGTCAGGATTTGTAATCCTGAATTTATTATTATATCATATACGATGAATAAATTTCGGTTAATTGTCGTATTACGGTAATCTGAACCGGAAGCAGGTTTATTTCATCCCTCTCTCTTTCTTTATCCTCTCATATGCGGCATTAACTTCCTGAAATTTCTCTTTTGCGGCTTTGCGGAACTGTTCTCCAAGGTGACTTACTTTATCGGGGTGATATTTAACGGCCATTTTGCGATATGCTTTTTTCACCTCATCGTTAGTTGCTTCAACGGATATCTCGAGAATTTCGTAGGCGCTGTTTATATCTTTATAGAACATTGCCTTTACGGAAGTAAAATCGGCTGATGAAATACCGAGACCTGCACTTATCATTTCTATCATCTCCACCTCTTTTGCGTGGATATGTCCGTCGGCTTTTGATATTCCGAAAAGATAGTGCAGGAGCTGGATACGTGACGGGTAGTCCATATATCTTTTTATCTGCGATGAAACAGCCCTGACGTCAATCTCCTGTTTGAGTATTTCGCGCAGCATCAAAATATTCTCTTTTGCCAAAGCAGTCCCGAACTGTTGATTGAAGAATTGCTTTACAAATTCCAGTTCCGACTTCAGAACTTTGCCGTCGGCTTTCATCACTGCAGCCGAGAGTATTATAAGGCTTGCGGCAAAGTCTCCCGGACGGGTTCTGTTCACTTCACTGTCAACATAAGGATGTTGCTCCCCATACTCAAAGGTGCCGCTTTGCATTCCGTCGTACATTGACCCGAAGACCATACCGAGCAGTCCCCCGATGGGCCCGCCGAGAGCCCAGCCTATTCCCAGACCAACCCATTTGCCGTATTTTCCCATAAAATGATAACGTATAAAATTAACAGAATTTATTTTGCAATTGCCGGTACGTTTCCTGTTAAAGAAGTTAAAAAGGTAACTATTTCCTTTGTCTCTTTATCCGAAAGATCTTTGTTAAGCTCCAGCTTTGCCATTATCTTAACTGCATCATCCAACTTTTCAACGCTGCCGTCGTGAAAATAAGGCCATGTTTTTTCTATATTTCTTAATGAAGGAACTTTAAAGAGGTATTTGTCAGCCTCTTTCTTAGTTACCATCATTCTTCCGTCGTCAATCTCCTTGCTTTTTGTGTATTTCCAGTAATCGTCGAACAGTCCGAATTTCTGAAACATATTTCCTCCGAGCAAAGCTCCGGAATGGCATGTTGTACATCCGACTTTCATAAAAGTATCAAGACCCTTCTTCTCCTCGGGACTCAAAGCGTTTTCGTCGCCTTTCAGGTAAGCATCAAAGTTTGAAGGGGTAATCAGCTCGCGCTCAAAAGCAGCGATGGCAAAAGTTATATTTTTGAATGTCAGCGGCTTTTCTTCGCCGGGGAAAGCTTCTGCAAACATCTGCTGATACTCCTTATCTGTGGAAAGCCTTTTGACGAGAAAATCCTCCGACGGGATATTCATTTCAACGGGATTGAGGATGGGGCCGCCTGCCTGTGCTTCAACATCTGGCTCCCTGCCATCCCAGAACTGCGTAAAATGGAATGCAGCATTGAAAGATGTCGGGGAATTTCTTGTTCCGTTGTTGCCGGCATCACCCGGAGATGTCGGGAGATTATCCACTCCGTAAGTGGCAAGGTTGTGACAAGAGTTGCAACTTATGTTCCCTTCAAGTGATAGCCTTGTGTCGTTATAAAGAATTTTACCCAGTTTTACTTTTGGAATAGTTACCTTATTGTTCGGATTATCAGCCGATTCGGGCAAGACTGCAAAAAACTTTTGTGCTTTCACCAAAACTTCATCTTTCGGTTTTGAATCTTTTGTTTCGGTACTTTTTTTATCTGCGGACTGATTGCAACTCCAAAGGGCAACAGCCAAAACAAAAACGGATATTAGTAGCTTTTTCATAATTGTAAATTTTAATGATTTGAGAATGTTAGTGCAAAAATAATAAAACAAATTAAACTTCTATCTCTTTCTCCGTGAACTTGATCCCCAAAGCTTCAAGCTCCTTTAAAACAGGTTCGTAGATATCCTTAGTCGTCGGCAGTTTAACGCCTGTTGCGGAAATTTCACCGGTAAGTATCAGTTTTGAAGCTATGGCAACCGGATATCCAACTGTGATAGCCATTGCCGTACAAACATGGTCCTTGCCTTCAACAGCCATAGATGATTCCAGAACCTTGTTCTCACCGTTAAGCTCATAATCAAAACGGTGTTGCATAACTATCATATCCTTGTCATCCTCATCCAGTTTCCATTTTTCTTCAAGGAGTTTCTGGAGAATCTGAGCCGGAGTAGCACGCTTAAGTCCTATTTTTACATCTTCAAATATTCCAAGCCATCTTAGTCTGTACATAAAAATGGAATCTTCCTCCAAACCGACATATTTTGCAAATTTTTGCTCAACTGTAAGCTCTTTATCCCATTTTAAAAAGGTGTTTATAAACTCGCGGTATGTCATATTTTCGGAATCTTCAACAATGAACGAGTCGTCCGTTGCTCCTATCTCAACAAGAGTTTGCCAGGTTTTGCTGAATCCGGGTCTTCTTATTGTTCCTCTGAAAATCGTGGGGATATCTTCAAGGCCGTAAATAGAACGATACTTCAAAGAGTCGCGGTTCGGGTAATTTTCAAATTCACCGTAGCCGTTGATGTGCATCCGTTGGTTACGGGTAAAGACTTTGTGGTATGGAATGTATTTATAGGCACCGTGGCTGATGAACTGAGCTCCTCCCTGTCCAGCAACGACAACATTTCTCGGATTCCACGTAAACTTGTAGTTCCAAGGGTTATTGTCATACTTGGGAGCAACCAGCCCACCTGTCGAAGATCTGAAAGCAGTCAGCTTAGCTCCTTTTTCCTTTAGCTCATTGATAACTTTCATGGCGGACATATGGTCAATTCCGGGGTCAAGGCCAACCTCGTTAAGAAGTATTGTGCCGTTCTCTTTGGCTTCCTGATGAAATTTTCTTACATCATCGGAAACGTAAGATGCCGTAACCATGTCTTTCTTGAACCTGATACAGGATTTTGCAACAAGATAATGCATTCTCGCCGGAAGCATTGAAATCACGAGGTCGGCTTTGCTGATATAGGCAGCTCTTTGTTCATCGTTAAAAACGTCGAATGCCACTGCATTTGCTTTTGTGCATCCCTGAAGGCGCTTTTCGACAAGCTCTTTAGAAATATCACCGACTGTCACTTTCCAATTGTATTCATCCGACTTTTCCGCCAGATATTTAATGAGGCAGGGTGTTGATAATCCTGCACCAATGATAAAAATATTTTTCATCTTCAGAGTTTTTGTTTAAAATAAATATCTATTTGATAAACTCCTTCATATATTCAAAATCGGGAGTGAAATTTCCATTGTGAAGAATCATTGCTCTTTTTATTGGTTTGGGAATGTTAAGCTCTTCAAAAGATTTTGAGTAGTCGGCTTGTGCTATGGGTTTGATATATTTAAATAGAGCATTGCTGAAACCTATTGACGACTCGCGCGGTAGTTCGCTGGGGAGAATGTCAACAGCCATAACCAATATTCCTTTGCCCTGAAATCCCATAATCGGCTCTTCCGTGTCGGGGTTGTAAACAAAGACCGGATCTTCTATTTCCGTTCCCTTGTGGGTGATCTCAATTGAACCGTCAGGATCGCAAGTAACATCTCCTATAACCGTAAGTTTAGGTGTTCCGTTGCTAAAAGCATTTTTAACCCACTCCTTGGTCACAATCCGCGGGTATCTGTCGTCCCAGTACATACAATTCATTAAGACGGTAAGATGGGGGAGGTATTGTTCAAAAATTCCTCTGTATTTTTCGGGATGCTTGTAATAATCCTGTAGTTCGAATTTTTCGTTATCATTTTTGGGTACCGACATATCCCACTCTTTGAATACAACTTTATAAAGAATATTGTTTGGCAGTTCATTGCGTTCTTTCAGCGTCAGTAATTCTGCCGGCGAAATCTCTTTTATGGGAAGAAGACCTGCTATTTCCTGAGCGCCGTTGGAAACATTTCCGTAACCTGTAAATCCAATTGTGAGAGGGGTAAGTTCTGCGGGTAATCCGTGTTCTGCAATTTCTTCCCCCACGGCGGAAATGACCTCTTTTGCATCCTCCAGTGAATTGTAGTTGTGTGCCTGCTGAATTTTTAAAAACGGGGTTTTTATACCATATTCCATCAACCTTTGTCCCAGCGACCATAAGGAGTTGATCATTCCTGCAAGTCCGGCAAACTTACCAAAGAAAATAAGCCTTCTGCCTTCATCATCAGCCACCTTTTCATAATCAATTAGATTGATTTTTTTCTCCACCATTCTTTTCAACAGCGGCATATTGTAATCTTGTCCCTTGATAGTATGAGAGAAAAAGATATAGGTCTTTTGTTCTTCAAAATAATCAATCGGCATCTCTTTTACACCGAAAATTACCGGAGCCTCTCTTACATCATCAACAATTTTTGCTCCTGCGGCGGCAAATTCTTCATCCGTGAATATTCTTTTCGGCGAGGTTTCGACCAATATTTCCAAACCTTGTTCTTCAATCAATTTTTTAGCATGCCCGGGAATAATGGCTACACGCCTTTCCATAACGTATTTATCTTCGTGACGGATACCTATCGTATTATTCATTTCTTTAAATTTTAAAGTGTTTATATAATTCGGCAAACATAAAAAAAAACATTATTATTAAAAGAAATATTTTTAACTGTTTTTTCAATAAAGTTTATATCTTTGCAACCGCAATTTTATTACTTTTGTTTTATTCAAAAGTTGTTAAGGTATAGAATTTTGAACCCTTCAAAAGAAAATATTTCCAGGCCGGTCTGAACAATAATTTCTAAGGCAAAGAGTTTTTCGGATAGAAAAGGGCAAAGAAGTAAAAATAGAAATTTTAAATATTATGGATTATAACACAACAAGAGACAAGTTGATAATTAAAGAATACGGAAGAAATATTCAGAAATTGATTCAAAGTGCAATACAGATTGAAGATAAGGAGAAACGTACCGAATATGCAAAAATGATAGTGTCGGTAATGGGTACGATGAACCCCGGCATTCGCGATTCGGGTGATTTTAGACATAAGCTGTGGGATCATCTGCATATTATGGCCGATTTTAAACTTGATGTTGACAGTCCGTATCCCCCTCCTTCACAAGATACGCTTAATAAAAAGCCTGAACCTCTTCAGTATAAGAACAGCCATATTCGTTATCGTATGTACGGAGTCAATATTGTAGGTATGATTCAGAAGGCTGTTGAATATGAGGAGGGAGAAGAGAAGGATGCTCTGATTAAGACTATTGCCAATCATATGAAAAAGTCATATCTTACCTGGAACAGAGACTCGGTTTCCGATGACCTGATTGCCGAGCAACTGAAAATTCTCTCGGGAGGCAAACTGTTGCTTAAGGACGATATGAAACTTAACTCCACATCCGAAATATTATCACGAAACAGGAAAAAGAAATCCTCGTCCAAAGATTCAAAACAGTCAAAGTCCAAAAAGGGCGGCTGGTCTAAAAAAGGAAGAAGATAGAGGTTAGTTTTTAATAAATTTTTAGCAGCAATTGTGAAGAGCTTTTGCTGCTTTTTTGTTAATAAATACCTCATAGTCAGTTCTTTTTCGGATCTTCCCGATATTATTAACATTTTGTTCATATTTTTTATTTTCCGAATCGGAAAATCCCGTTTAAATAATTTACTTTCGTCTGTTAAAAAAGTATAATTATTAAATTATCTTATAGTTAATTTTATGGCATCATTTGAGATTATTGGCGGGAGTAAACTTCAAGGTGAGATTATTCCTCAGGGAGCAAAAAACGAAGCACTACAGGTTTTGTGTGCTGTCCTTTTAACTCCCGAAAAGGTTACGATACATAATATTCCGGATATCAGAGATGTAAACAAGCTAATTTCGTTAATTAATGATCTGGGTGTTAAAGTTGAAAGCATAAAAGAAGGTTCATATACTTTTCAGGCTGATAATGTTAATATGGAATATCTTCGTACTGAGGAGTTTAAAGCCAAAGGGAGCAGCCTGAGGGGCTCGATTATGATTTTAGGACCTTTGCTTGCAAGGTTTGGAAAAGGAGTTATTCCTCAGCCGGGCGGCGACAAGATAGGTAGAAGAAAACTCGATACTCACTTTATCGGGATGAAAAATCTTGGTGCCGAGTTTACGTATGTTGAAAAGGAAAATTTGTATTCCGTTGAAGCTGCAAATCTCAAGGGAACTTATATGCTGCTTGACGAGGCTTCCGTAACCGGAACGGCAAATATTGTTATGGCTGCTGTTCTTGCAAAAGGAAAAACAACTATCTTTAATGCGGCCTGTGAACCGTATTTGTCGCAGCTTTGTAATATGCTAAACAGAATGGGAGCAAAGATAACCGGCGTTGGCTCTAACCTTTTGACAATTGAAGGTGTGGAGGAGTTGTCGGGAACAGAGCATACCCTGTTGCCCGATATGATTGAAGTCGGCAGTTTCATTGGAATGGCTGCCATGACAAAATCGGAATTAACTATTAAAAACGTTAATTATCGCGCTCTCGGAATCATCCCGGAGGTATTCAGACGCCTCGGTATTCGGTTAACTCATCAGGGAGACGATATTTTTGTTCCGGCACAGGAAACATATAATGTCGAAACATTTATGGATGGCTCCATTATGACCATTGCCGATGCACCCTGGCCCGGTTTTACTCCCGACCTTATCAGTATTGCCCTTGTTACCGCAACACAGGCAAAAGGCAGTGTGCTGATTCATCAGAAAATGTTCGAGAGCCGTCTTTTCTTTGTTGATAAGCTGATAGATATGGGAGCAAGAATAATTCTTTGCGATCCTCACCGTGCTACTGTAATAGGTCTGAATCATGAATATCCGCTGAAAGGCATTAGAATGTCGTCACCCGATATCAGAGCAGGGGTTGCGCTTTTGATAGCAGCTTTATCAGCCGAAGGTACAAGTGTGATTGACAATATAGAGCAGATTGACAGAGGTTATCAGAATATTGACGGAAGATTGAAAGCTTTGGGAGCTGATATAAAAAGGATTGAGTAAAACAATATAAATTGAAAAAACAGAACTATGAACATCTTATTAATAGGTTCGGGAGGTCGTGAACATGCGCTGGCCTGGAAAATGGTTCAAAGTCCTTTACTGACAACACTTTTTACTGCGCCCGGGAATGCAGGGACTTCCGCACTGGGCGAAAATGTGGATATCAACACAAATGATTTTGCAGAAGTGAAAAAGTTTGTGATTGAAAAAGGTGTTGATATGGTGGTAGTTGGCCCGGAAGCTCCTCTGGTGGCAGGTATTCACGATTTTTTTCTCAATGATGACCATTTGAAAGAGATTCCTGTTATCGGTCCCGAAAAAGAAGCTGCAATGCTCGAAGGCAGTAAGGATTTTGCAAAGGAGTTTATGAAAAAGTACGGCATTCCGACTGCTAAGTATGAAACTTTTGATAAAAGCCGTATTGAAGAAGCTTTTACATTCCTGGAAAAGATGAAGCCGCCCTATGTTTTGAAAGCTGACGGACTGGCAGCGGGAAAGGGTGTGCTGATAATTGACTCCTTGATTGAGGCTAAAGAACAGCTTAGGGATATGATTGAAAATGAGCGTTTTGGTAAAGCGTCAAGTAAGGTTGTCATTGAGGAGTTCCTGAATGGTATTGAACTTTCCGTTTTTGTTTTGACTGATGGCCTTTCTTATTTAGTATTACCTTCGGCAAAAGATTATAAGAGAATAGGAGAGGGCGATACAGGCCCGAACACGGGAGGAATGGGCTCAATTTCACCTGTTCCTTTTGCTCATGAGCAGTTTATGCAAAAAATCGAACGGAGAATAATAAAACCTACTATTGACGGTCTTCAAAATGAAGGATTAAGATATAAAGGGTTTATCTTCTTTGGTTTGATAAAGGTTGGAGACGACCCTTATGTTATCGAGTATAATGTGCGGATGGGCGATCCCGAATCCGAATCTGTTATTCCGCGCATCAAATCGGATATGGTTGAGCTTTTTAGGGCTGTCGGAGAAAATAACTTGTCAGGAAAAACAATAGAGTTTGAGGATAAATATGTGGCTTCGGTATTTCTTGTGTCCGGAGGATATCCGGGAAGTTATGAAAAGGGAAAGGTGATGTCGGGGTTTGACGCAGTGAAGGATTGTATATTGTTTCATGCCGGAACAAAGAGAGATGCAAACGGAAACATCGTAACAAACGGGGGGCGGGTTTTGGCTGTATCCGCATATGGTGATAGAATGGAGGATGCGTTGAACAAAGCCTACGCTATTGCGGAAAATATTAACTTTGAAGGGAAATATTACCGTAAAGATTTGGGTAGGGATCTTATGGATTTATGAAAAATGAGGATAGTTAAATGCTGATAAAAACATTCAAAGAGAGTTATCCTGTGCAGTATTTACTGCTGGTCTTGATTGCACTTGCAATTTGGGCCGGTGCGTTCATTCATCCTTCTGTGGACACTGTGGAGATAAACGGATTTCTTACTCCCGGCAGCTCATTGTTAAGTTCATTAACTTTTGAAATCCCGGTAGTATGTGTTTTTATAGCTTTTGCGATTACCTTTTTTACGGCATTGTTACTCAATTATGTTTTGGTGAAAAATAATCTTACGGATAAGAATACGCTGGTTCCCGCTCTGCTGTTCATTGTCTTTTACGGGCATTCCGTATCAAATCTTACTCTGCATCCGGCAATTATAGCCGGTCTTTTTGTGATTCTTGCACTTAACAATCTGTTAAGTGTTTACACCGAAGAAGAGGCTTATGAAAGGGTGTTTAATACGGGATTTTTTATCTCTTTGGCATCGTTTTTTTATTTACCCGCAATATACCTTTTGGCATTTGTATGGTTTTCATTTATCATTTACAGCTTGTACAGGTGGCGCGAATGGCTGATAAGTCTTATAGGACTTATTACCCCCTATTTATTCCTGTGGGTGTGGTTTTTCTGGAATGATGAGCTTGACCTTGCCTTTGTCAGTTACCAATCGTTCTTTTTGTCTTTTGCCGGATTTCATTATACTCTGCCGGCAGGGATTTTAGAATATTCCATTAATATTATTATTGCTTTATTATTCTTATGGTCTCTGTTCAACGTGCTGTCAAGCCTTGATGAAAAACCAATTACATTGCGCAAGAGATATTGGGCTGTTTTTTGGATGTTTGTTGTTACTTTTGTTAATTTCTTTCTTGCCGGTGACTTCTTCAGTGCCACACAGGCTTTTATTACGATTCCCATAGCAATATTCGTTTCGGGAGCACTACCTGAAGTTAGACGATATTGGGTTGTAGAGACATTATTGGCATTGCTGGTGATTTTAATTGTGATTAATAACCTGATGGCCGTATTTTAATTATATTAAATGTTAAAACCTTTTTACAATAGAAATTTGGTTGAGGCCGGATGTGACGAAGCCGGGAGAGGATGTCTAGCAGGACCAGTTTTTGCTGCCGCTGTGATATTACCCGGAGATTATGAAAATGAGTTGCTTGACGATTCTAAAAAGCTATCTTTGAAAAACAGACTTTTACTGCGGGAAAATATCATTGAAAATTCCATTGCCTGGGCTGTTGAGTCTGTTGATAATGAAGGAATTGATGAGATTAATATTCTGAATGCATCAATACTTGCAATGCATAAGGCAGTCGCCAAACTGAAGATAACCCCCGAATTCCTGCTGATTGACGGAAACAGGTTCAAACCATACGGGGATATTCCTTACCGTACCATCGTGAAAGGCGACGGGAAATATATGTCAATTGCTGCAGCTTCCGTTCTTGCAAAGACGTTCAGGGATGATTTTATGCGGAAAATTCACGAAGAACACCCTCAATACGGTTGGGACAGAAACAAAGGTTACCCCACAAAAGAGCACAGGGCTGCAATAACACAATTCGGCATTACAAAATATCACCGTAAAACATTCAGGCTGAATGAGCAATTGAAACTTAATTTCTAAATTGACAATGTTTGCTAATTATCCTCATTTGGCACTATTGGAATCTAATCATCCTGCCTAATCCACTCACGTTATTGAATGTCCTGCGAAGCAGCCGCATAACCCCATACTAAAGGCAATGACGGGGAAGGCAGGCGGATTGCTTCGTCGTTCCTCCTTGCAAGGACTGGTATAGCAAATCGCTACACCATCGCCTTAATAAAATTCACCAGCCCTCTTGCTTCAAATATCTTCATTAGCTTATCAGGTAACGGAGCAAAGCCGAATTCCTTATCTGCAACCTTCACAACTCCTTTTTCGAGATTCACGTCCACCTTGTCTCCCTGTTTGTAGGCATCTACTGCGTCGGGCAGAAGGATGATAGGAAGTCCCTGATTAACAGACGAACGGTAGAAAATCCTGTTTACGGATTTACACACAACGGCTTTCACTCCTGCATGGGATAACCCCACGGCAGGGTGCTCCCTTGAGCTTCCGCACCCGAAGTTTGCTCCTGCAATGATGATGTCGTCTTTTACCACTCTGTCGGAAAAACTCTCATCAAACCCTTTGAACAGGTGCGGCATAATCTTTTCAGGTTCGGAGCTTAAAACCGAATATGTAAGATTGCCGGCAAACATCTGGTCAGTGTTGAGGTTGTCGGCGTCGGCATAATTCCAAACTCCATTTGAATATCTGTCCTCGCCCTTTGGTATGTCAACGGTATTGGTCTCCTCAATTTCATATGGGAAATGCTCGTTGAAGCCTGTC
>JALSSR010000147.1 GCA_026984135.1 Bacteroidales bacterium
TGGTTTGATCGATACTGAAAGCAGAAGGTATGAGAGCATCGCTGCGTTCTTTCATCAGGTAATATGCCCTTAGTTCTTTATTGTTCTCAATGGCAATAGTAATAGCCCGGTCAAGAGTCAGGGAAGTATTCTGTGTATGGGCACTGTGTGCTGCAAACAGCATCAGAGGAATAAAGACAACTGCCATTTTACGTTTAATTCTCAACGGTCTGAAACCTATTCCTGTCACATTAAACAAAACGGCATATAAAAGAGGTAACGCTATCATAGTAAGCAATGTTGAAGTAACAAGGCCGCCGATAACCACTGTTGCCAGAGGTCTTTGCACCTCGGCACCGGCGGAAGTGGAAATTGCCATTGGCAAAAAACCGAGCGCTGCCGCCGAAGCTGTAAGCAGAACGGGACGCAAACGTTCGCGGGATGCTTTCAAAACCAACTCACGCAAATCTGTCATCCCTTCCTCTTTTAACTCTTTAAGGTGTTCGATGAGAACTATTCCGTTTAAAACAGCCACACCGAACAATGCTATGAATCCGATACCTGCCGAAACGCTGAAAGGCATCCCCCGTATCCAAAGAAACACCACACCACCTACAGCCGACAAAGGAACAGCAGAAAATATCATTGCCGCCTCTTTCAATGATTTGAAAGCAAAATGTAAAAAGATAAATATCAATAACAAGGCAACCGGAACGGCAATTTTCAAGCGATTTGTAGCATTCTTAAGATTCTCGAACTGTCCTCCGTAATCTATATAATATCCGGACTTCAGTTGCAGATTTTTGTTGATTAGTGCTTCAATATCCCTTACAACCGACTCCAAATCACGGTTACGAACATTGACACTTACAACAACCCTGCGATGAGTATTGTCACGGGATATCTTCGCAGGTCCTTTTGTATAGTAGATATCGGCAAGTTGATAAAGCGGCACTTGATTCCCGTTGGGTAAAGCCACATTCATTTGTTTAATATTATCAATATCCTTTCTGAAAGACTCTTTAAAGCGCACAGCTATATCAAATCGTTTTTCACCCTCAAACACTCTTCCCGCAATAGAGCCGCCGAATGCCATAGACAACTGTTTATTAAGCTCTTCGGAAGACAATCCGTAATATGCAAGTTTATCACGATTATACTTAACTATCATTTGCGGCAGCCCGGCTGTTTTTTCCACAATAACATCCGCGGCACCGGGCACACCGGAAATCAGCTTTTTGACCTCCTTTGCTTTTTCATTCAGATATTCAAGATCCTCCCCGAAAATTTTCACGGCAATATCCGCTCTGACACCGGTGATAAGCTCATTGAAACGCATTTCAATAGGCTGGGTAAATTCATATTCCACACCCGGAATTATCATTAAGGCTTCTTTAAACTTATTTGCAAGCTCTTCCTTGCTTGATGCCGTTACCCACTGTTTTTTAGGTTTCAGTTTTATAATTACATCCACCTCCTCCATTGACATCGGATCGGTAGGAACTTCAGCCGCTCCTATTCTTGAAACGATTTGATCCACCTCGGGAAAGCTATCCTTTAAAATATTTTCGATTCTTGTTGTCAGTTCAATTGTTTTACTCAATGATGTTCCGGTTTTAAAAACAGGTTGAATTACAAAGTCTCCTTCATCAAGAGTGGGTACAAACTCTCCTCCCATTTTTGAAAACAAATAGCCTGTCAACACTAATGATGCAAGAGCCAAACCAAACACAATACCTTTATAGTTATAGGCAAGTTTAATAACCGGACAGTACGAAGCATAAGCCTTATCCATTATCCATTCCGATATGCTCTTTTTAGGTTTCGATGCAGGCTTCAGGAACATTGCCGAGGCAACCGGCACCCAGGTAAGCCCGAAAATCATTGCACCTATTATTGCAAAGCTGAAGGAGAGAGCCATAGGCCGGAACATCTTCCCCTCAACACCACTAAGGACCAGTATGGGAATAAGAACTATCAGAATTATCACCTGACCGAAAATAGCCGAATTGATCATTTTTGAAGATCCTTCGTATGCAATCCTGTCAATCAGTAATTTCCGGTCTTCTTTTCCGGCTTTCTCAAATTCATTTGCCGCAAGTGTTATTCGCATGGCAATGAACTCAACAATTATAACCGCCCCGTCTATTATGATACCGAAGTCAAGTGCACCGAGACTCATCAGGTTGGCATCAATATGAAAAATGTACATCATAGAAATTGTAAAAAGCAATGCCAGAGGAATGATAGAGGCAATGACCAGAGCAGATCGTAAATTACCGAGAAGCAATATGACAACAAAGATAACTATGATACAACCGAGCAAAAGATTCTCCACAATCGTAAAAGATGTTTTTGCTATCAACTCGCTTCTTTCAACAATAGGATTAATAAAAATACCCTCGGGAAGGCTTTTTTGCACTTCAGCCACACGTTCTTTGACAGCTGTAATAACTTTTTTCGAGTTAGCCCCTTTCAGCATCATTATCTGCCCCATCACTTTTTCCCCCTCACTGTTGGCGGTTATAGCACCGAATCTGTTGGCATGACCAAAATGCACACTTGCAATATCACGAATAAGTAGAGGTTTGCCATTAATATTTTTCACAACAATAGCTCCTATTTCATCCAACGATTTCACCAGCCCGTCACCACGAATAAAATAGCTCAAATTTTGCTTTTCGATATATGCACCACCGGCCAGACTATTGTTAC
>JALSSR010000148.1 GCA_026984135.1 Bacteroidales bacterium
TTTACTGAAGGATTCGGTGTCTCTTTTGAAAATGCGGGAAAATGGATCACCGAAAACGATCCGCGCTTTTCGTTCGTATATATTGACAGCCCCGATGATTACGGACATAAATACGGATGGGGCTCAAAAAAGTATATTCAAAGGATTGAACAGGTTGACAGTATAATAGGTAATTTTATTGACGTTCTTAAATCGGCCGGGATGTATGATGATACCTATTTTCTGGTTGTTACGGACCACGGCGGCAAGGACCAGGGACATGGAGGATTGAGTATGAATGAAATAGAAGTACCTGTAATAATTTCAGGACCGGAAACTATCAAAAACAGAGTTATTGAGCAACCAAACAATGTTTTTAATACTGCCTCAACAATCCTTTATCTGCTCAACATACCTCAGCCGATTGAATGGATCGGCAAACCTGTTACCGGAGCTTTAAAAAAGGAAAAGAAAATGTCATCTCAAAACAAAAACGAGTATATTCCTAAACCTTTTTTCTCAATCAATAGCGGCATTTATTCCAAGGCACAATTAGTTGATTTTTCCGTTAGTCAGCCCGGTTGCCAAATACATTTCACGTTGAACGGCAAAGACCCGGATATTAACTCACCGTTGTATAAAGATCCCGTTCTTCTGCTGAAGACAGTAACACTAAAAGCGGCAGCATTCAGAGATGGCTCACCATCAGATGTTTCGGAACTTGTTTTTAAAAGGACTTTGGAAATTAAAAGTGCCGACCTTAAATACGATCCTTTACCCGAATATTCAGGTATGGGAGCATATTCCCTCATCAATAAAAAAGAAGGAGGTCAGGACTTCCATAATAAGGAATGGCTTGGATTTCAGGGAAATAATTTCGAAGCAACACTTTATCTTGGCATTTATAAAAAAAATATTAAAAAGGTGACATTGGGATGTTTTAAGGATGAAAATTCTCGAATTTACCTTCCCGATACTATTGAAGTTTTCACATCTTTCAGCGGAAAGGATTTCATCAAAGTTGAAGAGATCAATTCCGGTCAACTTAATAAAAGTACGGTAAAAGGAAGAAACGAGTTGACTGTCAATTTAAAGGATACACCGGCAAAATATCTGAAAATAATTGCAAAAAATCGTGGAAACTGCCCCGCCGGACATCCCGGAGAAGATGAAAAATGCCGGCTCTTTATTGATGAAATTATGATTGAGTAACAAAATATACTTATGCTGAATGAAATACAAAAATCTTCGAGTTATATCTACTATAATTCAGGCAATTACATAAAATAGAACTTGTAAAGTTTACGATGTGAAACAAGTCCGTACGATGCGTTACATTTTAATTAAATATGGAAATTGTTCATTCGTGCATTCGTGGCATCAATAAATAACAAGGATCAAAATATTAGTTAAATCGAAATATATGAAAAAGCTATTTATCCCTTTATTTCTTACGGTAATTGCATTGAGTTTTGCCTGCAACAGAGACTCGAAAAAAGAGGCAAAGAAACCCAACATTATTTTTATTATGGCTGATGACCTCGGCTATAATGAAGTTGGAGCCTATGGCCAAAAAATCATTAAGACTCCCAACATTGACAAACTTGCCGAAGAAGGTATGAGATTTACCGACCATTATGCAGGAAGTCCAGTTTGTGCACCCTCGCGCTGTGTTCTGCTAACGGGATTACATCCAGGACATGCCTACGTTAGAGGAAACTACGAGTTGGGTGGTTATCGTGATGACAATGAAGGCGGACAACTGCCGCTTCCACCGAATACTAAAACGCTCGGCACTTTTATGAAAGAGAATGGCTACGTTACCGGAGCCATCGGAAAATGGGGACTTGGATTTGCTAATAACAGTGGCCGCCCCAACAAGCAGGGATTCGACTATTTTTACGGATATCTGTGTCAGAAACAGGCACACGACTATTACCCCACACACCTTTGGGAAAACAATCATTGGGATACTTTAAGAAATGCAGCCTATATTCCCCACGAGAGGCTGAAAGGCGACCCGCTTGATCCCAAATCCTATGACCGCTATAAAGGACCCGACTATTCTATGGATAAGATGATGGAAAAGGCTGTAAAATTTATCAGGGATAACAAAGATACCTCTTTCTTTCTGTACGTTCCCTTTACCGTTCCGCACCTTGCATTACAAATTCCGGATGATGAACCTTCGCTTGAATATTACAAAAAAACCATTCCCGATTCCGTTTATACGGGCAATAAAGGCTATCTGCCCAACATGTATCCCCGGGCGACTTATGCAGCTATGGTAACAAGAATGGACAGGGAAATCGGAAAGATAATGTCACTGCTTAAAGAGCTTGGGCTTGACGATAATACGGTGGTCTTTTTCACAAGTGACAACGGCCCTACTTTCAGCAGATTAGGAGGTTCCGACTCATACTTTTTTAAAAGTGCAGGCACTATGAAGGGTTTGAAAGGCAGTGTTTACGAAGGAGGCATAAGAGTACCGATGATAGCCAGGTGGAAAGGAAAGATTCAACCCGGGACAGTTTCGGATCACATCTCGGGATTTGAAGATTTTTACGTAACTTTTGCAGATATAATCGGAGCAAGCCCTGATAAAAAAACCGATGGCGTCAGCCTTGTGCCGGTTATGCTCCAACAGGATAACGTTAAAAAACATCCCTTCATTTACAGGGAGTTCCCGTCCTATGGAGGTCAAGTTTCAGTACGTATGGGTGACTGGAAAGCCGTACGGCAAAAACTTAAAAAACACCCTGATGCTCCCATTGAACTTTATAATCTGAAAGACGATATCGGAGAAACAAATGATGTTGCAGCTCAGCATCCCGATATTGTGGAAAAAATGAAGGTAATTATGGACACATCGCACGTCAAATCCGAATATTTTCCGTTTCCGGCATTGGACAGCCTAAAACAAAGTCGTTAAAACAGAATTCTCAACTTTAAAGCGGCCAGTCTCAAAAAGACACGGAATTCCAAATATTAGAAATAGTTTGTCAAAATGAGAAAAAAAAATCCGGCGAAAAATTATTAATAAATAGTTAATAACTCCCGCATCTCTGTAATAAAAGGGATAAAGCGCTATCGTTGTGATAAATCAACCGTAATATTTTACTTATGGAACCATATTTGCCTTGCTGAATTCGGTTAAATAGGTCTGAATTAATACTGTAAATTATTTTTTGTTTTTACCAAAAATAAAAACGGAGGTTGGTATTTAGAATGGTTACTAAAGAGGAATCTGTAATAAATGAGTTGAAACTTCGCATAAAACTTCTCGAAAAGCAAAACGAACAGATGGCTGAGGGGATGGACGAGAAGCTATTGCTGTGGCTTGTTACGGAAATCATAACCCAGGCTGACAACAAGGATAAATTGTTGTATCAGATACTGGAAAGGATTTCGGTAATCCGTAATATACCAATCAGTCTGTGCTGTGCAATTGAAAACAATGACTATAAAATCATATCCGGTTACCCCTCTACAAACCTTACCAACACTGATGATTGCCTCTTTTCCCTGTCCACATCGCTTATTGAGAAATTAAAAAACGGCCCGTCCTATATTTCGGGAAAGGACATGACAAAAGCCGGCTTTGTAATGAATTCAGACCTTAACATCGAACCCGAACTAATTTCAATATTTCCCTTTCATTGCAGACCTATACCTTTCGGATTCATCGTTTTTATTGAAACTGAGCCTTCCGACAAAAATATTGAGATGTTCGGGAATGTTATATCAAGGATTCTCACCATTGCCACCGACAAAATTGACAAGCTGGTTCTGCTGGAAGAGCAGACAAAACCCGAAGTGGCTACAGGCATCAAAATAAAGGAGGAAAACCTTGAGCTATACCACTTTAACAAACAACTAAAGAAGGAGATCCGCGAGAGAAAGCTAAAGGAAAAAGAGCTTAAGAAAAAAATTGAGATAACCAAAAACAATGATGAACTCAAGACAACTCTTCTCAACAATATCAGCCATGAGGTCAGAACTCCTTTAAACGGGATTCTGGGTTTTTCGGAGTTACTCCGTCAGAACGGCATTTCAAAAGAAGAAAAAAACAAGTACATCAACATCATTAAAACCAGCGGCAGGTCCATTCTCAAAATAGTTGATGATGTTCTTGACCTCGGCAGAATCGAAACAAGGGATATTGAATTACATATGGAAGAATTTCCCGTAACTCATTTCCTGAATGAATTGTACAACAGCTATAAGGAAGACGATCTCTACAAACAAAAAGAGAAGAAGCTGGAACTACGTCTTAATGTTAATATCAGCAGCAGCACCATAATTCGTACCGACAAAAGGCGGCTGAAGCAAATACTTGACAATCTCATTGGCAATGCTCTCAAGTTTACAGAGGAGGGATATGTTGAGATTGGTTGCAGGGTAAAAGAAAAGGATTTTACCGACAACGGATGGAAAGACCTTCTGTTTTTTGTTAAGGACTCCGGCATCGGAATCCCTAAAAAATTGCAGGACGCAGTTTTTGAGAAGTTTATGAAAATAGAGTACGACATTTCAAAACATTACGGGGGAACAGGCCTCGGGCTTACCATTGCAAAAAAAATCGTCGAAAAACTGGGTGGTAAAATATGGCTCAACTCCTCCCTCGGTGAAGGTACTGAATTGTATTTCACCTTGCCTGAATCCGTATTCATCCCGGCAAAGCAGGAGCCGTCACTATCAACGATAGAATTAAAAAACAAATATAAGTGGGCAGGCAAAACAGTTCTGGTCGTTGAAGACGACGAGATGAGCCTGATTTTTCTTGATGAGATATTAAAACCAACCGGTGTTCGCATTCTACATGCCGCAAACGGACAATTGGCTGTTCATATGATAAAAAATCATCCGGAAATAGACCTGGTGCTTATGGACATCAAACTACCTGAAATGGACGGGTTTGAGGCCACAAGAAAAATCAGGGAGATGAAAGAAAAACTGCCCGTAATAGCCCAGACAGCTTACGCTATGGCCGACGATAAAAGAAAAAGTATTGAAGTAGGCTGCTCCGACTATATTACAAAACCTGTCAACAGACAACTTCTCCTGAAAACCATGGACAAGTTTTTAAATCCTGAAGCGGAATAACCCCGAATAATTAAAAAATATCATAGGTCATATCCTCTTCGGGAGGTAAGTTCTTCAACGTGATATAATGCAACGTTTTCATTGCATTCACAATCCGCAATCCCCAGTGAGTCGCAAATAACCGCTTAAGCTCAAAAACCGCATTCTCTTTAGCATCAAGCGTGTTTTTTTGATATAACATTAAAAAATCCTTCAAATCCTGATATATATCCGCAAAATGTTCTCCCAGACTTCCTTTTATGGGATCCGGATTATTTATATCACTATTATCAATAAACCAAAACTCATCATCAGGCTGAAATTTATTCCTCAACTCATTAAACAAAATCTCCCAATCCCCTTCTGTCACAAACCTTTCGTTAGCTTCCGGGTTTTCAACTTCGACGTCGGGGAGTAATGCACCTTTTATGTAAAGCAAGGGACAAACTTTTTGCAGGTAATCTATTGTTTCGGTTTTGGAATAAGTTTCTATTTTTGCAAAAAAAATACAAAAATCGTTGGCAACGGTTATCATTTCAAAAACGTTTTTTGAATATGCGGGATGATTGGGTATCTCTGACATTTTTGTATATATTTAGATGTTAGAATATAATTTGCAAAAATCTGAAATTTTTGTAATAAAAAGTTGCTTTTGACGTTAAAATTAACTAATTTTGAAAAAACAGTAATTATTATGTTTAATATGGACAAAAGAGTGCTGAAGAAAAGCATATACGACGAGTGTGAAAAAGCGCAGATGAAAAAGATTAAACATCTGGAACAAGCTATGGCTGAAGCTGAGAGGGCTGCCCATGAAGATAAGAATACAACAGATATGTTCGACTCACATATGATGCAACTTATCAGGAAGAGAGATATGTTTGCCCAACAACTTGAACAGGAACTGGCGAACCTGAAAATACTTCACCGTGTGGACCAAACAATTCACCACGATAAAGTGGAATTCGGTGCTGTGGTGATAACCGATATTCAAAAGGTTTTTATCTCCATCGGACTTGGTAAGATTATTGTCGACAGCGACACCTATTATGCCATCTCTCTTAAAGTACCTTTCTTTCAGGCTATGGAGGGTAAAAAGGTTGGTGACACTTTTGAGTTCAGGGGTAAACCCATAAAAATACTTGATATTTTCTAAAATGCATTGTGTAATTCTACAAAAGAATTATTTTTGACCGTTTTTAATTACTGAAAATGTTTAAAATAATTGGTTCTCTGTTAAGGCAGTTTGTTTTTTACATACTGTTCATTGCGGTTGCACGTGCAATTTTCCTACTCTATTATATCAAAGATATTGTCCGGGATGGTATTGGCTTCGGTGAACTGCTGTCAACATTTCCCCACGCACTCAGGCTTGATGCGGTAGCGGCAAGTTATATGATAATCATTCCGTTCTTTATTCTTGTTATACAATCGGTTTATAGCCCAAAGTGGCTTAATGTTGTCAATAAGGTCTATACCGTTATTATTCTCTCGGCATACTCTTTAATCACCACTGCCGAACTGGGTATTTACGGCGAATGGAAAACTAAACTTCCTGCAAAGGCTCTTAATTACCTCCATCATCCCGATGAAATTTATAATACCGCTCCCACGTGGACTTTCATTTTGCTGATAACCGTTTTTATTATTCAGGTTGCCGGCTCTTTTTATCTTTATAATAGGTTCTTTTACAGAAATCTCCATAATGTAAAACGTAATTTTATTTTCACGGCACTGTTCCTCATTCTCACACCGGGTTTTATATTAATCGGGCTTCGCGGAGGTATTCAGGAGATAGTTATTGTACAAAGCGATGCATATTTCTCGAAGCATAACATCCTGAACATTGCAGCGACAAACTCGGGCTACAACTTTATGCAAAGCTATTTTGAGAACAGAAACAATATGGATAAAAATCCGTTTGATTATTACGACTTGAGTGAGGCAAAACAAACGGTCAAAAAATTATATGAAGTACCTAAAGATACGACAATCAGGTTTTTAAAAGTAAAAAGACCCAACATTGTTTTTGTGATTCTCGAAAGCTGGTCGGCTGATCTTTTGGAAGAGCTTGGCGGCAGAAAAGGAATAGCACCCGAGATGTCGAAACTTGCAAGTAAAGGGCTGCTATTTACAAATATATATTCCAGTTCCGAACGCTCGGAACAGGGAATTGCCTGTCTTCTCGGTGGTTTTCCCGCACATCCCATAAGTTGCGTTACCATACAACCGGATAAATATAAACGTACTCCAAATCTCAATCATGTACTGAAAAACGAGGGATACTTCTCCTCATATTATTTCGGCGGTCAACTTATTTACGGCAATATGAAAGGATATGTCTATTACAGTGGTTTTGATCGCATTACGGAAATATATGACTTTCCGTCGGATATTCCGCAAGGAAAACTCGGTGTTCACGACGCCTGGGTATTCAACAGGCAACTATCAGAAATAGGAAAAGATAAAAGACCCTTTTTCAGTGTAATATATACTTTAAGCACACACGCACCTTTTGATATGCCGATGAAACATCGAAAGTTTGTGGATGACCACTATCAAAACCTTTATCTCAACTCCGCATTTTATGCCGACAGCGTCATAGGAGATTTCATCGAAAAAGCAAAAACAAAAGATTGGTACGACAATACTCTCTTTGTTTTTATACCCGATCATAGTCACGATACCTATAAAAAATGGGCCTACCCCTCCCCCGGCTATTGTAAGACTTTCATGCTGTTTTACGGCAATGTCCTGAATGATGATTTCAAAGGCAAAACCATTGATAAACTTGCATCGAATGTGGACTTTTCCGCAACATTGCTTTCACAAATGGATATTAATGCAACGCAGTTCCAATGGAGTAAAAACATTATGAATCCCTATACAAAAGAGTTTGCATATAACTCTTTCGAAGAAGGAATCGGGTGGATTCGTCCCCGGGGCTATTTCTTTTACGACAACAACTACAAAACATTCCGCAGCATCGAACTGCCCGACAGTCTGAAAGCTCAAACAATAAAAGAGGGCAAATCATTTATACAGGTTGTGTTTCAGGATTATATGGATTTATAGATGTTGCATCCGGGACAACTGACACGATGGGAAATACGGTGAGTCAGTTATATGAGTTTTCCTTTGTATTTTCTTTGAGCCTTCGTGTCTTTGTGGCTAATTTTCCGCTATTTTGCAACTAAGACTCAAAGATACTAAGAACCACTATGGCATCATGGATTGATGCAATAAACTCATACCCAATAATATGTAAAATCAATATTTTTACTGCGAAACTTCAGAACCTTATCACGCTCAATTACCTTTCTAAGGTAGTATTGACGACCTTTCTACCCACCACAAACAGCGGCAGATATATCACAATGACAATCAACGAAAACAGCAATCCGCCTATGGAACCGGCCGCCAGGGCAAACCAGAAAACATCATTTCCGCCGTAAAGCACAAAAGGCAGCAGTCCGAGAATAGTGGAAAGTATGGTCAAAAGTATGGGAATTATCTTGTTGTCGAAAGCTTTCCGGTAGAGTTTAACCATCGGGATATTCCTTTTTGAAAACTTTCGTTTCAGTGCGTTGAACTCGTTTATGATATATATTGCCGAATTGACCACAAGCCCGCTTAAAAGCACGAAAGATGCATATCCGCCCTGGTCGAAACTGAAGTCGAACCAGTAGAATGTCAGGAAAATACCGGTGAATGAAAGCGGTATTATTATTACAATTGCAAGAGGCTGCCTCAGCGACTCGAACAAAACCGCACATATCATAAATATCAGGGCAATAACTATCAGCAACAATCCGTATTGCTTTTCCACCTCATCTCCTAACCAATAATATGTTGACTTCTCGGCATAATAGCCCAGCGGCATCTCATCTTTCATCTCGTTCAAGACCTTTTCAAGATATTTGTTTCCGAATTTAAAGCTTCCGAGGTAGTTATATTTTACAAGCCTGAGATAATTTTGATTTTCTTTATAAATAGACTGGCTGGCTCGTTGTTTTGTTATGCCGGCAAACTCTTTCAGCTTAAATCCCGAGGTATCAATGGGGGTGTTCATAATGTTCCACACATCGGTATTTCGTTTTGAGTCAGGTTTAATATTTATATTTACAAGGTCCTTACCGGCAAACAGCGACAACGGTACACCACCGGAAGTGTTGAATCTGTTTATTCCGGCAAGTATAACAGGCAAACCCGTTTTGTGCAACGCCAGCTTCTCTTTATCAACATCAAGAATATATTCATACTCGGCATACCTCTCCCACCAGTATTTTCCGCCTGTAACATCAACATCCTTTATTCGCGGATGTTTCAATAGTTTTGCCTTTAATTTTAACGCCTGACGATACAACTCGTCATAATTGTATCCGTACATCGAAACACGGTAATTCACCTGATCCGACACTCCGGTGGAATTGGAAAACCCTTTTCCCACACCGTAAATATTCCAGCTTATCCCTCCGAGATCAAGACTGCGCGATATCAGGCGGGCTTTTAAAATGTACGGAAACGAACTGTTTTCAAACTCTTTTTTGAAAAAAATTGACATTGAGGCATTTTGCGGACTTGATATCCTTGTTATATATTTATCAATCTCGGGAAATTGCGACAAATAATTCTCAACTGTCAGGTAAACCTCATTCATCTGACCTAAAGTGGAACCCTTCGGCATTGATGCGGAAACATATAGCTTTGTCTGCTCGGGCCTTGAATAGTTATAGCCCTCATAAACATAATTCACGAACAATCGCAGGCTTCCGCCGAGTATCTTATTAACCCAGGGTCTGGCATTTTCGATATACCAATCACTACCCAATGTCTTATTGTAAGCCGTATCATACCACTTGTCACCCTCAAGTTTATTGGGCAACAAAAAAACCGGTAACCCGAAAACAATTATTACAACGATAATGGCAACAACCCTGTGGTTCAGCAAAAAAGTAATTGTACGCTCGTAAAGTTTTCCGCTTTTAACTATCAGCCTGCGCCTCCGGAACATTGTTTTGGCAGACTTAGACTTCAAAGGTATATAATACAGTAGAGCCGGTATAAAAAACAGCGATATGACAAGCGAAACGGCAAGATTAACAATAATAATGCCCGCAAAATCCCAAAGGTTAAGTTTAATGTTTTCCGGCAAAAACCAAATTATTGTCAATGCGGCTATAGTTGTAAGCGTAGAAGCAAGCAATGCCGTAAATACTTTGATATTCCCCTTGTGACGGATATGATCAATCATCACTATCGTGTTGTCAATAATAAGTCCGAGTGAAATGGTAACACCGGCAAGTGAATATAGGTGTATCTCGATACCAAGAAAATAATATAGTGCAAAGCTGATGGAGATGTTCGACAACAACCCTATCAAAATAATAAATAAATACCTGAAACTAAGACTGATAATCAAAACAAAAAGGAGTAATATCACTATTGTGAATGCGGTACGACGGCTGATTTTCGTTAGTTCATCCTTTATATATTCGGTGGAATCGTAGCTAACGAATAACTCATATCCCGTCGGGAGTGTTTTCCCGATATTCTCAATTTCCGCTTTCACTCTTGAAGCCACAATAATATTGTTTGCCCCTTTAACGGGATAAACAACCAAATTAATAGTATTCAAACCGTTTATCCTGTAGTACGATGAAGGATCACGCTCTTTTTGTTTCACGGTTGCTATGTCCGTCAAATAAATAACCCGCTGCCCTGTTTTCTTGACCGGAATTTTACTCCATTCGGGTTTGTCGGCAGGTGAGACAATATTCACCGTGTAATAATTTTTAGCATCTCCCCTTATTTCATAGGCATACCCAACCTGCGTGCCCGCAAAGAAATTATTAATTGCCTGCGCTATTTCCGAAGTGGAAATATGGAGCGTTTGCAATATGTCGGGATTATAAAGCACCTGCCACTCCACAGGTGAAGCACCGTAAACACTTATCCTGTCAACACCCGCAATCTCCGATAAGCGTTTTTTAATATTATCTTCGGCATACTTTTGAATTCGCCAGGGAGCCTCAGGCCCGTTAAGAGTATATGAAATGAGCGAGCGGTCGTTGTCATCGTCGTCGGGACGGTTCATCGTTATTTGGGGATAGGTAACCTGTTCCGGAAAATTTCCGTAAATACGGTGCATTGCAGTAGCCGTCTCAAACCTGACCTCATCCATATCAGCATATTTATCAAATGTAACCGTGACAGACGCCCTTCCTTTTGATGATACGGAACTGACCTTTTCAACACCCTTGATCATACTTACGGCACCCTCTATCAAAGAGGTCACCTCCCGCTCCATGTTCTCAGGTGAAGCATTGTGCCAGTAGCATTCCACAGTAAGCGAGGGCATAAACCGCGACGGATTGAGCCTTAACGAAAGCTTCGGAATAAAAGCAAGTCCGATTACGGTCAGTGCAATAAAAATCACAATAACCTGAAAGGGTGCTTTAATTATTTTCCGGTTTTCCGGCATAACGGGTCATTTAATTCCGGCTCAAATGTACAAAATATTTTTTCAAAACATCTTTTGTTGATGACCATAATATTTTTTCCCTTAGTATATCCCGAACAGCCCTTTGAAAGAGACGGCCTCGTACTTCGGGCTTTTTCGGTGTATTACTTGTTGGTGACAACACCAACAAGGGGTAGAGAGTGGCTTGATCTCACACTTCGGGCTCTTTGGATGACTAGCGAAGCTGCAATTCGGATGATTTACCCCTCTAAATCTCCCCTGAAGGTGAGACTAATGAAAGATTTGTCGAAAAATGAAACCTCTGAAGGAAAGCTAACATCTTTGTGATGAAAAAAATAAACACTAAAACTCAAATGACACTAAATCCCACAAAAGGTAATTCATTACCAAATCTCTAAACCGGAAATCTTTGGGATTCTTTATCATTGTAGGATTGCAAATCCTGAAAATATCAGGTTCGGGATTGGGAAATCCCGAACAGCCCGGCGAATGACACAGCCTCATACTCCGGGCATTGTGGTCGCAATTACTATTATTGTGGTGGAAAAATAGTGGAATCCAATCCTTTTTTGCAAAAAACCATATAAATTGTTTGGATGTTAACAAATATTTTCATACAATTGCAAACGAAAAGAAAAAATTCAAATGCCATGAAACATTTCTTAGCCGATATAATGGAAACATACAAAGG